>CALBDB010000115.1 GCA_937927755.1 uncultured Lysobacterales bacterium
ATATCCCAGGTTTTAGGTTGCACACGCTGAAAGGCAAACTGAAGGGACGGTGGTCAATTTCAGTCAGTGGCAACTGGCGAATTACGTTTGAGTTCCGAGAAGGGAATGCTTTTGTTTTAGATTACGAGGATTATCACTAATGGGTATGCACAATCCACCACATCCGGGCGAGTTTATTCGCACAGTTTATTTAGAGCCCTTCGACATGAGTGCACGCGCTCTAGCCGATAGTCTGGCTGTATCGCCTTCTACTTTAAACAGGATCATTACTGGCAAGAGTGGGATCAGCCCCGATATGGCACTACGGTTATCAAAGGCAGTGGGCAGGTCCGCGGAGAGTTGGCTCGCTATGCAGGATCACTACGACCTCTGGCAGGCAAAACAACATGCAGAGCTTGATCGCGTGCGGCACGTTGAATTCGCGGCTGCATGACAAATCGCTCAAGTTCGTTCCGGCGCTGCGCGCCACCACCGGACCCAAAAAGGCTGTGCCTTTCTGGGCCACTTAACTAAAACGTTAGGTATTGCCATGAACGATATCGTGACCGCAGAAAATCAAATTCAGTCCCTGATTACAGAGCTGTACTCCATAGTTTCCGGCCCAGCCGGCCACCAGCCTGATTGGAAGCGGGAAGCAGAGCTCTTTATGCCCTACGCGCACATGATTCGCACTTCTGTTGACGAACACGGAGATTCTAAAGCCACCGTCATTTGTGCAGCAGACTATCCAGAAAACTTCGAAAAGATCATTGCTGGTCGCGCCTTCTTCGAGGTTGAAGTCCAGAACATCATTGAGGTGTTTGGCAACATTGCACACGCATTCAGTACATATGAAGCTTGGCGAGACGTGGACAGAACGGACTTCATCAAACGTGGCATCAACAGCATTCAGTTTTACAACGACGGCGCCACTTGGCGAATCGTTAACATGATTTGGGATGACGAACGCCCTGGGCTGCAAATGGCAGCCAAATATATAACCGGCAACACCTAACAAGTCATTCAACCCTACAATTAGCTGAATACAATCGCCTGCGCGGCTATGATGATATTCCCTGTGCCCACTTCCCTGAAGGTCATAATGCCGAAATGTGGAGAAAACATAATGATTGTAGTCAAGATGACAGTGTTGACACGGCGCTTAACGTTCCGGTGATGTCCGCAAACGGAACGTTCGAGGTTGATCTACAGCCACAAGAAGATGATGGTTTTCCCGCGGGACGTATGCTGATTGAAAAAAAGTATACCGGAGATATGAAAGGCTCAGGTACCGGGGCGCTCGAGGGTATCTCGGGCTCTATGCGCATCACCCAGGATGAAAACGGACATAGCTACGAGCTGGCTTATGAATTTTAAATTCAGGAGATCAACATGCATAAAGGTACTTGCCTCTGTGGGGCGGTCAGTTTAGAAGTCGAAGGCAGCCTGGAAGCTGCCGAAGCATGTCACTGCACAAACTGCCGTAAGTGGTCGGGACATGTTGGGGTGACAGTTGAAGTTCCCCGGTCCTCGGTGAATATTCAAGGTGCTGAGAATATCAAGTGGTTCCATTCTTCCGAGAAAGTGAGACGGGGATTTTGCGCCACCTGTGGTACACCTCTCTTCTTTGATCCCATTGATACAGAAAAACACGCCTGGACTGCAATTTCGATGGGCGTATTTGATACCCCGACAGATACAAAGCTGGGGTTTCATATTTTCGTCGCCGAAAAAGGTGACTACTATGAGATTACAGACGGCTTGCCACAGAATGAATATTGAAGCGCCCCAAAAAGCCAGTGAGCTTCGATAATAGTCGTAAAATATATTTGACCTGACTACAACTTCATACTTCAGAATCGGTCCTGACGGTGATCAACCGTTGACAGAAAATGATTAAACCAGGAGATGCAAAATGAGTAATGAAGTGATGGATAAAGACAAATGGGTCCTGTTGTTCAAGGAGATCGGCCTTGATGAGGCGACAATGGTCAAATGGCACAGGGAGTTTGAATTAAGGTTTCCGGACGGGCACCAGTCTTTCCTTGAATGGCTGAATACCCCGGGTGATGAGATAGGCCGTATCCGGGCCTTGTAAAATCTATGGCGCGGTGTGGCTGGCCCTTTTTTGGCCAGCCACCTCTCTCCATGCAGGCACATGGAAATGCAGATGTTTACTATCGGGCAAGTCGCAAAAAGATATTCTCTTTCGAGAAGCACGCTTATCTACTATGACAAAATCGGGGTTTTATCCCCGAGCGGCCGAAGTGAATCGAACTACAGGCTTTACTCTGAAAGCGACCTGGAAAAGATGGACAGAATCATGCTGTTCCGCAGTGCAGGCCTGTCCCTGGATGCGATTTCAACATTGTTGGGCAAAGAAGGCAGTGATTTGAATTCGGCCTTTGAGCGCAGGCTTACATCAATAAACAATGAGATCCAGGGGCTGCGAAGCCAACAACAGGTCATCTTGAAATTATTGGAGAATCAAACCTCGGAGAAGAACTCGAGGATACTCACCAAGGAAAGATGGGTGGCCATATTGAAAGCAAGCGGCCTTGATGAGGAAGGCATGAGAAACTGGCATATCGAATTTGAAAAAACGTCACCCGAAGCCCACCAGGATTTTCTCGAATCCATCGGTATTGACGATGACGAAATCGGATTGATCCGTGATTGGTCAAAAACCGTCGGCTACAAAGACTGACAGATGTTTGTACACTGAGTGCATGAAGAAGAATATTTTCAAACTTGCGGCGGCAGTAGCGGGCTTAATTATTAGCAGTGTTGCGGTTACTGCAGACAGCGGAAATCCATACATCTTTATCCTGGGGGTCGCCCAGGATGCAGGTTACCCCCAAACGGGGTGCTATGAAGAACACTGTATGCCTGGGTGGGAAAATGCCAGGGTCAGGCGGGGAGCGGTTTCACTTGGCCTTATTGACCCCTCGGCCAGCAAAAAATACATATTCGATGCCACGCCTGATTTTCCAGCGCAGTTGTACGCACTTGAAGTGGAGGCACCCTCCGAACGTTATGAATTGAACGGAATATTCCTGACCCACGCACACATCGGTCACTACACTGGTTTGATGTTCCTCGGGCATGAAGCCATGGGCGCATCCGGCGTACCCGTTTACGCGATGCCGAGGATGAAAGATTACCTGGCAGGCAATGGCCCTTGGAGCCAACTGGTCAATTACAGGAATATCATCCTCAAAGCGCTGCAGAATGAAGAAACCGAGGAACTTGGTGCGCTCAAAGTAACGCCATTCCTGGTACCGCACCGGGATGAGTACTCAGAGACCGTGGGCTACCGAATCGATGGCCCGAGTAAATCAGCGATATTTATCCCGGACATCAATAAGTGGGCGGATTGGCAGACCGATTTATCCAGCCTAGTAAAGACCGTTGACTATGCACTGATCGACGCGACATTTTTTGCAGATGGCGAATTGCCGGGTCGCGACATGTCAAAAATTCCACACCCCTTTGTTGTTGAGAGTATGGAGACACTGGCAACCTTGCCGGTAACGGAACGTAACAAGGTTTGGTTCATCCATCTGAACCACACGAACCCACTGTTAAATGCGGAAAGCCAAGAGAGTAAACTGGTTAGATCAAAAGGTTTCAATATCGCCGTTGAAGGTATTCGGCTAGGTCTTTGAGGACCCGCAGCTATGGATCAGCAAGAAATAAACAAAACCGAATGGGTAAAGGCGGAGAACTGGGGTGGCCCGCGCTGGATTTCCGTTTACTTCAGCAAAAAAGATTCAAGAACCTGGGTGCCGAAACAGATTCCGTGGATGGGCTGGACACTCAACCTGGCTAAAACTTCGGGAGTTCTCATGTTTCTTTCGATCCTGCTCGGCCTGTGCCTGTTGCCAATGCTGGTGCTGATATACATAACCCGATGATCAAGGCTTCATCCCGCAGTGAATGGCGCGCCTGGTTGGCGGACAACCACGCCATCGAGAACGAGGTGTGGCTGGTCTATTTCAAGAAGCACACCGGCAAACCCTCGGTCACTTACATGGAGTCGGTAAAGGAAGCCCTGTGTTTTGGCTGGATCGACGGCATCAAGAAAAGCATCGATGACGAGACCTATATGCACCGGTTCACGCCGCGCAAACCGGGCAGTAAGTGGTCGCCGTTGAATATAAATCTGGCCGGTGAACTGATAGAGGCCGGCCAGATGACGGAAGCGGGACTCAAGGCTTTCGAGCAAAGACAGGAATACGACGATGAGTTATTGAAGGCCATCAAATCAAAAGATATACCCCTGTCACCGGAGATAGAAAAAAGACTTAAAGCCAATCAGAAAGCGTGGGATTATTTCAATCAACTGGCACCCGGCTACCGCAGGCAATACGTTGGCTGGTTGCAAGGAGCAAAGAGGTCGGAAACAACGGAAAAACGGCTAAAAGAAGCCATAGAGCTTTTGGCCAGCAACAAAAAGCTGGGGATGAAGTAACTGGTCCGGAAAATTTTAGCCAAACCAGGTTGCAGCATCCCCAATGGATAAAACAATTTGCGGGTCCACGCATTGATGGTGGATAGCCATGAACACCATTGCTTAAGTCATTACGGACTGGCATCATTCCGGCACCAATCAAACACTTGCGTGTATGAAGACACAGCAGCTATAAGCGAATCAGACAGTCGCTAATTATTCATGATAGCTAGCGCGTTTATTTTTTATGTTCCTGGGAGAAAATCCGTGAAGCAAAAACAGTATTTCCTGATTATCCTGGCGGTCATTGCCGGACTGATGTTGACGCCGGTGAGCATGGCTGCCGAAAAAGCCGAGTCCGACGAGGCTCACCCTCTGGCGGGCATCGCTCTGCGTAGCCTGGGCGCCGCAGTGATTTCCGGCCGCATTTCCGATTTTGCCTTCCATCCCGAGAGCCGTAACATTTTTTATGTAGCGACGGCCTCGAGCGGCGTGTGGAAAACCACCAACCGCGGAACGACCTGGGCCCCGATTTTTGATAATGAAGGCGCTTATGCCACCGGTTGGATAGCCCTCAACCCCGATAACCCGGAAGAGGTCTGGGTAGGTACCGGCGAGAACAACAGCCAACGCAGCGTGGGCTATGGAGACGGTGTTTACAAATCCATCGACGGTGGTAAAACCTGGAAGAATGTCGGTCTGAAGGACTCAGGGCACATTGGCCAGATCAAGTTCGACCCACGCGATTCAAAAATCGTTTACGTGACAGCACAAGGGCCATTGTGGTCATCCGGCGGGGACCGCGGTCTGTACAAGTCGATGGACGGCGGTGAAAGCTGGAAGAAAATTCTTGAAGTTGATGAGTTCACCGGCGCCAATGAAATGGTAATTCACCCGAACAACCCGGACCACCTGATCGTCTCCACCTACCAGCGTCATCGTCGAATCTGGGCGCTGCTCGATGGCGGGCCCGGCAGCGCAATCTACAAATCAAACGATGGCGGTGAAAACTGGCGGAAGATCACCTCCGGGTTACCGTCCAAGAACGACGTGGGCCGTATTGGTCTGGCCGGCGCGCCATCGTCACCCGGCACGGTCTACGCCATCATCGAGGGTAGCGAAGATGAGAAGGGGGTTTACCGGTCCACCGACTTTGGTGAAAACTGGGAGAAACGTTCGTCCCACATGGTAACGAGTCCACAGTACTACAGTGAACTGGTCGTGGATCCGCAAAACCCCGATCGGGTTTATTCCCCGGACACCCTGACGCATGTCTCTGAAGATGGCGGGAAAACATGGTCAAGAATCGGCCTCGATAAACGTCACGTGGACGACCATGCCATCTGGATCGACCCGGACAACACTGACCACTTCTATATCGGTGGTGACGGCGGCGTCTATGAGACCTGGGACCGTGGACAGGTATTCCGTCACATACAAAACCTGCCCCTCGGCCAGTTTTACCGCATCGAACCCGATAACGACGAACCTTTCTACAATGTTTACGGCGGCACCCAGGACAACAACTCCATGGGCGTGCCAAGCCGGACCATCAACAAAAGGGGAGTCGCCAGTTCGGACTGGTACATGACGATTGGCGGTGACGGCTATGAAGCCCAGATCGACCCGGAAGACCCAAACATCGTCTACACGCAGTTCCAGTACGGCGGCCTGGCCCGTTGGGACAGGCGTACGGGTGAACACGTTTATATCATGCCGTTCCCGGAAAGCGGCGAGACGGATTACAACTTCAACTGGAGCACCCCGTTGCTGATCAGCCCGCACAACTCAAAGCGTATTTACTATGGTACAGAGTACCTTTTTGCTTCTGACGACCGCGGTGACAACTGGCGCAAGATCAGTCCCAACCTGACCCGCCAGATCGATCGCAACAAGTTACAAATTGAGGGCCGGGTCTGGTCGGTGGATTCGGTTGCCAAGAATGACTCGACCTCGCGTTGGGGTGCTGCCATTGCAATCGCCGAAAGCCCGATACAGCAGGGGCTGCTTTTTGTTGGGACGGACGATGGTGTCATCAATATCAGCGAGGACAATGGCGAGAACTGGACCCGCGTGGAGAAGTTCCCCGGCTTGACCGAGCCGACCCTGGTGGAAGACATTTTCGTCTCCTGGCACGACGCTGACGTGGCGTATGCCGTGTTTGACAATCACAAGCGTGGTGACTACAAACCTTATGTCTTCAAGACTGAAAACCGTGGCAAGAGCTGGAAGCCGATCGCCAGCAACCTGCCGGAACGCGGTTCGGCCCATACCATTACCGGTGACCACGCAGATCCGGACCTGCTGTTTGTTGGCACCGAGTTTGGACTATTCTTTACCCAGGACGGCGGTGCGTCCTGGCACAAGATGACCGGCAATTTCCCCACCATCGCCGTGCGGGACCTGGAAATCCAGGAACGCGAAAGTGACCTGGTCGTTGGCACTTTTGGCCGCTCGATCTACATTCTGGATGATTATTCACCGCTACGCACTGGTGCCGGCACATTGAAGAACAATGAAGCCACCTTCTTCCCGGTCAAGGATGCCTGGCTTTATATCGAGAATAACTCAACCTTCGACTCAAACGGAGCCGAGTTGTTCGTCTCTGAAAACCCGCCATTTGGTGCTATCCTCACTTACTATCTGCGTGACGGGCTGAAAACCCTCAAGCAGCAACGCCGTGAGAAAGAGCGCAAGATCGAACTTGAGCGGGGCGATACCCCTTATCCCAGCTGGGATGCTTTGCGAACCGAGGACCGGCAACAGGACCCCGCCGTGTTTGTCGAAATAAAAGACGAGTCGGGTAACGTTGTTCAACGCGTTGATGGACCGGTTGACAAGGGTCTGCACAGAATTGCCTGGAACCTGCGGCTGCCCGATCCATCACTGGTGGATTTGCACACAAAGAAAGACCTGATGCCCTGGGATCAGGATCCGGTTGGCCCGCTGGTTGTCCCGGGCGCCTTCACGGCTACGCTGTACAAGCGCCATGGCGGCGAACTGGCGGCGCTTGGTACGCAGTCTTTCAACGTCAAGCGGTTGGAGCACAGCCCGGAACATTCAAGCACACCGGAGCAAGTGCTGGCGTTCCAGAACGAGACCGTGGCTTTATCACAGTCTGTCACCGCAGCCGGAAAGGTTTTTGCTGATCTCGGCAACCGTGTGGCGCACCTGAGGAAGTCATTTGCCCGCACCACGGCAGACATCGAACCCTTGCAGCAGCGACTGGATGGCATCCAGGCCAGCCTGGACGAGATCAAAGTCAAACTGAAAGGCGACAGCTCAGTGACATCGCGTAACGAAGCGGCGCCCTGGTCGGTAAGCCAGCGCGTGGACATGCTTTTCTGGCACTGGAACTCACAGTTCGATGTGCCCGGAACCTATAAGTGGTCAATGGACATTGCAAAGCAGGAGTTTGCATCTGTCCTTGCAGACCTGGAAGCCATTGGCGCTACGCTTGATAAGCTCGAAACAGATGCTGATGCGATCGGTGTGCCCTGGACACCGGGTAGAAAAGTCCGCTGATCATCTGGTTTGTGACAATAGTGGGCCCGGAACTCTTCCGGGCTCACCACCCCGTTTAGATTCTCCGGTAGTGCTATTTGCCGGCAAACACTACTTTTCCACCGATCAGCGTCGTGAGGACTTCGAGTTTTTCGTTGATAATGACAAGGTCTGCGCGCTTGCCGGCTTCGATGGTTCCACGGTCAGCTTGCTGACCCAGGAACACGGCAGGGCTGGCGCTGGCCATGCAGCTGGCTTCCGGTATGCTACACCCGGTGTCTTCGATGATATTTCTGACGGCGCTGGCCATGTCCAGGGCGGTTCCTGCCAGTGTGCCGTCGGGATCCCGGCAGACACCGTCGGATACCCTGACCTTTTTACCCAACAACGAAAACTCACTCTGGCTGGAACCCACCGGAGGCATGGCATCTGTTACAAGCATGAGCCTTTCCGGACCCTTGCATCGATAGGCCAGCTTGAGAGAGACGGGTGATACATGATGATTATCCGCAATGATTCCGCACCAGGTATTTTTGCTCTCAAGGGCTGCACCAACCATACCCGGTTCTCTTGCGGTGAGTTGTGACATGGCATTGAATAAATGGGTAAACCCACGAAGCCCATTTTCTATGGCCGCGTTTACCTGCTCATAGCGGGCATTGCTGTGCCCTCCACAGACAATAAAGCCCTTTTCTGTCAGTGATCGGATCATGTCAGGCGAAACCGTTTCCGGTGCCAGGGTCAATAATGTCTGCCCTGACCTGAGCGGTTCCAGCGCATTGATTATTTCATGGGTCAGCTGTTGCAGTTTCTGGGCGTCATGCACGCCACGCCGGTCGTGGGCGAGAAAAGGACCCTCGATATGTATCCCGAGTACCCCCGGGACACCCTGGTTAATTGCCTCTTTGACAGCACTGACGCCTTGCCGGATCACATCAAGCTCGTCACTTATCAGCGTGGGCAGAAATCCGGTTGTGCCGAATTGATAATGGGCCTCGCCCATTGCCCGGATACCCGCCACATCGGGAGAATCATTGAACAGTACGCCACCACCACCATTGACTTGCGTGTCGATAAACCCCGGCAATACGTAGTTGCCTTCAAGGTCAATTGTCTTGATGTCTTCAGCGATGGCGTGCCCGGGTTCGATGACAGCTTCGATCTGTGTGCCGGTCACGATGATGGCGAGATTATCTTCCACCTTTCCCTGGTTTAAGACACGACCGTTAGTGTAGGCAATTGATGTCATTTAATTTCCATCGCTTAGCACTACAGGGTAGCAGTGACTTTCTGTAGATAGGGTGGGTGATCAGGATTGAGTCCGAGTTGTAGCGAAAGCCGGTTGGCCATCCGGTAAAAACTCAGGATTCGCAACATCGGCTCAATGGCCGGATGGTCACGATGCGTGGGCAGGTTTATCGCTCGATCATGGTATACACCAGCCGTTATTAATGAAACGTCACGTTGAGCCAACTGGCCTATCAGGTCCTGGACACCCGAGAGGGTTTGGTCATTCTGCGCCAGTACCAGTACCGGAAACTCCGTTTGCGCGATGGTTACCGGACCGTGCAGAACTTCTGCTGAGCTCAGTCCCTCGGCATGCAGGCCACAAACTTCCTTGAACTTGAGTGCTGCCTCGTAGGCAACACCCAGGCCCAGGCCGCGGCCCAGCACGAACAGGTCACGGGACTTCGAAATTGGCTCGATGGCTGCAGACCAGTCAGCTTCCCACGCTTTTTGCAGTGATAGTGGTGCATCGTGAAGAGATCTCAGCAGATCAGGGTCTTCGTGCCACGCTGTCAGCAGCTGAATAACTGCGGCGATAGATGCGATGAATGACTTTGTTGCGGCGACACTGGTTTCCGCACCTGCATGCAATTCAAGTACCTCGTCGGCCAGGTTTGCCAACGGAGAATCTGCCACGTTCACCAGCGCGATAACGTAAGCCCCGCCTTTTCGTGCTGCTGAAGCCACGGACAACAGGTCCGGACTGGCTCCGGATTGCGAAATCAGTAGGCAAACGCAGCCCGAAAAATTCATTGGTGAGTTATAAACGGAGTGTACGGACGGCCCCACTGACGCTACAAACAATCCCGTATGGGTTTCGAGCAGGTATTTAGCGTATGTTGCCGCATGATCGGAACTGCCCCTGGCGCAGGTGAGAATAAAACCCGGTTTCAGTTGTTTCAGCTTGCGGCCGATTCTCCGAACGGTATTTGCATTGAGGTCTAATTGTTTCTGAACCACGGCGGGTGACTCGGAAGCCTCGGTAAACATCTTGGTTGGTAAATTGTTTGAGTTCATTGTTCTGTGTAGTTACTCCGAGATACTCAGCTCGGCAACAAAGTCGTAAGTGTCTCCACGGTAGTAAGACTGTGAGTATTCGATAGCAGTGCCATTTTTATTAAACCCGACACGCTCAACCAGCAGACCGGCATCTCCTGTAGATGCTCCCAGTAGCTCAGCCTGTTCGCTGTTTAGTATCAGTGCGCTCAGTCTTTGCAGCGCCCTCACTGGCCTGTGACCGGTTTTATGCAAAGCTTCGTACAAAGATCGGTCAACCGCTTCAACGGACGGCAGGCAGCTGGCGAGAATAGTCGTATATTCAATTGACATGGGTGCGTCATCGGCCAGCCGGATGCGGCTGAACCGATAGACCGCTGTACCCGGACTCGCTCTCAGAGTGAGCGCTTCTTCAGGCAGGACACTACCCGATGTGCGGTTGAGCCAGACACTACTGGGTGTCATGCCGCGGGCGCCCATCTCTTCAGAAAAGGAGGTCAACTGGGCAAAGTTCTTTTCAACCTTGGACCTGACAAAAGTCCCTGATCCATGATGAGTATCGAGTACACCTTCGTTGACCAGTTCCTCAATGGCTTTTCGGATGGTAATTCGCGAAACTCCAAATGCTGTTGAGAGCTCGCGCTCCGGTGGCAGTGCGTCGTCCGGGCGTAGACTTCGATCCGCAATGGCTTCCCGAATGGCCTCCTGCACCTGGCGGTACAGGGGTTGCTGTTGTTCGCTGTCTACTTTTCTGAACATTGGGCTCATCCGCTTCACTGGTATGATAGATTCTTTCATTTCCACAACGTAACTATAACCAATATATAACCAATAATGCCAACATTAATTTAGCGTTAAATTAGATAATTCGATAAAAACAATATAATTCAAACAGATATATAAATTTTAATAATTTTTTTAAATACAGCACTGGCAATTGGTTTGAATTGGTTATATAGTTTTATCAAATTGGTTGTAACCAGTTTGCGAAATTACGAATAAACAAATCCGAAATCCAATAGGGCAGGGTTATGAAATTGAAAAAAAGCACAGTATTAAGCGCTGCAATCGCCATTGCACTTTTTGCTAATGTTGACATGGTGTGGTCGCAGGATGCGGCTCCAGGAAATGAAAACAACGAGGGAGTCCTTGAAGAAGTCATTGTCACGGGCATTCGCGCCAGCTTACAGCGTTCGCTGGATGCCAAACGTGACTCTGAATCACATGTTGATGTGATTTCCTCTGAAGACATCGGCAAGATGCCCGACAGGAACATCGCTGATTCGCTACAACGCGTTCCGGGTGTGACCATCAGTGCGGCAAGCGCCAATGAAGGCGCCTTCGACGAAAACGACCGGGTAAGCATGCGCGGCACTAGCCCAAGTTATACGCAGACCCTTGTTAATGGCCACAACATCGCTTCCGGTGACTGGTTTGTACTTAACCAGACTGGCACCGTTGGCCGCAGCGTGAGCTACTCACTGCTGCCATCTGAATTGGTCGAGCAGGTCGTCGTACGTAAAGCTTATGAAGCGAAATTGGTAGAAGGTGGTCTGACCGGTAGTGTAGACATTATCACTCACAGCCCACTTAATTTTGATGACGGCGTTACCTTCAGTGGCAATATCGGTGCGGTTTATGCCGAACTACCAAGTGAAACTGACCCCCAGTTGTCAGCATTGCTTAACTGGAAAAATGCAGACGCCACGGTTGGAATCATGGTGCAGGCCTTTAGCCAGACACGTCACCTGCGTCGTGACGGCCAGGAAATATTGGGTTACAACGTTATTTCCGGCACCGACGCTGCTGCAGTCGCTCACCCGGATCTTGAGGGAGTATTTTATCCAACCCTGATCGGCTCCGCACTTTTCGAACAGGAGCGTGAGCGTATAGGTGGACAGGTCACCCTGGAATTTGCTCCCACAGATAACCTTACTTTTGTTATCGACGGTTTCACTACTACACTTGAGGCCAGTAACTACAACAGAAACTACATGCTTTGGGGAGCCCGCATCATCCAGGGTGGTGCTGTGCCGGATGCTGGTTATGTTGTCCGCGACAACACACTCGTTGAAGCCAATTTCACCGCGGACCCCAGCAAGCA
>CALBDB010000116.1 GCA_937927755.1 uncultured Lysobacterales bacterium
GACGGTTATGGCCTACGCGCAACTGGGCGAATGGAAATCCCGGCGTTTGAAACGCCGTAACGAAGAGTAGAAATTACTGAGTAGTGAGGTATCAACATGCACTTTAAACTTATAATTATCATGTCCGAGGACGTGCGCACCCAAAAAATTCTGGATGCAGCCCGCGAGGCGGGAACAACCGGGTGTACAGTCCTGAACCAGGCACGCGGAGAGGGTGTTAATCCCACCAAGACATTCCTGGGCCTGAGTATCGACAGCCAGGTTGATGTCATCCTGATGCTGGCCGAGGAACACATGAGCAGGGAGATCATGGAGCAGGTGGCCATTGCCGGGGAATTTGATGAAACACCCGGTACTGGTATAGCCTTCCAGATTGATGTTGAAGACGCCATCGGCGTGCGCCACCAGATTGAAGCATTGGCCGAGGCCGTAGAGGACAGATTATGAGAAGACTGGACAAAATAATTCGCGTGCGGGATGTAATGAAGTCGGAGGTGGATGTCGTCGACGGCATGCAGACCGTGGGTGAGGCATTGAGATCAATGAAGTACCCGGATACGCGCACCCTGATTGTAAATAAACGGCATGATGACGACGAATATGGTGTCGTCATGTTCAGGGACATGGCGAAAAAAGTATTGGCCCGCGATCATTCCCCGAATCGCGTCAATATGTACGAGATCATGTCCAAGCCGGTACTTTCGGTATCGCCTGAAATGGATATCCGCTATTGCACGCGTTTGTTTGACAACTTTGGCCTGTCCAGGGCGCCGGTAATCGAGAACGGCGAGATCATTGGCCTGGTGAGCTATACTGATATTGTATTGAAAGGTTTAAGCCCGGACATGGACTGATATCCTCTCACTCCGGCCTGGCGAAATGGCGCCAGGCCGCAATGACTCTGAATACCTATGCAAGGGGCTATTTAAGCCACTCTACTTGAGCTAGATCAAGTACCGGTTGAATAATTATTCACAGCCTATTCCGGTCCTATTCTTTATATTATAAAATTCTAAATTATAAAAACCTAATATTTTTAAATGGGTGGGATTTGACCCTGGTAATGGAATGAAATGAATACAAGCAAACGTAATTGGCTACCCGGATTTATCGCGATAATCCTGTTGATAGCAGTTCCGGTCTGGTACTTCACCTCAACCCCGGAAACGGTCGTCGACAAGCCCTGGGAGCATATGCCGCAACGCCCGGCCCACGTGGATCACAAGGACCTGTTCGACGGCCTTGGCGAGTTCACAAGCGGCCAGGATGTTACTGCAGCCTGTCTTAGCTGCCATGAAGATGCCGGCGAACAGGTTTTGCACACTGCGCACTGGCGCTGGGAATCCGAACCGGTGGAAGTTAAAGGACGGGAAGGTCTTTTTACAACCGGAAAGAAAAAATCGATCAACAATTTCTGCATCGGAATCCAGGGCAACTGGGCATCCTGCACGGCCTGCCATACGGGCTATGGATGGGATGATGCAGATTTTGATTTTGAAGACCAGTCCAATATTGACTGCCTGGCCTGCCACGACAACTCGGGCACTTACCGCAAGGGTAAAGCCGGGCTGCCGCTGGAAGGTGTTGATTTACTGGCTTCGGCAAAAAGCGTCGGTGTTCCAAATCGCCAGAATTGCGGTGGCTGCCACTTCCGTGGCGGCGGCGGCAACGCTGTGAAACACGGCGACCTGGATGAAAGCCTGTATTTCCCGACGGAAGGCATCGATGTCCACATGGGACGATACAACTTCCTGTGTGTTGATTGCCACCAGACAAATGACCACGTTATCGGCGGCCGCTCCACCACTGTCAGCCTGGACAATGAAAACCAGATCGCCTGCAGGGATTGCCACAATCCGAAACTGCACAGCGATGAACGAATCAACGCGCACACCGACACGCTGGCCTGCCAGACCTGTCACGTTCCGGAAATTGCGGTAAAACAGGCCACCAAAACCCATTGGGACTGGTCGACTGCCGGTGACGAAACGCGCGAAGAGGACACGCATGAATACCTGAAGATCAAGGGCAGCTTTATTTACGAAAAGAACCTGCAACCGGAATATCGCTGGTCAAATGGACTTGCTGACCGTTACCTGATGGGTGACAAGATCAATGTCAACGGTACGACTGCGCTGAATGCGCCAAGAGGCGATATCCGTGACCCGAATGCCCGTATCTGGCCCTTCAAGATTCATCGCGCCAAACAACCCTTTGACGTCGAATACGAATACCTGCTGCAACCGGTAACATCCGGCCAGGGTGGGTTCTGGAAAGAATTCAACTGGGACCAGGCTTTCCGCCTCGGCGAGGAAGTTAGCGGCAGACCTTACAGCGGTTCATACGATTTTGCTGCAACCGAGATGTACTGGCCATCTACGCACATGGTAGCCATCAAGGAGAAAGCACTGCAATGCCAGGCTTGTCACTCCGAGAACGGCAGAATGGATTGGGAAGCACTGGGTTACCACGGCGACCCAATCCTGCAGGGCAGCTTGACCCGTAAACGCATCGTGGACATGAAACAGGGTGCTGACAATGAATAACATGGGCAAGTACATGAAAGCAGTTATCCTGGGTTGTGCCTTGTTGACCTTATTCAGCCTGCCGGCTGCTGCTAACGGACTGCACCCGGAAGTACCTATCCTGGATGCATATGGCAACCCAGTCATTGAAAGCGGGCTGCCGATGTCAACCATGGCAAGTTGTGGAGGCGCCTGTCACGAAACAGCCTATATCATGGCCAACAGTGACCATGCCGATGCCGGAGCGAGCCAGTTAGGGAAGGGTGAAACTGCACACGACTGGCAACAGGGCCCCGGTTACTTTGGCGGTTGGGATCCATTGACCTATGACACGGATGGCCTGTCGGCATCCGGCAGCCTCGACCTGGAAGCCTGGCTGAAACGCTTCGGATCACGCCATGTCGGCGGGGGTCCCGTTGCGGGACTGGTCGAGATGGACTGCCTGCTTTGCCATACCGCCATAGATGACCACTCAGCGCGGCAAGCAGCCATTGAAAGTGGTGATTTTGGCTGGGCTAACTCGGCCTCGCTGTCATCGCTGGGCATAGTTGGGCAGGTAGACGGTCAGTGGCAGTGGGATGTTGCAAAATTCCAGGCCAATGGGGCGCTCCAGGACGGCTTGCTTGATATCCGCAAACCGAATGATAAAAACTGTTCACAGTGCCATGGCCTGGCCGACAACAGTCTTGAAGACCCCTTCACCATACCGGCCGATTTGTCCATGCGGCACAACACGGACCGCACGGGCCAAATCGTCTCGCCGCAGAAATTGCTGAACAGCGGTTTGAATATCTCCGGTAAAGAGGAGCTTGATTACCCGTTCGATGTCCACACTGATCGCGTCGTCGGTTGCGTGAACTGCCATTACTCTTTGAACAACCCCGTGTATTTCCAACAGCGTGGTGAGAGCCGTCCGGTTCATCTTGATTTCGACCCGCGCCGGTTGACCAATTCGGAATACCTGGTCCGGCCATTGCACCAGTTTGCCAAGGGCAAGTCCACGCTGGGCCTGGCTGCTGCAAATTCCGAGAACAGCCTGCGGCGCTGTGAAACCTGTCATAACGCTGAAAACGTCCATGACTGGCTTCCGTACAAACAAAGACACTTCACTTCACTGGCCTGTGAATCCTGCCATATACCAAAACTGTTTGGACCCGGTTTGCAAAGCGTTGACTGGACCATGCTGGACAGTGAGGCACAGCCGATCAGGAAATACCGTAATGTTGAAGGCGACCCGGTGGCGGTCGACAGCCTGATCGAAGGATTCAGGCCGTTGATTTTGCCGAGGGCGAATGCCGATGGTGATTTCCGGCTGGCGCCTTTCAACCTTGTGACGACCTGGTACTGGACCGCCGGTGACCCGGCCATGCCAGTGAGCAGGGAACAGCTTGAACAGGCGTTGTTTGCGGGTGAACGTTACCACCCCGATATCGTAGCTGCGCTGGACGACAATGGTGATGGACAATTGACCGGTGAAGAACTGCGCCTGGATAGCGAAGCCCGTGTGAGCGCGGTCAAAATGCGTCTGGCAGCAACAGGGCTGACCAACCTGCAAACACAGGGTGACATCACGCCGTTTTCTATCAACCACAATGTCGTCAATGGCGAGAGGGCGACCAGTGAGTGTTCAACCTGCCATGACCGCGATTCGATATTGGCAGCACCGTTCACACTTTCTGACTACACACCCGGGGATACACAAGCGCAGAAGATTTCTTATGCGAGCGTCAACTTTTCCGGTAATGTCCAGGGCGGTCCAGCCGGCGACACGAGCTTTACCCCCGACAGCCGCAGCGCCGGTTTTTACATCATCGGCCTGCACGGCGAATCCTGGGTGGACCTGCTGGGAATGCTGATGTTCCTGGCTATTACCCTCGGCGTAAGTGGTCACGCGGTAGCCCGGTATATTGCTTCACGCCGCCGTGGACCTGTTGAAAAGGAATACGAACGTGTCCATATGTATGACGCATACGAAAGAATTTGGCACTGGTTACAGGCACTCGCCATCCTGACGCTGTTGTTTACAGGTCTGATCATCCACAAGCCGCACTTTTTTGGTATGTTCAGTTTCCCTTACGTTGTCAACATACATAATGTGCTTGGCTTTATCCTGTTGATCAATGCCGCCCTGGCACTGTTTTATCATCTTGCCAGTGGTCAAATACGGCAATACCTGCCTGAACCCAAGAATTTCTTCAGGCGTGCGATGAGCCAGGCGATGTATTACAGCAAGGGTATATTTGCCGGTGCTGCCCACCCGTTGGAAAAAACCAAGACCAACAAGCTGAACCCGTTGCAGCAGATCACCTACCTGGCGATTCTGAATATCCTGTTGCCTGCACAGGTGATTACCGGTGTGCTGATCTGGGGCCTGCAGCGCTGGCCTCATATTGCCGCAGAACTGGGTGGCTTGCCTGCACTGGCACTGGTGCACACGCTGGTCGCGTGGGCATTTGCAACCTTTATCGTTATGCATGTTTACCTGACTACAACCGGCCACTCACCGACTGCGGGCATCAAGTCCATGATCGGCGGCTGGGATGATGTAGAGAAACACACGGACGGCCAACAGCCTGGCAGTCTGGAAGGAGAGTCAAAATGAGTCAACATAGCGGGGCAAAGCCCTATTTAAACCCCTACCTGGCAGGAACGATACTGGGTGTCGTGCTGTTCCTGGCGTTTTTCATAACCGGATCCGGCCTGGGCGCTTCGGGCGGCCTGAACCGTTTGCTGGTATACGTGCAAAATGCGGTCAACCCGGAACATATCGACCAGGTGGCCTACCTGTTGAAGATGGCTGGCGGCAACGCCAACCCGCTGGATAGCTGGATTGTATTCCTTACCGTCGGCACGGTCTTTGGCGGTCTGATTTCCGGCTTGATCGGCAGACGTGTGAAAGTCGAAACCAATAAAGGCCCGCAGATTGGAACCGGTACCCGCTGGGTCATGGCCTTTATCGGCGGTGCCTTCATGGGTTACGGTGCGCGCCTTGCAAGAGGCTGTACGTCCGGACAGGCCCTTTCGGGCGGCGCCGTGCTGTCAGTCGGCAGTTGGGCATTCATGTTTGCGGTATTTGCCGGTGCCTACGCGCTGGCTTACTTCTTCCGTAAGTTCTGGAATTAAGGAGAACCATCATGGCAACTTTTCCTCTTCCACTCGCTGACCTGTTTGGCCACTGGGGTTCTTACGGTGTTTACGCTCTCGTCGGTATCGCATTTGGTATGACGCTTGAGAGCGCCGGTTTTGGTAATTCAAAACTGCTGGCTGCCCAGTTTTACTTCAAAGACATGCGGGTATTCAAGGTCATGTTCACGGCGATTATCGTCGCGATGACACTGGTATTTCTGACCTCCGCGCTGGGTCTTCTCGACTATAACCTGGTCTGGGTTCCACCCACATACCTATGGCCGGGTATCGTTGGCGGCCTGATCATGGGTGTCGGTTTTATCATCGGCGGATTTTGCCCCGGAACCTCCCTGGTAGGGCTGGCCACCGGCAAACTCGACGCAGTCATGTTTGTCTTTGGTGTCCTGTTTGGGATTTACCTGTTCGGTGAGACCGTAGGTGACTTTGGCGTGTTCTTTGAAAGTTCTTACATGGGCCGCTTTACACTGCCCGAGTTGTTCGGTGTCAGCTACGGCGCCGTCGTGATCAGTATTGTCGTCGTGGCACTCGCGCTTTTCCTGTTGGCGGAAAAAGTTGAAGCCGTGGTCAACAAAGCCCCTCAACCTAAGCTGCCCGGATGGAGCAAGCCGGCGGCAGTAGCGCTGGTTGCACTGGCCGCGGGTACGCTGGTCATGGGACAGCCCAGCAATGCGGACCGCTGGCAGGCAATTGCGGCGGAAAGCCAGGCAAAACTTGATCAGCGCGAGGTGCAAATAGCGCCAGCCGAGTTGTTGACGTATATGAATGATTCAAAGATCAAGGTCATCCCGCTGGATATTCGTAACGAGACCTACTACAACCAGTTTCACCTGCGTGGTGCGGTTCACCTGCCGCTGGATAAGGTTGAAGACAAAGCCGGCGAACTGCAACTGGAACTTGCCAATACCGTCTTTGTAACGATGAGTAATGACGAGGAAGCTGCAACCGAGGCCTGGAAGATACTGAAGGCTGAAAGCGTGCCCAATGTCTATATCCTGGAAGGCGGAATCAATGCCTGGCTCGAAACCTATGCAGGCCACACTATCAGCGAGGATGACAAGGTTCCGAACCCGCAGCCTGATCAGCTGGCTTACAGGTTCAATGCGGCCACGGGGTCAAGGCACGAGGCAGCGGAGCCCGATCCCCATTTCCTGGATTTGAAATACGAGCCAAAGATTATCCTGGAATTGAAGCGTGCACCCACCAGCGGTGGTTGCGGCTAAGGATTTACTGTAGGAGCGACGCGAGCGTCGCTCCTACAGCGTAATCGTGCGATGTGCGTTGCTACGTTTCCTGGTGTGCTTTCAGTGTTTCAAGCTGTGTTTGCGTGTTCAGGTCAAAAGCGGCATTTTCAATTTGCACTGGCGTGATTAAGTCAGGGTGATTTTCGATTACTTTTCGTGCACCCTGGTCTCCGGTCAGTTGACACAATTCTTCAAAACAGCCACTGGGGAATATAACCGGCGGCATGTATTTGCCTTCTGCCCGGGCAACAACGATTCGCTCCGGGTCTGATCGCCAGGCCACAATCAATTTTTGTAATTCCCGTTTTTTCAAGCGCCATTGGTCGCATAGCAGGACAAGCAGGCTGGACGAATCCGGGCCGAGGGCAGAAGCGCCCAGCGCAATCGAACCACCCATTCCCGTTGACCAACGCGGATTATGTATCCAGCGTGTGGGTTCTTGTTGAACCGCTGCTTTAACCGCCTCGGCATTGGCGCCCGTTATTACGATGATTTCACCAGGGTCCACTGAAGATGCCAGGCTTATTGCATTCTGGATCAATGTTTGCCCTTTGTAGCAAACCAGCTGTTTTGCCTGGCCCAGACGTTCACTGGATCCCGCGGCAGGGATGAGTACGCTCAGTGAGAGGGAATTCATGGAGTTGAAATTATTCGCCGGAAGAGGTCAGCATGCTGCCGTCACGGCGGTTCAGAAAGGCATGGATCTCGGCGATGATGGCCAGCGCTATGGATTCGGGCATTTCCGCACCGATGTTCAGTCCCGCCGGCCCGTAAACATGTACATTCTCCGCGCCGATTTCCCTGAGCAGGCGATCCCGGCGGGCACGCGGGCCCAGCAGGCCAATGTATGGAACGCCTGCCTCAACGACCTGTGACAGGTACTGACGATCGTGGCCGAGGTGGTGGGTCATCAATACCACTGCATCCAGTTTTTCGAGTGTGATGCTATCTTTGAGTTCGGTGGGCTGGAGCACCCGGATATCACAGTTGGCAGGAAACCGGTCCGTGCGGGCAAAACCGGGCCGGTGATCTGCGATCAGGCAGTTCCAGCCCATTTCGTTCGCCAACCTGGCAACCGGCACGGCATCATGACCGGCGCCGCAAACCAGGACGCTGGGCGGCGGCATGATCGGAATCATCAAGACCTGCACTTTGCCGTCGGCCGTTTCGATGTCATCGTGCCAGTAACGCCGGGACATATCGTGCCCGCCGGAAACCCGGCGTCTCTCCGCAGAGTGGAGGCCATTTATCAGCAGGGTATCACCCGTGGACAATTCATCACCGCAATGTAGGGCGAAACTACCGGTTTGGTGATGGGTATCGTCACTGCTTGTCACCAGGCTTAACAGGCCGTTGCTTTTGGCCTTCCATGCTTGCTCGAGTGTTTCCAGGAAACCGAAGCGATTCTCCCGGTCCAGACGCTGCAACATCAGGTGAATAACGCCATCGCAGCCCAAACCGAGCCCCCAGGCAAAATCCTCGCCATGGCTCATGTCGTAGCACACCTGGCGGGTAGTGCCGTCCTTGAATACCCCTTTTGCCTGCGCGGCAAGATCTGCCTCGAGGCATCCGCCCGATATAAGACCGCAATAGCTGTTGTCAGCGGCAATCAGCATCATGGCACCGGGTTTTCGATAGGTGGAGCCCTCGGTGGCGATTATCGTGCCCAGCACCAAGGCATCATCTGCCTGGTGTTGGCGATAAAAATCGAGTAATGCTGACAGGCCCAGATGCATGGATGCAGCCTACCACCAAGTGTTCGCCGGTTCTACAGCCGTTCAGGCTGTCATTTTCTCGCGCAATTGATCTGCTATTGGCAGCTTGCGAATGCGTACCCCGGTGGCGGCAAAAATGGCGTTGGTCAGCGCTGGTGCCGCCGGTGGAACGCCAATCTCACCAACCCCGGTTGGCGTATCGTCATAGTTCATTACGTGGGCTTCGAACAATGCCGGAACACGGTCGATTTTCATCAACGGATAATTGTTAAAATTCTTTTGGACGACTCTTCCTTCGTTGACCGTGATCTCGAGTTCAAGCGCTGTGCTGAGGCCGTCTATGGTTGCGCCCTGTAACTGGGCTTCCACGGCATTCGGATTAACTGCAAAACCACAGTCGATCGCTGCCACGATCCGTTCTATGGTGAATTCGCCCTTGCTGTCTACCGAGACTTCAATGGCATGCGCGGCATAACCTCCAAAGGTGAAATGTGCAGCAATGCCCACACCACGGCCTTTCGGGCGAGGTCTGCTGTAATCGATTCGCTCGCTGACAAATTTCAGCAACCTTGAAAGACGCCCGGGTGTCATCGTGGGGCCGCCATGGTTTCCATATGGCTGCTCTTCAATGCGGCCAAGAAGCTCCAGTCTCAGCGCCAGCGGATCCTGGCCGGTTTCATGGGCAACCTCATCCAGGAAACTCTGGATCACAAATGCATTGACCACGTGGGCCGGCCCTCGCCACGAACCACGCGGCAAGCCAATGAAATTATGGAAATACTCGAGCCGGAAATTCTCCACCATGGCCCTGGGGAAGTCATCCACGTACAGCTCAGGTTTCCACAGGTCTTCATCCTTCATGTCGGGGCGCCTGTAATATTTACTGCCGCTGGCGAGCCGCTGGCTCCAAGCCGTGACCTGGCCCTTGTCATCAAGCCCGGCAATCAATTCATGTGTGCCGCCGGGGCGGTAGAAATCATTCCGGATGTCGTCGTCACGGGTCCACACGAGCTGGATTGGCCAGCCGGTTTTCTTGGAGATGATGCAGACCTCGGCAACGTAGTCAGTGGTCAGCCTGCGCCCGAAAGCTCCGCCGACACGGGACATTTCAACCTTGATATCCAGGCGGTCAAGACCGGTAACCGCATTTGCCGAGCGCGATGCGCCGCTGGGCGACTGGGTGGGGGCAATGATGTGGGCCTTGTCATCCTGCACCCAGGCGTAGCAGTTTTGCGGTTCGAGCGGTGCATGGGATACAAACGGGACCTCGTAGGTATGCTTGACCACGCTATGGGCCGCAGCAAGCGCCGTGGGAAAGTCACCCTGGTCATGCACGACCTGACCCTGTGTTGCCAGCATTTCACGGTTCTGTTGCCAGAATTTTTCACTGCTGTCATCCTGGTTTGGGCTTTGAGACCACTCCACTTTCAGGGCCTTGCGGCCTTTGATCGCGGCCCAGGTTGAGTTTGCGACTACCGCAACGCCATGGGCCAGTATGTGGTAGGGCGCACCGGGCGCAGGACCCTCGACGGGGAAGACATCCAGTACACCTTTGACGGCTCTTGCAGCACTGTCGTCAAAACCGGCCACGGTGCCATTGAGCACGGGCGAGCGGAGTATCACGGCGTAACGCATACCCGGCATTTGTGTATCGCTGCCAAATTTCGCCTTGCCGGTAATAATGTCCCTGACTTCCTTGTTGTGCTTTGGCTTGCCGACGATGCGGTATTGATCCATGGGCTTGAGCGCGGGGGCTGTTTCAGGCAGGGGCAGGGTGGAGGCCAGTTTGACCAGTTCACCATAGCCAGCCTGTTTGCCGGCCGGCTCGCAGACCACCATGCCGGGCTTCGTGCTGCATTGCTCCAGTGGTACGTTCCACATCTGTGCGGCGGCCTGCATCAGCATCAAGCGGCCCGTTGCGCCGACCTCGCGCTGGAATGTCCAGTTCCTGGTAAGCCCGGTGCTGCCGCCCACACCCTGGCCGCCGTACTTCCACGTGTAGCCATCCGCGGTTTTTACAATACCCAGCGGCATGGACTCGATACGTACCTTATCCCAGCTGATATCCAGTTCCTCGGATACCAGCATTGGTAGTGTCGTGCGCAGGCCCTGTCCAATTTCCGGCTGTGCGTTGCCGATGATGACATCACCGTTTTCAAGTATGTTGATGAAAAATCCGATCCGTGAGCTTTCGTTCGAGGCAGCGCCATTTGCAGCAACCGATACGAGGGGTATACCTAACAGCAGGCTGCCGGTGATTGTGCTGCCGGCAATGATAAAGCGGCGGCGGGAAAGGTCGGCCGGGGTTTGTGAAGAAGTGTGATTTTTTATTCTCAAGTCACTTCTCCTGCGCCGACAGTTCGGCCGCCCTGTGGATGGCCTTGCGAACGCGGACATAGGTTCCGCAGCGGCAAAGATTTTTTACATTGGCGTTGATGTCCTCGTCGCTGGGTTTGGGATGTTGTTGCAGAAATTCGACCGTCGTCATGATCAGCCCGGTCTGGCAGTAGCCGCACTGCGGTACATCCTGCTCAAGCCAGGCTTGTTGCACCGGGTGGAGTTGATCACCTTTGGCCAGGCCCTCGATCGTGACCACTGATTTTCCTTCCGTGTTTGAAACGGTGGTCATGCAACTGCGCCTGGCTTTGCCGTCAATGTGCACGGTACAGGATCCGCATTGCCCGATGCCGCAGCCGTACTTTGTGCCGGTGAGTTTGAAGTGGTCCCTGAGCGCCCAAAGCAACGGTGTGTCCGGTTCGCCATCAAACTGGACAGGTTTATTATTGATACGTAAAGAAATCATTCTGATGGTCCTCGCAAAATAGGCTAAAACCCACCCGTACAGGCAGGTATGTCTTATCCTAACCCTTGACGGGGCGAAAAGTTTTTTCGGGCAAACGGAATGTCCAGTGAATGGCTCAGTTCATCTCAAACCGGCCATCCGGACAGCGGAAAGACGGCGGCAGCCGCTATATCTATTGGTCTACGCGCCAATCCAGCAATGCAAAATTGGCTTCCGACAATATATTGGCCGGGACATCGGCCAGTGTTATCGAGGCCTCGCAGGCGACTGTCCCGTCCGGCAGTATGATCTCCCCCTGGGCCTTGCCGAGCCTGCCCTTCAAACGCACGATCCGGCCCCGGATTTTGAGCGGTGTTTCTACTGGAACAGGGTGGCGGTAAAGCACCTGAAGTCTGACCGACACCATGAAATGATGATGGTCGCCGATTATCGCAACACGGCCAACCACCTCGTCGAGCATGGATGCGAGTATGCCGCCGTGGACGATACCCGGATAGCTCTGGTAACGGCTGGCCACGGTGTAATCGCTGTACACTTCGTCATTGCCGTTATCGTAAAACTGCATGTAAAGCCCGGATGGGTTCTTCCTGCCGCAGACAAAGCAATGGTCGGAGTTGGGCTGTTTATTCATATTTTTTCCACAATCACCACGGCCGGATAACCCAGGCGCACTATAATAGTACCCCAAGGTCACAAGGGAATTTGCAATGGGGTGGTTTGTTTACATGATCGAGGCCAGTGACGGCAGCTTGTATACCGGCATTACCACCGATGTGCAGCGCAGGTTCGAAGAGCATCGCAGCCCGGACAAGCGGGCGCGGTATTTCCGGGGCAGGCAACCGGTGGAAGTGGTCTACACCGAAAGCCATCCTGACCGCAGCAGTGCGCTGCGGCGTGAATCGGCCATAAAAAATCTTTCGAGGAATGAGAAAATAGGGCTGATTAGCCAGGGTGTTAAAAGCCGCCGAGGCGCCCCTGTTGATATGTGACTTTCCGTGTCTTCCCAATAAGGGGTAACTGGTTCAACTGCGCCTAGGCTGGGTGAAGCATAAACCAGAATAATATGAAGTACAAGTACTTATGTAATTAATATAATGTTGTACTATAGGCACAATAAACAAAAATTTAATCATTGATCCCCGGCAAGGCCAGATTGGCAGCCTTGCCTGCCAGCCTGTTTCATTTGCGTCGACCCGCCAGTCAGTTCCTGGCAGTGCTAATAATGCTTGCACTGGCTGAGCAATCGAACTATTCTTGCCTTAATGTATTAACACGCTATTACATTGATACAACATGAAACAACATAGTGAGCAGCAAAAAAAGGCATTGAAAGCCGCGGCGGAATCCCTGTACAAGGCTTTCCTGACCCTCGAAACAGCGGGTGAGGTGCGCCAGTTTCTACTGGATCTGTGCACGCCTTCCGAGGTCGAGGCAATCGTCGATCGCTGGTGGACTGCATCGCTATTGAAGGAAGGCCGTAGTTACCGGGAAATAAGCACCATTACCGGCGTTAGTGTAACCACGATTGGCCGGGTGGCCCGGTATTTGAACATGGGCGAAGGCGGTTACCGCCTTGCCATGCGCCGTGAAAAAGCAGGAACGCAGGAAAAGGACTCGTCATGAACAGAATCAGAATTGCCATACAGAAATCAGGCCGCCTCTCAGAGCGCTCACTGGAGTTGCTGCAAAAATGCGGTCTGCGCTTTGTGCGCAGCAAGGACAAACTCTACTGGTATGGCCAGGATTTCCCCGTCGACCTGCTGCTGGTCCGCGATGATGACATTCCGCGAATTTTGCTCGACGGTGTTTGCGATCTCGGTATCGTCGGGCAGAACACCGCCCGGGAAGTTATCCTGGAAGATGACTCAAGGGAACTGGAGGAACTGCGCAGACTGGAGTTTGGAGGCTGCCGCTTGTCCATTGCCGTTCCCGAGCAGTCGAATATCAAGGAAATATCCGATCTGAATGGGTGCCGGATTGCGACCAGCTACCCGGCCCTGACCGAAGACCTGTTGCAGCAGCGCGGGATAAAGGCGGCAATGGTCAAATTGTCCGGTTCGGTCGAAATTGCACCGGGCCTGGGTACGGCGGACGCAATTTCGGACCTTGTATCAACTGGAACCACCCTGCGCGCCAATCACCTGGTCGAGTTGGGTGTGTTGTTCGAAAGCACCGCGGCACTCTATGGGCAGAGGGGCAATTTGCCGGCTGAAAAGCAAACCCTGTTGGATCGCCTGCTGGCGCGCCTGGACGGTGTATTACAGGCGGCCGAAAGCAAGTACGTCATGTTGCACGCCCCGCGCAATGCGATCGAGGAAATTACCCGTCTTTTGCCCGGTGCAGAACACCCCAGCCTGATGAACCTTGAGAGTGATCCCGACCGCGTGGCGCTGCATGCCGTTTGCCGCGAAACGCTGTTCTGGGAGCATCTCGAGTCATTGAAGGGAGCCGGCGCATCGGCCATCCTGGTATTGCCCGTTGAGAAAATGCTGGGATAGCCGGGGCCGGGAAATGGAAATAAACATTCCGGGATTAATCAACTGGTCCGGCGCGGATGACGCGGAGCGCGAGGCTGCAATGCAGCGTCCACCGCTGCCGGATCTTGATATCGCGGCAGCTGTCGGCGATATCATTTGCCGGGTTCGTAAAGAAGGTGACCAGGCCTTGTTCGACCTGGGCAGAAGATTCGATGGTGTTGATCTCGAGCGACTCGAAGCAGCGCCTGATGAATGGGCTGCGGCTGAATCCGGCGTTGATGCTGAAGTCCTGAGCGCCATGGATGATGCCATAACGCGTATCGAGAGTTTCCACCGCGCGGGGATGCCCGAACCGCTGAGTCTCGAAACCGCACCCGGATTACGCTGCGAAGCACGGTACCTGCCGATATCCCCGGTCGGCCTGTACGTTCCCGGCGGCAGCGCACCGCTTATTTCAACGGTTCTGATGCTGGCAGTGCCGGCGCGTATAGCCGGTTGTAAAGATGTAATCCTGTGCACCCCGCCGGACAAGGATGGACGTGTACCGCCGGCTATTCTCGCGGCAGCTTCGCGTTGCGGTGTAAACCGGGTATTCAAGGCCGGTGGCGCACAGGCAATTGCAGCCATGGGTTTTGGCACCGCAAGCATCCCCGCCTGCGCCAAGCTTTTCGGGCCGGGCAACGCCTGGGTGACCGAGGCCAAGCAACAGATTTCAGTCATGGCAGGTGGTGCCGCCCGTGATATGCCTGCCGGTCCATCCGAGGTATTGGTCATCGCAGACAGGGGCGCCGATGCAATCTCGGTGTGTTGGGATCTGCTTTCACAGGCCGAACACGGCCCTGATTCCCAGGCCATTGTCATCAGCAACAGCCCGGCACTGCTGGACGAGGTGGGCCGATTGCTGCCTGGCATGGCAAAGGAATTGCCGCGTGTTGCCATTCTCGCGGAGTCGTTGCGGCACCTGAGGAGGATACTGGTGGCTTCGATTGATGAGGCCGTGGAGATCAGCAACCGCTATGCGCCGGAGCACCTGATATTGAACTGCCAGGGAGCCGACAAGGTGGCGGAAAGTGTCACGGCCGCCGGTTCAGTATTTATCGGCCCATGGACACCTGAATCGTTGGGTGATTATTGTTCCGGTACCAACCACGTTTTACCCACCTATGGTTATGCGCGTGCCTACAGCGGGCTTTCGGTCAGCGATTTTTTGCGCCGCATGACCCTGCAGCGTGCCAGCAATTTTGGCTTGCGCGGTGTCGGGCCTTGCGCTTCGACACTGGCGAAGGCGGAAGGTCTTGACGCCCACCGCATGGCGGTGGAATATCGACTGAGAAACGGTGGCGGTAAGTAAAATGGATATCTGCAGTATCGCGCGGCCCGAAATCGTCGCCATGAAACCCTACCAGTCCGCCCGGAACTCTGCGTCATCCGACGGCATCCTGTTAAATGCCAATGAGGCGCCTGCCACGTTTGTCGATGACCCCGACTGGAAGCGACTGTCACTGAACCGATACCCATCACCCCAGCCGGCACAGCTGGTATCACGCATGGCGGAACTGTATGGCGTTTCCGAATCACAGCTTTTGCTGACACGCGGCAGTGATGAGGGTATCGATTTGCTCACACGGGTTTTTTGCCGGGCGGGCCAGGATGCCATCGTCGAATGCAGCCCCTGTTTTGGCATGTACCGTATCGCCGCGACCATCCAGGGTGCGCGGGTCATCGATGTGCCCAGGCAGGCGGAAAACGGCTTTCAAATTGACTTCGATGCGCTGCAGCGGGCGATTGAAGAGCAGCAGGGTGTACGGCTGGTATTTTTGACTTCGCCGAACAATCCCACCGGTGACCTGATCGAACCCGACCAGCTGGAGCGGGTGTTGCGTGCCTGCGAAGACAAGGCGCTGGTCGTTATGGATGAGGCATACATCGAGTTCTGCCCGGCCGCATCCGCCAGCGAACTGTTGGAGCAATGGCCACAATTGGTGGTGCTGCGTACGCTGTCAAAAGCCTGGGCAGCGGCGGCAGTTCGTTGCGGTATCGTTATTGCAAACCCGGTGGTCATTGAGCTGTTGAAGCGGGTAATTGCTCCTTACCCGCTGGCTTCAACGGCTGTTGATGCTGCCATGCAGGCAACGACAGAGGATGCTGCCGGGCGACAGAAGCGATTTTTGGCAGCGGTCAGGCAAGGCCGGCAGGACCTGTACGAGTTCCTGTTGAAATGTTATTGGGTCAGCGATACCTGGCAGAGCAAGGCCAATTTCATCCTGATGCGTGTTACCGATGCGGATGAACTGGTCAACTGGTGCGGGGACCGGGGCATACGGGTTCGCAATTTCAATTCGCAACCGCAGCTTGCCGGCTGTGTCCGCCTGACAATTGGAAGCACAGTGGAGATGACGGCTTTGAAATCAGCCTTGCAGGCCTATGGAGATCAGCTCAATGGAGAGCGGGTATGAGCAATGTAAAACGCCGGATACTGTTCCTTGACCGGGATGGGACACTGATCATCGAGCCTGAAGACAAACAGATAGACAGCCTGGAAAAACTGGAGTTGCTAGACGGTGTGATACCGGCCCTGCTGCAATTGAAGCAGACAGGCTATGAATTCGTAATCGTCAGCAACCAGGATGGTCTCGGTACACCAGCAAATCCCATCGAAAACTTCCAGCCGCCACACGACAAGATGCTTTCGCTGTTTTTATCGCAGGGAATTTCGTTTTCAGCAGAGCATTTTGACCCGCATTTTGAGAAAGACAACTCACCAAACCGGAAACCGGGTATCGGTATGGTGCTCGATTACCTGAAATCCGGTGAACTGGACTTGCAGGACAGCTGGGTCATTGGCGATCGCGAGACCGATCTGCAGTTGGCGGAGAGCATGGGTATCGGCGGTCTCCGCTGTGGGCCGGATGGCGACAGTTGGGAAGAGATTGCCCGCTTTCTTTGCACCCGGCCACGACGGGCGGTGGTGAAGCGCAATACCAATGAAACCAAAATCAGCGTGGAAGTGGACCTGGATGCCAGCGGCGGTAATGAAATCAATACCGGGATCGGCTTTTTTGACCACATGCTGGACCAGGTTGCCACCCATGGCGGTTTCCGTTTGAAACTGGACTGTGAGGGCGACCTCGAAATTGATGAACATCACACGGTGGAAGATTGCGCACTGGCGCTCGGCCAGGCGTTGGACGAGGCCCTGGGTGACCGCCGTGGTATCGGTCGCTACGGTTTTGTTTTGCCCATGGATGAATCACTGGCCGAGGTGGCAGTCGACCTTTCCGGCCGCCCGGCGTTTAAATTCACCGCGGACTTTCCGCGTGATATCGTCGGTGGGATGTCGACGGAAATGGTGCGGCACTTTTTTGCATCCCTGGGCCAGTCACTGCGTTGTGCGCTGCACCTGAAAGTCAGCGGGGAGAACACCCACCACATGATCGAAGGCCTGTTCAAAGGCGCTGGCAGAGCCTTGCGACCGGCACTGGCAAGACAGGGCACAGAATTGCCCAGCACCAAGGGTGTGTTGAGGTGACGCAGATGCTGATGGCCGTGGTGATGTCGCGGTGAGCCTGGCAATTATTGACAGTGGCGGCGCCAATATCAGCTCCGTCATACACGCATTGAAGCGATTGGGCGCAGAGCCGGTATTCACCCGGGATGCCGAGACGATCCGCAAGGCAGAGCGGGTCATACTGCCCGGCGTGGGCGCTGCCGGCGCAGCCATGGCCCGGCTGCATGAACTGGGCCTGGTCGACTGCATCAGGGCGTTGCGGCAGCCTGTCCTCGGAATCTGTCTCGGTATGCAGCTGTTGTTTGAAAAATCAATGGAATCACACATGGGTCAAAAGCAGGTTGATTGCCTTGGCATTATCCCCGGAACACTGGAAAAACTTCAGCCCTCGGCAGGTGTGCGCGTACCTCACATGGGCTGGAACACGACCACCACTGTAAAAGAGCACCCCTTGCTCAATGGTCTGCCCGAAAACCCGTGGTTTTATTTCGTGCACAGCTACCGCGCACCGGTTGGGGACAGCACGCTGGCGAACTGCACACATGGCGAGACATTCGCCGCCATCGTCAACAGGGACAGTTTTCACGGTGCGCAGTTTCACCCCGAGCGATCAGCGGGACACGGGGCGAGACTATTGGCAAATTTTATGGAGCTGTCATGATTTTGATTCCGGCCATTGACCTGCTGGACGGGCGTTGCGTGCGTTTGCTGCATGGTGATTTCGAAAAAGTAACTCACTATCCACTGGCGGCTGCCGAACTCGCGAAGAGCTACGCGGATGCCGGCGCCAGGTGGCTGCATGTCGTGGACCTGGCAGCATCAAGAGATGGTGCAGATGCCGACACCTCGGCGCTGTTTGAGTTGCTTGGCCACGCACAGCAGTTTGTGCAAACCGGTGGTGGTGTGCGCAACGAAAAAGACATCAACAACCGCCTCGAAGCGGGCGCGTCACGTGTAGTGATTGGCAGCCTGAGCGTGACGAACAGCGGGGGATTCATTTCCTGGCTGGAACATTTTGGTGCGGATAAACTGGTCGCCGCGCTGGATATCCTAATTGACGACTCGGGTGTGCCCTGGCCGCGAATACATGGCTGGACCTCCCGTGGTGAAAGAAACCTGTGGCAGTTGCTGGATGAGCTGTCCGCGGGCGGTCTGCGCCACCTGTTGTGCACTGATATCTCACGCGACGGGGCGATGACCGGGCCGAATCTCGATCTCTATTCGGACATCACCAGGCGCTACCCGGCTTTGCAATTACAGGCTTCGGGTGGTGTCAGCAGCCTGGACGATATCGAGCAACTAAAGCCCACGGGCGCGGCCGGTGTCATTACCGGCAAGGCTTTGCTCGATCGGCGTTTCACGGTTGCGCAGGCGCTGGAACAACTGCGATGAGCACCAACCTGGCACGCCGCATCATCCCCTGTCTCGATGTGCGTGACGGCCAGGTGGTCAAGGGCATCCAGTTCCGCAACCACCGTGTTATGGGCGGTATCATTGAGCTGGCCAGGCGTTACAGTGCCGAGGGCGCAGACGAATTGGTGTTTTATGACATTACCGCCAGCCCGGAAGGGCGATCGGTGGACAGCGACTGGGTCTCGAGCGTGGCCGAGGTCATCGATATTCCGTTTTGTGTTGCCGGCGGTATCCGTTCGGTGGAAGACGCACGCAAGATTTTACAGCGCGGAGCGGATAAAATATCGATCAATACGCCGGCTGTGCAGCGCCCCGGGTTGATCAACGAACTGGTCGCGGAATTTGGCAGCCAGTGCGTGGTGGTCGGGGTTGACTCGGTATTGCAGGACGGGCATTGGGTAACGCGGCAGATGACCGGCATACCCGAGCAAATGCAACAGACCGGCCACAGGACAATGGACTGGATCGTGGAAGCGAGCCAGCGCGGTGCCGGCGAAATTGTGCTGAACTGCATGGGCAGTGATGGCACCCGCCAGGGGTTTGATATCGGGCAACTGACAGAGGCCAGAAAACGTATTTCCATTCCGCTGATCGCCTCCGGAGGTGCGGGCAGCGCCAGTCATTTCGTAGATGTATTTATACAGGCCGATGTGGACGGAGCATTGGCCGCCACGGTTTTTCACAACAACAAGGTGCCGGTCCCCGCATTGAAACAGATGTTGTCTGCGGCCGGTATTGGAGTGAGATTATGAAGATTGAAGAATTGGCCTGGAAAAAAATGAATGGCCTGATACCCGCCATTGTGCAGGATGCTTTTGACGGTCGGGTACTGATGCAGGGCTTTGTAAACAGGGATGCGCTTGAGGCCTCGCTGGAGACCGGCAAGGTTACATTCTGGAGCCGCAGCAGAGAGGAACTCTGGACCAAGGGCGAAACATCGGGTAATACGCTTGACCTGGTTGATATCCACCCCGACTGTGACGGGGACAGCCTGTTAATAAGAGCCCGCCCTGAAGGACCAACCTGCCACAACGGCGCCGATACCTGTTTTGACGACGAAGAAGGCAAGGTAATGCCTGAACTGGCGTTTTTGGCGCAACTCGAGTCTGTCATCGCGCAACGTTACGATCACCGCCCCGAGGGCAGTTATACGACCAGTCTGCTGGATACCGGTATCAAGCGTATCGCGCAGAAAGTGGGCGAGGAGGGCGTGGAAACAGCCCTTGCCGCGGTCGCCGGTGAAGACGATGAGTTGCTCAACGAGTCGGCAGATCTTCTATACCACCTGCTGGTGCTTTTATGCAGCCGGCAAATCGAGCTGGGGTCGCTGGTTGATGTACTCAAATCCAGGCACGGGGTCTGAATAAGGCAACCTTGTCTGAAGACTGCAGCAGAGTTCCGCGAATCAAACTGCTCAATCTTCGCCACTCTCTTGCACAAGGTCGCTCAGCCGGACCAGCGCCCGGCCGCGTGCGATAACCTTGCCATCGGCGCGGTTGCAGCTTGTCGTAAGTTCTGCCATCTGTTCGTCCGGTATCAATTGCGCGATTTCGACTTTTGCCGTCAGGGGCTCCCCGATAACTGCACCCGGTTGGTAGCGGGTTTCCAATTTCAGTGATATGGCGCCGTTGCCGGGTAGTTGTTCGCTGAGCACGCAGGAGATAAGCGCGTCGATCAACGGCCCGGGAACACGCTCGCTTTTCATGGCGCCTTTGTGGCCGCTCAGCGCGGCGTAGACACGCAGATCCCGCGAAGTGAACGTCCGGGTGGCTTCAGAGCTGTCACCGACTTTCATACCACCACCTTGCCATGGCCATGGCAGGTAACAACACCATCCTCGACGCGCATTACTTCCAGCTCAAAATCGAACAGGGCTTCATCCTCTCCCTGGCTTCTGCGCTTTACCGTGACGATAAAACGCATGGGTTCATCGGCAAAAACAGGTGTCGGAAACATAACGGACTGCTCTTTGAGGCGCCCGCCGGGTACGACCTTGTCAATCAAGCCTCTTAATACGCTGCTCAAAAGAAGGCCGTGGGCAGCAGGACGGCCAAGCCGGGTGCCTGCCGAGAAGCCCGGATCCCAGTGCATTGGGTTCCTGGCGCCGCTGAGCCGTGCGAAATCATCAAAATCTGCCTGGCTGAAACTGTGTACGATGCTCGTTTGTGTTCCCTGGGTCATTTTTATCCGTTATTTTTTAGGGCAACTGGTAATTTGCACTTTTGCCGCTTCCATGCGTTGAATTTGTCCGAGCGGGTATAGTACTTTGCAACTTTGCTGTCTGCAAAACCTGGGTTCACAGCAGGGGTATCGAACAGCGGTAGCACCCCAGATTAATATCTTATAGAGTTGTTTCATCCACGCGAAAACGCCCGTGAAAGAGGACTGGAGATCATGAGTTCGGATCAGCAGATATTTGAGTCGGGCGCATTTCGCTGCGCATCGGGGGAGACCCTTCGGGAAGTCCGTGTCGGTTATGAAACTTACGGAAACCTGAGCCCTGCGAAGGACAATGTCATCCTGGTTTGCCACTATTTTTCCGGTGATGCACATGCTGCAGGCCCGGCAGACGATACATACGCTCTTCCGGGATGGTGGGACACGGCTATCGGTCCCGGCAAGGTCCTGGATACTGACCGGTATTTCATCGTCGCCAGTAATACGCTGGCCAATCTGAATGCCTGTGACGGTCATACTGTCACCACCGGCCCTGCCAGTTGGAATCCCGACACCGGTGAAATATATGGTCCGGACTTTCCGTTGGTAACGGTCGCGGATTTTGTCCATGTGCAAAAACGTTTGTTGGATCACCTTGGTATCACACAATTGGTGGCTGTGGCCGGCCCTTCCGGTGGTTCGGCCCAGGCCATCCAGTGGTCAATCGAGTACCCGGAGATGGTGCCGCGGGTCATTGCCGCCATCTCCCCCGGGCTATACATTCATCCTTACGCGGCGGCCATGATGGAGTGCTGGGTCCAACCCATTTTCGCTGATCCGGCCTGGAAAGATGGTCGTTACGATACGGCTAAGCCACCGATAAAAGGCATGACGCAAGCACTCCGCCTGCTCACACTGACGGCCTTGTCCTACGATGTGGTCGGGGAATTCGGTTATGAGCCGGCAGACGAGACCAGGCATCCTGCGGATTCGTTATCAAACAAGTTTAAAGCCGATGCCATGCTCGACGAGATTGCGAGCGCACGTGCAGAAGCTCTTGACGCCAACAGCTTTATTTACATGGTCCGGGCTTTCAAGCTTTATGACGTTCGTGATCGCCTGCACAAATCGCAAGCCCGCTATTTGTTTATCCCGGTAGAGACCGACATGGTGTTTCCGCCACACCTCTCGGAGACGGCCGTATCCACGTTAAGAGCGGCCGGTCTCGATGCCGGCCTTTTCATGGTCAGAAGCAATGGCGGGCACTTGGACGGGCTTACGCAGATGGAACAGGCGCGCGACATCCTGGGTGAATTTCTCGTTGGTTAACTGCGGAGCATCCCGGCTTTAGAGATCCATTGCCATCTCGACGCGTTTGTCGAGTTTGTCGCCGCTGGTTGCAAGCGAGGCAAAAATTGTGACCACTACCGACGCCGCCATCACGAATACATACCAGGGAACTCCACCCGGCCAGGCAAAGTCGGACAGGTCGAATCTCTTCAGCATCTCAATGCCAACGCCGCCGATTGTCGTTACCAGGGCAGTGAGCATACCCAGCATGACGCCAAGGCTGCTCGCGCCTTTCCACAGCAGCCCGACAATAAAGATCGGGAAGGTCGCAGCGGTCAGAGTACCAAAGCCATAGGTGCCTAGAATGGCAACCATATCGCCACTGACGGCTGCAAAGCCAATGGCCAGCACCCCCATCACCGACATCGCGATGCGTGAGGTGGCCAT
>CALBDB010000117.1 GCA_937927755.1 uncultured Lysobacterales bacterium
GCCACAAAACATACCTTATTTGCATTAAAACATACTTTAAAGGTATTATACATACCATATGTTCAATAACGTGAATCACGGGTAATCGGATATGGCAAACGCTGAAGAATTCAGACAACAGATACGTGAATGGTTGCAGGAAAATTGTCCCGAGTCCATGCGGCTTCCAATATATTCAGATAAGGACCAGTGCTGGGGTGGTCGCAACTGGGTCTTTGAGAACGAGGACCAGAAGCTCTGGATGGAACGGATGGCCGAGCGTGGCTGGACTGCACCCGAATGGCCTGCCGAGTACGGTGGTGGCGGGCTCTCCAAGGTCGAAGCCAAAATCCTGCGGGAAGAGATGGCACGTATCAAGGCACGCCGGCCACTGGAGAGCTTTGGTATCGACATGCTTGGCCCGGCGCTGCTGAAGTTTGCCAGCGAAGAGCAGAAGCAGCGCTTTATACCGGAGATTGTCCACGGCAAGATTCGCTGGTGCCAGGGTTACAGTGAGCCGAATGCGGGTTCCGACCTGGCCAGCCTACAGATGCGTGCCGAGGACAAGGGTGATCACTACCTGGTCAATGGATCCAAAACCTGGACCTCCTATGCCAACAAGTCCGACTGGATTTTCTGCCTGGTGCGCACCGATTTTGACGTACCCAAGCACCAGGGAATCAGTTTTCTGTTGATTGATATGGCGCATCCCGGTGTGAGCACGCATCCCATTCAGTTGATCAGTGGCAATTCACCATTTTGCGAAACCTATTTTGACGATGTAGAAGTACCAAAAGCGCACCTGATTGGCGAATTGAACAAGGGTTGGGAGATTGCCAAGTACCTGTTGACTCACGAACGGGAGATGATTGGTGGCTTTGGGCTGTTACGAGCAGGCGGAGCATCGCTTGGCCAGACCGCACTTGAAGCCATTGGGGAAAGAGAAGGCCGGCTGACTGATGATGGCCTGCGAGCCGATATCACCGCCTTTGAAGTTGACGAGATGGGCTTTGCCCTGACCATCGAGCGGGTGATTGATGAAGCCAAGGCGGGTCAGGGCACCGGTGCCGCGTCTTCAATGCTGAAGTACTACGGAACCGAGTTAAACAAGATTCGATATGAGTTGCAGATGTCGGTTGGTGGCAGTGACGCGCTGGCCTGGGGCGAGCAGGATGAGCTGACCCTGGTAAAACAGTGGTTGCGTACCAAGGGCAACTCCATTGAGGGCGGAACCTCGGAGATTCAGCTCAACATTATCGCAAAACGAATTCTCGGTCTGCCGTCCTGAGCGGCGGTTAGAGACACAGGAGCTAAAGATGGCACTGGTATTAAATGAAGAGCAGCAACTGCTGAAGGATTCCGCAAAAACCTTTCTACAGGAGTGTTCGCCGGTAGAAAATCTGCGCAAGCTGCGCGACGCCGGTGAGCGCTGGTCGACGGAATTGTGGACAGACATGGCGGAAATGGGCTGGGCAGGTATTGTCGTGCCCGAAGCCTACGATGGACTGGAGTTTGGATATGTCGGCGCGGGTCTGCTGGTTGAGGAATGCGGGCGCACTCTGGCGAATTCACCTTTGACCTCATCGGCTTTGGTCTGTTCTTCACTGGTCAGTGGTTTAGGTGATGAAGAACAGAAACAGGCCATTCTGCCCGCTGTTGCCAGTGGAGCGTCGATATTGACGCTGGCGGTGAATGAAGCTTCCAGGCCGGCGCTTGATGCGACCGCGTTGACCGCTACAGCAGATGGTGATGGTTTCGTCCTCAACGGCGACAAGGCTCACGTGATTGACGGCATGATTGCCCACAAGTTGCTGGTGGTTGCCAGGACTTCTGGCGAGGCCGGTGAGCAGGATGGCTTAAGCCTGTTCATGGTGGACCGCGAGTCCGGGGGGCTGACCTTCACGGCGGTACTGAATACGGATAACCACGAGGTTGCCAACATCCGCTTTGACTCGGTCCGGGTGGGTCAGGATGCCTTATTGGGTGAAGCAGGGAACTGCCGTCCCGAACTTGAACGGGCACTCGATATTGGCGCGGCATGTGCTGCCGCCGAGCTGTTTGGTATCGCCCAGGAATCTTTTGAAAGAACCATCCAGTATTTGAAGGAACGCAAACAGTTTGGTGTGCTCGTGGGCAGTTTCCAGGCCCTGCAGCATCGCGCTGCACTGCTCTTTTGTGAATTGAACCTGTGCAAATCGATGGTTCTGAAAGCGTTGCAGGCAGTGGAAGAAAACAGTGCCGACCGCTCCTTGCTGGTGTCTGCCGCCAAGATCAAATGCGGCAACACGGCCAAACTGGCCGTTAACGAAGCGGTCCAGATGCACGGCGGAATCGGCATGACGGATGAGTTCGACATCGGCTTTTTCATGAAGCGCGCCGCGGCCGCACGCCAGGAATATGGTGACGAGTATTACCACAGCAACCGTTTTGCGCAGCTAAGAGGTTACTAAGCCGTGCGCTACCAGGAAATTGAAGCGACGATTGCACACCTGACCGGTCCGGAGGGTCCGTTCCCGGTACAGGAGGCAGTTATCGACGGCTCCAACCGGCGTGTGTTCGGCGGCTTTCCGGATTGTCTGCGTGATTACTACGGCGTATGCATGACCCATGCCGGGAAAGACTGCCTGGTTGATGGTGAGCGGCGCTACTCCTTCGGGGAGGTACTTGGGCAGGCAGTCTGCCTGAGCGAGGTGTTGGTCAATCGCTATGGCATAGGTAAGGGTGACCGCGTGGCGATTGCGATGCGCAACGCACCTGAATGGTGTATCAGTTTCATGGCGATAACCGCCGTCGGCGCAGTGGCGGTGCCGATGAATTCCTGGTGGCAGGGCGAAGAACTGATTTATGGGCTGAAAGACAGTGGCGCCAGCTTGGTTATTCTGGATGGTAGCCGTTATGCGCCGATTGCCACGTGGTTGGAATCCTCCGGTGTGCCGGCGATTGGCGTGGATACGGGCGGCAAGCCTTTGCCGGCCGGGGTGGACAGGTTTAATGATCTCCTGGCCAGCGTATCACCCAGCGGTTTTCCTGCAGTAGACATTGGCGCTGATGATCTCGCCATGATCCTGTATACATCTGGCAGTACGGGCGCACCCAAAGGGGTGTTCTCAACCCAGCGCAATGTTCTTTCAACGCTGGTCACCTGGCTGGTTACCGGTATTGCGGTAACCACGATTGACGGAACATTCGGCCAGGAACCCGAGATTCAGCCGTCCATTTTGCTGCCCATACCGTTGTTCCATGTCACTGGATTAAATAGCCTGTTCCTGTTGTCACTGGCACTCGGACGCAAGATCGTCATGATGCGCAAGTGGGATGTCGATGTGGCGCTGGAATTGATCCAGGCCGAGAAAATCACCAATTTCAATGGTGTGCCGACCATGTCCATGGAGCTGATGAATCATCCGCGCCTGGAAGACTACGATGTGTCATCACTGGTGGAGATATCATCGGGTGGCGCGCACCGTCCGGCCGAACAGGTGGCGATGTTAATTGAGCGGTTCCCTGGCGCGATGCCAACGGTGGGTTACGGCCTGACCGAGTCCAATGCCGTTGGCTGTCTCTGCGGGCAGGAAGATTATGTATCACGACCCGGCTCTGTCGGCAGACCAACCCCACCGTTGGTCGAGCTGCGTATTGCTGATCCGGATGACAATGACGTGAGCCAGGGTGAATTGGGTGAAATCTGTTTCCGTTCACCGGCGATAGCCTCCGGTTACTGGAACTGCCCCGAAGCAAGCGCGGAAGTCTTCAAGGACGGCTGGGTTCGCACAGGCGATGTTGGTTACCGGGACGAGGAAGGTTTTCTTTATATCGTCGACCGGCTCAAGGACATCATCATTCGTGGCGGCGAGAATATTTCCTGCCTGGAGGTTGAAGCAGCGCTGTACACACACCCTGATGTACTTGAGGCAGCTGTCTTTTCTCTACCTGATGAACGCCTGGGTGAGATCGTCGGCTCCGCCGTGATGACCAAATCCGGTGAAGTGCTTGAGACTGAAAAGGTACAGGCATATCTCGGCGAACGCCTGGCAGCTTTCAAGATACCCCGGCATATTCATTGCCAGGCCGAACCCTTGCCACGAATCGCCGCCGGGAAAATTTCCAAGAAACAGATCAGAAGCGAAATGATCGAGCGACTGGGGCTTTAACCCTGGATTGCCGACAGATTTTTGGTCTCCCCGTCGCCACGGTACTCATCCGTTCCGGTGCGGCTACGGGTGCGTCTGAGACATAAAAGAGAGAGACAAAGTGGGCCTTGTATTAAACCGCAATAACATGAATGAGAACATTGGCGCCGATATGGGCACTTCGGAATGGCTGCTGATCGACCAGGGGCGTATCAATGCTTTTGCAGACTGCACCGATGATCAGCAGTTTATCCACACGGATCCGGAGTCCGCTGCAAAGACCGTGTTTGGCAGCACCATCGCACACGGATTTCTGTCGCTGAGTATGCTTTCGCACTTTGCCGCTGAGGTGGGTTGTGTGTTTAAAGACATGGTGATGGGAATCAACTACGGATTTGACAAGGTCAGGTTCCTCGCGCCCGTCAAGGTCAACAAGCGCATTCGCGCTCGCGCCCGCCTGCTGGATGTCCAGGAAAAGAAACCGGGTCACTTTCTGGTCAAGCAGGAAGTGAGCATAGAAATTGAAGGCGAGACCACGCCGGCACTGATTGCCGAGTGGCTCACCATGTCCATTACCAAATGATTTTTCAAGGAGATAGTAAATGAGCATTCGGTTTGATAACCAGGTTGCAATTGTCACGGGTGCAGGTCTTGGGCTGGGACGCTCACACGCCCTGGGCCTCGCAGAGCGTGGTGCCAAAGTGGTTGTGAATGATCTTGGCGACGCGAATGGCAACAGTGAAAACGCCAATGCCGTGGTGGCAGAAATCAAGGCCGCCGGGGGTGAAGCGATTGCCCATGGCGCGAATGTGGCCAACCTGGATGAAGTCCAGGCAATGGTGAAATTGGCCATGGATACCTGGGGCCGTGTGGATATCCTGGTGAATAATGCCGGCATACTGCGGGACAAGAGTTTCCTGAAAATGCCGGTTGAAGATTTCCATGCGGTGGTCAATGTGCACCTCAATGGCACCTTCAATTGCACCAAGGCTGTGTGGGACATCATGCGGGAGCAGGGCCATGGCCGCATCGTCATGACCTCAAGTTCCAGTGGTCTGTACGGCAACTTTGGCCAGACCAACTATGGCGCCGCGAAGATGGCGGTTGTCGGTTTGATGAATACCCTGGTCATTGAAGGTGCAAAATACGACATCAGGGTCAATACGCTGGCGCCGACGGCTGGTACCCAGATGACCGAAGGCCTGATCGAACCGGCTGCCTTTGACCTGATGACGACCGAGTCGGTCACAGCGGGTCTGCTGGCGCTGTGTGCCCCGGAGGCCCCGAATCGCATGATCCTTTGTGCTGGTGCGGGTGGCTATGCCTCTGCCCATATATACGAGACAGACGGCATTTACCTGCCACCAGCGGAACAGACACCCGAAAACGTCATGGCGCAACTCGATGCGATCAACGACCGGACCGGCGAGCAGGAACTGACTGCTGGCTTCAAGCAGACATTCAAATTCGTGGGCAAGGCCGCCGAAGCCCTCGGCGCGAAAACATAATCCAGAATAGTGGGGTAACAAAAATGAAAGAAGCAGTCATTGTCTCCACCGCACGTACACCGATTGGAAAGGCCTACCGGGGCTTATTCAACAACACCGAGGCACCTACCATGGGCGGTATCGCGATCCGGGGCGCGGTAGAGCGTGCCGGTGTCGACCCGTCTGAGGTTGAAGACGTCATCATGGGTTGCGCCATGCCGCAGGGCACCTGCAGCCTGAATCCGGGCCGTCTTGCCGCGCTGGCTGCCGGCTTGCCGGTTGAAGTCAGTGGTATGACCATCGACCGCCAGTGCTCGTCCGGCCTGATGTCAATCGCAACCGCGGCAAAACAGATCATGTATGACGGTATGCAGGTCGTCGTGGGCGCCGGCATGGAACAAATCAGCCTGGTGCAAAACCAGCACCAGAACCAGCACCGCGTCATCGATCCAAAACTGGTGGGCGCACATGAGCATATCTACATGCCAATGCTGCAAACCGCTGAAGTGGTTGCCGATCGTTATGGCATCTCGCGCGAAGCCCAGGATGAATATGCACTGCAAAGCCAGATGCGTGCAGCCGCGGCACAACAGGCTGGAATCTACGCCTCGGAAATCCTTCCCGTGACCGCCAACATGGGTGTCATGGATCGTGAAACCGGCGAGATCAGCCTCATCGACAAGACCCTGGAACTGGATGAGGGCAATCGCCCCAGTACCACGGCCGAGGGTCTTGCCGGTCTGAAAGTCGTCATCGAAGGCGGCACCATCACTGCCGGTAATGCCAGCCAGTTATCCGATGGCGCATCCGCCAGTGTTTTGATGGACAGCAAGCTTGCCGAGCAACGCGGTCTTGAGCCACTGGGTGTTTATCGCGGCATCGCGGTGGCCGGCTGTGAACCCGATGAAATGGGAATCGGCCCGGTATTTGCCGTACCGAAGCTGTTGAAGCAGCATGGTCTCAGCATGGATGATATTGGTCTATGGGAACTGAACGAAGCCTTCGCCGTGCAGGTGATCTACTGCCGCGACCGCCTGGGTATCCCGAACGACCGGCTGAATGTAAACGGTGGGGCAATCTCGTTTGGACACCCCTACGGTATGAGCGGGGCGCGCATGGTTGGCCATGCGTTACTGGAAGGCAAGCGTCGTGGTGTGAAATATGTCGTCATCACGATGTGTGTCGGTGGCGGCATGGGTGCTGCCGGCCTGTTTGAGGTACTGTAAACAAACACAAAGCACGGTCGGGCTCTTCCGGAGCCCGGCTTGTCAATAATAAACCCATTGGAATTGAGGAGATTTCACAATGTCAACAACAACCCGCTTACCATTCAGGACCAAGCTTGCTTATGGCTTTGGCGCAGTGGCATTTGGCGTTAAGAACAATGGGTTTGATTATTTTCTCTTGTTGTTCTATTCGCAGGTCATGGGTGTGGATGCGCCGCTGGTCGGCCTGGCGCTGTTGATCGCATTACTCTTTGATGCCGTCTCCGACCCTGTGGTGGGTTATCTGAGTGATAACACCCATTCAAAATGGGGCCGACGCCATCCCTGGATGTACGCCTCGGCCTTGCCGGTAGCCATTTGTTACCTGTTGCTCTGGATACCGCCATCGGGTCTCAGCGGCAATGAGCTTTTTCCCTATATTCTTGTCCTGGCTATCCTGATTCGTGTGTGTATCACGCTATTCGAGGTACCGAGTTCAGCTCTTTCGGCCGAGCTGACCCAGGATTATGATGATCGAACATCCTTATTCAGTTATCGATATTTCTTCGGCTGGATTGGTGGCACGTTGATGGCAACGGTCGCGCTTGCCGTGTTCCTGGCGCCCACCGAGACCATTCCCAATGGGTTGCTGAATAAAGCGGGTTATGGCATTTATGGCATCGTCGCCTCCATCGTGATCTTGGTCTCCATCCTGGTCACAGCCCTGGGCACGCACGGCCAGATCGTCAATTTCAAGCCGGCGCCGCCAAAGCGGGTCATGAGCCTGAAGCGTATCTTTGTCGAGATTTATGAAACACTCGGCGACAAGTCTTTCCTTGCCTTGTTTCTCACGGCTTTGTTCGGCGCCGTTGCGGCAGGCTTGTCTGCGGGACTGACCTTCTATATGAGCGGGTACTTCTGGGAGTTCAGCACCGACCAGATCTCGTTTTTGTCATTTTCAATCATCATCTCAGCCTTCCTCGCCCTGTTCCTGTCGCCAATTATTTCAAAACGTGTGGGCAAGAAGCGGGGCGCCATCATGGTGGGCGTGGCCGCTTTTACGATAGCACCCAGTCCGGTGGTGTTGCGGCTTCTGGGATTGATGCCGGAAAACGGTGACCCGATGTTGTACCCGATTGTCTGGTTTGCCTTTATTGCCGAGATTACCCTGGTTATTACCCTGTCTATCCTGACCAGCTCAATGATGGCTGACCTGGTGGAAGACAGCGAGATCAGAACTGCCCGCCGCTCAGAGGGTGTGCTGTTCGCCGCGGTGACATTTGCACGTAAGTCAGTACAGGGTTTTGGCGTACTGGCTGCCTCAGGTGTGCTGGCGCTGGTTCAGTTCCCGAAGGGAGTTGCACCCGGTCAGGTGCCCGAGGAAACCATATTCAAACTGGGTCTCTTTTACGCACCGTTGCTGTTCTTCATCTGGATGATGGCGATTGCCTGTCTCAAGTTGTACCGCATCGACCGCAGTACGCACGAGGATAACTTACGCAAACTGGCTGCCCAGGAAGACTGACAAAGGTATTCGTTAGTTTCGCGGGTTGCGCTGGCGCTTTTGTCCGGTGTTGCGTGAGAGTATAAGACGAATAAAAGCTATTTTTCCAGAAAACAAAGATTATAGGAGTAACCTGATCACTCCGTTTTCTTCCTGTTTTTCCAAAAACACCACCAACATCTACTGCGTATGACCAAGAAAATCACAGATTCAGTGCAA
>CALBDB010000118.1 GCA_937927755.1 uncultured Lysobacterales bacterium
GTTCACCATGTGGTAGGTTTTATCCACGCCGTCCATATTCAGCGGAACGTGGAAGCTTATGATGTCCGAATGCTCACGGATTGTCTGCAGCGGTACAAATTGTGCTGAGCCTTCCCGTCTTTCCCTGGGCGGATCATTCAAGAGCACTTTCATACCGAGGATTTCACAGGTCCTGGCAATCCTGGAACCCACTTGCCCGACACCGACGACCCCGATGGTTCTGCCTTGCAGTGCGAAGTCATTGCGCTCCGAATACGAAAACAGCGCCGATGAAATGTACTGGTTTACACTTTCCGCATTACAGCCGGGCGCATTCACCCATTCGATGCCCGCCTGTTCACAATAACCCGTATCGATATGGTCGAAACCGATTGTTGCTGTTGCAATAAACTTGACCCTGGAGCCTTCCAGAACCTGCTTGCTACAGATGGTCCGGGTTCGTGTAACAAGGGCATCGGCATCTTTGACAACCTCGGCCGTGGTCTGATTTCCCGGCAGGTACACCACCTCTGCGTATGGCTCCAATGCCCCCTTGATGTAGGGAATCTTGTTATCAATGATGATTTTCATGTTGCCTTGTTCGAATAATAGTCTTTCACCATGTTATCCAGCACCCAGCTTGTCCTGGCCGCCGACTCACCGGTGCTGACACAAACTCCGACACCCCTTAACTCATCGACAAGCTGCTGAACCAGGTTTTGCGAGATGTGTTTCGGGTTATCAAACTTCATCTCGGTGTCGACTTCATTTGTTACCAGTCTCAGCCGGTCGGGGACAGCAAAACAGGAGAGTGTGATTTTGCCTTTGTCCCCGATCATTTCAATTTCATCTTTTTCAGAATTCTTGTCGACCACGAAAGACCAGCTACCAGACCCGATCACTCCGGACTCATGTCTCCAGGTTCCTGAAACGGTGTCTTCAGCAGCGTACAGGCCGCCAAGATTAACGGCGTTCCCTTTAGGCTTTGTGACCTTTCCAAATACAAAATCCAGGTAATCGAACTGGTGTGATGCCAAATCAAAAAAGTGCCCTGCCCCGGCTATTTCCGGATTCACCCGCCAGTTCATCTCCTCTTTTGCCTGGTGCCTCTCGCGGGCCTGTGCGCACAGCCTTATGTTCACCACCAGAGGCTTGCCAATTTCACCGGCTTCAATCAGCTGCCGTGCTTTTAGAAATGCCGGTAACGCCCGCCTGTAATAAGCCACCCACAGGGGCATACCGGTCTCTTTTGAAACCCTGAGCATCTCCTCGCACTCTGAAAAACTGCTGGCCATCGGTTTTTCGACGTAGACGGGTTTCCCGGCACGCATCGCCCCGATGGCATAGCCGGCATGGGAATCGGGCGGTGTAGCTACGTAAACGGCGTTAACCTCTGGATCATCAATCAAATCTGCTGCATCGGAATACCATTTTGGGATTCCGTGGCGGCTTGCGTAATCTGCTGCCTTTTCTGCATTGCGTCGCATTACAGCAACCACGTTGGAATGCTCTGTTTTGTAAAAAGCAGGACCGCTTTTTACCTCGGTCACATCACCAACACCTATGATTCCCCAATTGATGGTTTCGAGTGCTTTCATTTTCCAATATCGTCAAATTTACTAGCAGAATTAACTACACGTGTTGCGCCAGGCCAAGCTGATTTGCGACGTTATTCAGTTTCCGATCAACCGTCCACAAATTGGCCGAATCGGACAATGACGCACTTGCAAGAAGGTGTGCGTCTATATAACCAATCCCCCGCCCCATTAAATCGTTGTGTTCAATGAAGAACAACACTTCCTGGTCATCAGCCACCCTGCTGGCTGGCAAATCGCCCAGTAAGTTGAGAACCTGACTCCGGTTTTTAAGATTTCCGCAGGCTAGCTCACCAATAACAAATGGGTGGACCAACACAGCCGAATTTAAGAGCAGTGAATTCAATCGCGCGTTACCCTCGCGAAGGTGGTCTATCCAGACTGATGTATCGACGAGGATCATGAACCCTTCGAACGACGGCGTGACACGCTGGACAATTGCGGTTCGGAGCCTCCCAATTTAGCTAGACGGCGAGCCGACTCCTGTTCGATCAGTGCCTTCAGACCTTTCCGGAGCAAAACTGCTTTTTCTTCGATACCTGTTAATTTCTGGGCCGCCGCAATCAAGTCGTCGTCAATGTTTACTGTTGTCCGCATCATGGTGTCCTGATAATGGAATGCATCATATTATACATCATTTGATGCTATTTTTGATGCTATAAATCACTTCAAAACACGTAGGAAATTACAGTCTTGGTTTGTAATTCAGGGCAAATTTAAGTAGTCGGGTTAATATTCAAACCTGTCCTTAAATGCCCACAAACCCAATGCGGGGTTGGAAATATAAAAAATCTCCTCCCCGTCCGGCATGGTGTTATAGCCTTCCCGCATCGTTTCGGGGTTGTACCTGGCCGTTATCTCATCAAAATCCGCGTAGTTGAAACCGACGCTTTCAATTTCCTGTTGCGTCAGGTTCTCCGCGCCTTTGCCCGGACAGTATGTGATGCTGAAACGTCCCTCGGACGAACCGTGTATCAGGTGTGCTGCCGCCGCCAGGTTGTTTTGAATGTCCTCGTTCTCGGCCACCATCTGCAAGGTATGCGGTGTACCGAAATACCCGTATTTCCTTATCAACAGGTCGATCTCCTTGTCCTCGCCGAATTCACAAAGAGCGGGAGCCAGCACGATCAGTTCGGCATCATCCGCCAGCGCCATACGCGTGCGATAGACACTCTTGTTACCCAGCCAGGTGCTTTTGAACTCGGTCGGGTCCAGCCAGACGATGACTTTTTTCAGTGGCTCATCGAGCATTTCAAAGTTAACTTTCAGCGACAGCTTTGCCGCCTTGTCAAAAACACTGAAATCGTCACCGATAAACAGACCATAGGTCTGTAAATTACCCGCCTTGTTCAACCCGACAACCGTTTGCACATACACGATAGGCAGATGGGACAAGTATTTATCCGAGGCATAATTGAAAACCCTGCGGACAGGCGTATCCGCATGGCCCATCATCCTTTCCATCCCGTAGACGGCGCCTATGTAGTGGCTCTTGTGAATACCCTCCGTTCCGCCAGTGCCAACTAGCAGGTTTTTGTTGTAATTGGCCATTCCCACCACTTCATGTGGAACCACCTGGCCGATGGACAAAATCAGGTCGTAACCGCCTTCGATCAGCATCTTGTTCACCTGCGCCGGCCAGCTGAAATCACAGGCGCCATCAGACACCTCTTTGATAAATTCGGCCGGTACCGTACCCAGGGTGGCGACATCATTTCGCCAGTCATGGATCCTGAACAGGTCTTTGGGTGTCTGGCCGAACATATGTGAAATTTGCGCATCGGTCATCGGTGTGTGCGTGCCCAGGGCCGGCAGGATATCGGTGATCCTGTCGCCGAGGTGCTGCCAGCAGAATTCTGTCAATTCGCCGGATCGTGACGGCAAGCGGGTGTAATCGGGCGGCACCACCAGGACTTTATGTCTGTCACCGAATTTTTCCAGGGCAGCGATCATGCCTTCTTTCAAGTCCTGTGCCGACAGAGAGGTTTCGACCGAGCCGGTTTCGTAGTAAATCATATGGCTGTTCTTCTGGTTAATGTTCAGGAAAATGACGTGCGTTCAATTGTACTTGAATTGTAAAGGGCCGATTAAAGCCCGGCTGACTGAAAAGCACATGGTGCCTGTCATATACTCTCCGCACATCTGACAAAAAGGCAGAGATATATGCGTCAAGTACGTTATGTTGCTTTGATCCTGGTTATCTGTTCAAGCCTCTTTACACCAGTTTCTCCTGCCTTGGCGCGGAATTTATTTATCGTTGGTGACAGTACCGCGAGCGAGTACGGCCCTGACAGTTACCCCAGGATGGGATGGGGCCAGGTTTTGGATGACTTTTATGACGATGAAGTCGTGGTTTTCGACATGGCCAAGTCCGGCCGGAGCGCTAAAAGCTTTATCGACGAAGGGTTCTTTGCAGAACTCGAAAATGAACTTGGTGCAGAAGATATTCTGCTGATTCAGTTCGGTCATAATGACCAAAAAGCACATAGCCCTGAACGTTACGCGCCGGCAGAAACTTTCTTCAAGGAATACCTGCACAAGTACATAGCGCTGGCCCATCAGAAAAATGCAAAACCGGTCTTATTAACACCCGTTGTCAGGCGAAAATTCGAGGCTGGAGAACTGGTCCCTACACACGGGGATTACCCTGATGCTACCCGTAAGCTGGCCCGTGAATCCAAGGTGCCACTGATCGACATGACGCGTCTTAGCCGGCAGTTCGTGAGCGATTTGGGGGAACAGGAAAGTAAAGCAATTTACCTCCACCTTTCAACGCCCGACGGAAAGCTTGAGGACAACACCCATTTTTCTGAACGGGGCGCCTATGCCATGGCAGCCCTGGTCGCTCAGGAATTGGATAGCTTACAAATAGTAGCCCTGAGTTCAAACGATGCAGACTTCATCCGCGTAAAACAGGATGGCAGCGGTGATTTCATCCGCATCCAGGACGCTGTCAACAGCCTGGATCAAACTGTCGGCTCTGCAGTTATATTGATTGGAGCAGGAGATTTTGAAGAAAAGCTTTTCCTGACACGCGACAACATCACGTTTGTTGGTGCCGGACGTGAGAAAACGACGATCCGCACCACGGAACTAAGGGCGAATTGGCGTAAAACCCACGATGATGACTGGGGCGACGCCACCGTGAACATCAAGGCCAGTGATATCACCTTTATGAACCTGGCGGTGATCAATGACTATGGTATCCGCCATGGCGACAACAGCCACCAGTTTGCGCTCCGCCTGATGGAGGGCAGCCGGATAATCACCGAGAACAGCACATTTATCGCCGGTGGCGCCGATACCGTCAGCCTGTGGAACAAGCAGGACGGCATGTACTACCACCGCCGCGCACATTTTGAAGGTTACACGGACTTTGTCTGTCCACGCGGTTGGAGCTATATCACCGACAGCACATTCTTCAGCCATGGCGGCGCCGCTGCCATCTGGCATGATGGTGCTGCTGACAAGAACCAAAAGCTTGTTATAAAAAACTCATCATTTGACGGTATAGAGGGTTTTATACTGGGTCGTCGTCATTACGATGCGCAGTTTTACCTGCTTAACAACAGCTATTCGGCCAACATGGCAGATAAGCCGATATTCCGGGTGACATACGAGGACAGCAGCCGCAACCGGCCCAATTTGTGGGGTGACAGGTATTACTTTTCGGGCTCCGAGAAAGAGGGCGCAGCCTATGCATGGCTGCAGGATAATCTTCCCGCCGGCACACCCGGTTTGACTCCCGAAACTGTCTTTGGCGGTAAGTGGGATCCCGAGGCCAGGTTGGCCGAAATCAAGGGTCAAATCGCCATTCATGAAACCAGGAATATAGCCCGGTGAAATTACCAGCTCTTATATTTCACGCAGTGAAGACGGCTTGATCAACGAAGGCAGCGGTTCCACCAACCCCTGGAGTGCCTCAGCGGCAACCCCCGTCTCAGGCGGGCGTGAGCGAGGTCAGGTCAGCAATACGGATCGGGCGGCCTTCATCAATGCTCTTGCGTGCGGCGATACCGATCAGCACGGACATCGCACCTTCGCGGACGCCGGCCCGGTGCTTGAGTTCAGGACGAACAACCACGCCACGGAAGATTTCATCAAACATGACCTGGTCGCCTCCCCAGTGCCCTTTGCGGACATAAGGCACTTTTTCGCTTTCGAAGCCCTTGAAATTCATTTGCGAAATGATCTCGTGATACTGCAGCTCGCCTTCGGAATGCGATGACTGGTCCATTTCCTTGGTGTGCAGCTTGGCCTGATCCTGCTGGACTTCATCAAGGAAAGGCACACCTTCCCAGGTTTCCATGCGACCATTGAGGCCATTGAACGCGACCCGGAATCCTTCGTAAGGCGAATAGGCAGTCAGGGAGTAACTGACCTGCACATCATTCGCGTAACGAATCTGTACAGCCATCTTGTCGAAGATATCGATTTCTTTCCGCCACAGGCAGTTATCACGAATGTACCCGTCATGGCTCTCGTTTGCGTGGTAGAGGGCCATCAGGCGTTCGTCCTTTGTCATGTCCCAGAAAAACTTGCACTCCATGGAATGCGGGCACTCCATGCAGCGCTTGCCGCGAAACGCATTGTTGTGGCCGTACTTCTCGAGACCGCCATATGCATGTACTTCAACGGGCTCCGAATCGATCCACCAGTTAAGAAGATCGAAATGGTGCGCGGCTTTGTGAACCAGCAAAGTACCGCCCTTATCGCGTAAGCCGTGCCAGCGGCGAAAGTAGGAAGCACCGTGATAGGTATTCAGGTACCAGTGAAAATCAATCGAAGTCAGGCGGCCGATCTTTTCAGCGAGCAGGTGCTCTTTGAGACGTGAAAAAATAACACCGTAGCGATAGTTGAGGGCAACGATGAGCTTGCCGCTCGAGTTTTGCACGGCATCAAGTATTGCCTGGCATTTGGTTTCGTCGGTCGTCATTGGTTTCTCGGTCACCACATCGATACCGGCGTTCAAACCCTTGATGATGAATTCATCATGCGTTGCGTCGACAGTAGTGACGATGACCAGGTCGGGCCGAGCCTCATTAAGCATCGCGGTGAAATCCGTAAATACAGGGCAATCTACACCCATATATCGTCGCCCATAATCAAGACGACCCGGATTAATGTCGCATAGCCCGACGTACTCAATGACATCTCCGTAATTGTCATTCAGGTATTTACCCCAGAACCCCGTGCCCCGGATACCGGTTCCAACAAGTGCGACTCTGCGTCTGCCAGTGCCGGCCCATGCCGGGGAAGCAGCAAACAGAGCGCTGGCCATGGATGCCGCAACAAAATCGCGACGCGTCAGTTTACCTGTGGTCATTAGATACCCCCAAAGCAGATGTATGAGATGTCTGCCAAAATATTAGCATAAAGTGCCAGCGCTGGCATTCCAACTAAATCCAGAGGATACTATCGCTCATTCCAACAGCTTGTTTCGGCATTTATTGATGGTTTTTCAGCTTAAACCTGCAGTTCTATCCCTGCTATCGACTGTGCTGATGTCGGTTCTTCCTGCAGTTGCCGATGCAGACCGCTTCGACACGACTGTCGCAACTCAACTTGCCCGACAACACATCCAACGTTTCCCTGACCCCTGGCTGATGCGCAAATCAGATGGTGAATATGTTTGGAGCTACACGCATGGTCTTGTTTTGCTGGGGATGGAAAAGCTCTTCAAACAGCATGGTGAGGCGGCATTCGCCGATTACATCAAAGCCTATGCCGATCACTTTATCGACGCGGAAGGCAATATCGATACGTTCAGGGTAACCGAGTTCAACATTGATTCCATCAATGCGGGAAAGATGTTGTTTTTCCTTTATGAACGCACAGGGGATGAGCGTTACAGACATGCAATGGACAGGCTGCGTGAGCAATTGGAATGGCATCCGCGCACACACTCCGGCGGTTTCTGGCACAAGCGCAAATACCCGTGGCAGATCTGGCTCGACGGCCTCTACATGGCCCAGCCTTTTTACGCGCGCTATGAAAAATTATTCGGAGACAATCCTGCGGCATTTGATGACATCGTCAGTCAGTTCGTGGTGATAGAACGTAAAACACGCAATCCGGACAGTGGCCTGTTGTATCACGGCTGGGACGAGAGCAAATTGCAGCGGTGGGCAGACAATGAAACGGGGCTTTCTCCCGGTTACTGGTCCCGCGCCATGGGCTGGTACGCCATGGCTATCGTTGACACGATTGATCACCTTCCGGAAGGACACGAAGGGCGCCGGGAATTAAACGCCATCCTCACCCGCCTGGTTGAAGCACTGGCCCCATTCCAGCATGAAAGCGGGTTGTGGTACCAGGTGCCCGATCAGGGTGACCGGCAGGGGAACTGGCTGGAGGCCTCCGGTTCAGCAATGTTTACCTATGCCATAGCCAAGGGTGTCAGGTTGGGGTTACTGCAAGCGAATTTCGCCACTGTTGCCAGAAAGGGCTACGCGGGATTGCTGAAACACATAATATCGACGGACCCTGACGGCACGGTTCATGTCAATGACGTCTGCCGCAGCGCCGGTCTTGGCGGCACACCCTACCGTGATGGATCATACGAATATTACATATCAACCGACCGTGTCAGCGACGATGCGCATGGCATAGGCTCCTTTTTGCTGGCAGCCAGTGAAATGGCTCTATTGGACTGAGCACCAGATGAAGAAGATTACTTTTCGTTCAGCACTTGTTTTTTTCCTGCTGGTTTCGGCCAGTGCTTATGCCCAAAACCCACTCGATTTCGGCAGTAACATCAGGACGGCCGACCCGTCCGGTCATGTGTGGAACGACGGCAGGATGTACCTCTACACCTCGCACGATGAAGAGTGCCAGCCAGATTTCTGGATGAAAAACTGGCATACCTTTTCATCCAATGACCTGGTCAACTGGGTCGATCATGGTCCAGTCTTTTCGGTCGACGACCTTTCATGGGCAGACAATTACGCGTGGGCACCGGACGCTGCATATAAAAATGGGAAGTACTACCTGGTTTTCCCGGCCGGAACAGGCGTGAAGGACCGTGTGAACCCCGAAAAAAGCACGAAGTGGATGGGTATCGGGGTTGCGGTCAGTGACTCTCCGACAGGCCCGTTTGCCGACGCCATCGGCGGACCCCTGTGGCGGGAACCCTATGCAAACGACCCCAGTCTTTTCATTGATGATGACGGCAAAGCCTACCTCTATTTTCACGGCAATGGCGCAGATTATTCAGTTTTTGAAATGGCAGAAGATTTACTGAGTGTTAAAGGTGACCTATACAAAATGGACATGGGCGGCTATGAGCCCAAGATGGAAGGGCCGTGGGTATTCAAGCGAAACGGCATTTACTATTTCACCATGCCGGAAAACAACCGGATTTTGACCTACTACACCAGTAAGTCGCCGAAGGGCCCCTGGCAGTACCAGGGTGTAATTATGGATTCGGAGAACGGCAACAACCACCATTCAATCGTCGAATATAAAGGTCAATGGATCCTGTTTTATCACAGGTGGCTGGACATCAACTCCAACTGTGAAAAAAAGCAGCGCCACGTGACCGCAGAATATATTTACTTTAATGATGACGGCACCATCAAACCGGTGCAACGGACAGACAAGGGCGTCGAAGATTTCCCGCTTAGAGTCCAGGGTTCAAAATAGCTATTCAGACCAATCCAACTTACCGTTAACGGTCTGAGAACCAATTTTCACGTTAGAGAATTCCAGCTTATTGGCGTTTTCCAAAATAAATGGCGTGGTATTCCTGTCGACCCGGATGTTGGTGAAGCTCACGTTTTCAAGTGGCGATACCGCGGGCGCATGAACCTCCAGGAAAATACCCGCTTCTTCAACCTCGAAATTTTCAAAAACGATGTCGCGGTAAGTCGATGGAAAATTACCACCAAGCTCCCCGGGGTAGTTCAATTGAAACCAGAAAAGGGTTTCGAAAGATTCAACCTTGAAATTCTTTACACGGATATGTTCTACCAGGCCTCCACGATCGAGGTTGGCTTTGAAACGGATCGCGGATAGACCCTTGCGCAGGACGTTATCGGTAAAGTGCACATTGCTGATGCCACCTGACATTTCACTTCCCAGTGCAATACCGTCTTCACCGCCCATATCGTTGTTACGAATCACGATATCCCTGCTTGGTATGCCAATGGTGCGGCCATCGAGGTCGCGGCCGGATTTAACCACGACGGAATCGTCACCAGTGCGGAACAGGTTATTTTCAACGAGCACCAACTGGCTCGATTCAATATCCAGGCCGTCATTATTGGCAAAGTGACTATCGACTTTGAGGTTTCTTACCGTTGCGGACCTGGTGTAAACAAGGTGGTTGATCCAGAAAGGCGCATTGGTAATCGAGTAGTCTTCAAGCAGCACCCTTTCGGCATGGAAAAATTGCACAAACACGGGGCGTAGATGTGTACCTTCGGTGAAAATGCGTTCTTCCCTCGGGACTCCCGTGGCACCCATTTTCCGCAGCCGGTCCATATCATCCCGCTGCTGCGTATGCCACTCCTTGAAAAGACTTTCTTTGTGGCCATCCAGGGTGCCTTCACCGCTGATTGCCACGTCGTGTACATTTGCCGCGTACACCAGGGGCGAATAGGAATAGAGTTCCGTGCCTTCCCAGCGTGTGAGTACGGGTGGCAGGTAATCTTGCGGTTGTTCGGAAAACAGCAGACGGCTTCCCTTTGCCAAATGCAGGTTTATTTTGCTTTTGAGGTGGATGGGGCCTTTCACATACCAAAGCCCTTCCGGAATGATCACTTTTCCACCGCCGGCCTCGGCTGCGGCTTCAATGGCAGCGGTAATTGCAGGAAGGTTGTTGTTACCTTCGGTTGGCTTCGCGCCAAAATCCATGATGTTGAAACTTTTATCCGGAATATCCGGCAGTTCAATTGCGGCCATGATTTCTTCCGGCGTAGGCCATTTAGTTGTGTCAGCAAAACCGGAAGAAACACCCAGTACTGCCAAGGCACAAACCGCCAGCAGGTTTGTTCGCTTGATCAAAAACATGCGTTCTCCAGTTGCTCAGAAAGGCCGGATGAATCAGTCCACAAGCCTGGATACTTGTACACCGGCCATGATGGCGGGCCCGAGACCCTTGGGATCACCTGTGACAACTCTTTCACTCATGTAATAGCGATAGCTTCCATCCCGGCCGTAACCCAGCCCGGCAACCTCACATACATTCGTCAGGTGATAGGAGCCATCTGCGTACACAGAAATGAACTCGCTAACCAGGCCTGCGTATGCTTTTTGAGCCGCTGCTTTGTATTTTTCAGGCAGATAGCCCTTGTCTACCGCTTTTGCAAGAAAATAGGTAAACATCGCAGAACTGGATGCCTCGAGGTAGTTACCCGGCTCGTCAGGCATATCCATGATCTGGAACCACACGCCCGTGTCGTCCTGGGTTTGAATTAAGCTATCTGCCAGCTCGGGGATAATATCTGACAACGGCGCACGGAGCTCCGGGGCATCAGCCGGAATGACATCCAGGATGTCCACCAGCGCCATGGCAAACCAGCCAAGACCTCGGCCCCAGACATATTGTGACCTGCCAGTCTCCGGGTCAGCCCATATTTGCTGCTTTGCTTCATCCCATGCGTGGTAATAGAGACCGCTGTCCGGGTCGCGCAGGTGGGAGCGTGTGATGATGAACTCATTGACGGCCTCTTCCACCTTGTGATCGTCACCTTCCATGACGCCAACGCCCGCAAGGAACGGCATACCCATATACACGCCATCCAGCCATAACTGGTGTGGATAACGTTGCTTGTGCCAGAACGCCCCTTCAGATGTACGCGGATGGTCAACCAGCTGGGCTGCCAGCGTATCAATAGCAGCACGGTATTTGGGATCATCGTATTCCCTGTAAAGCCGCTGCAGCATCTTGCCGGAGTTAATGTGGTCAATATTGAACTTTTCAGGTTCGTAGGTGAGGATGGTGCCATCTTCCCCGAGGTAGCTGTCCATGGTGAGCCTGGCATAGTCGGCAAACACCCGGTCGCCTGTTGCTTGTGACACATCGTCCATTGCTTCCATTAACAAGCCCGTTGTGTATGTCCAGCTACTGGCGCCAGCGCGAACGGTATCCCAGCCACCGTAAGACAGGCTGTTTCCGCGCCGCTCCATTTCTGTTCTAGCCAGGCGGGTAGAAATTTCCAGGGGGTCCAGGGTATGCAGCACTTGAGATGATTCAGTTTTCAAACGCACTCGCGGAGGCAAAGTACGCCGTTCAACTTCAGCAGACAAAAAGCTCTCCAGTTCTTCGCGTGACTGGATACCGCCTTGCTGACCTGACCAAAGCGCACCAAAGGCGTATGAAAGGCTGGTGCCGCGTGGTTTCATGACCAGCACGTAACTGCTCTCGTCCCGTGTTTGTTTGGCGAGGTCTTTCTTTTTGAACAGTACAACCATCCCCAGCCCGTCATCAAACAGGGTTTGCTGACCAAAACTGGCCATGTAGCTCCATGCCTCGCCAGTGACATCCAGATCCCCCATCATCAACTCCGTTCCCGGATGATTTACTATGCCAATGGCCAGGTTTTCCAGCTTAGCGGATGTCACAAGCTTCACGTCAACCATCGGGCTGCCTGCATTCATGGCAAGTGTTGCCGTAAGGTCCACGGTGGAAGCTCCTGTATTCCAGCCCTTGTATTGAATATCCATGGATGCCTGGACCGGGCCGTCGGACCTGATGGAAACGGACCGTTCCGCCACGTCGGAGACCAGGATGGTTTTGCTTCCGTCCCAGTAACCGTAACCACCCATACCCAGGCTCTCACCCACTTTCAGAATGTCGGCGCCCCAGTCTGCCATTTCGTGATAGCTGTCGTAGCCGTCCTGACCCACTTCCTGCAACACCAGGCCGTGGGCCTTTTTGCCGAACACATCAAAGCCATTGCGCCAATCGAGATAGACCCTGTAGCCAACCACGTCACTCTCAATACCCGGTCCTTCGTAACGGATGTATTCACTGTGGTCCGTATACTGCGGAGGGTTGGTCAAATGGCCTACGTTCTTGAATGTACCGCCAACATAGCTTGAATCTTTCCATTCACCACCCTCCTTTATCGAAACTTCTGCGTGGGCACGCGAGGTGAAACTCTGCCCGGCTTCCTGCCTGTCAATTCTGAAGGCTTCCGTCGCTGCTGGCGCCAGGTCAGTCAGAAATACAAGCCTGTCAGGGCTGCCATCGCCATCGTCATCTACCAATTGCGTTGGCATTGCAACTTCACCGTTCCAAACCTGCAGAGGACCGGCAGTAACACCCAGTTGATTCAATGAAAAGCTGATCGGCGTATCCGGGCGGGCAAATTTGGAAGGGTTGGAAACTTCAAGCGTAGCAATATATGCCGGGATTTCTTCAGTCGCCTGTGGAGGTGACGGCGCGATTGTGGGCGTGTTAGCTGTTTCTTTGCACCCAAGAAGAACAAGGGGCAGTAACCATAGAAGATTTGATGTTTTCATCGGGCCATCCATATTTTAACAAACCCCCGACTGGCAAAACCAGTTGGGGGTTTGAGGTGGACAATATCAGGTTTTAGAAGTTAACACGTACCCCGAGGAAATACTGCCGACCTGTATTGTTGTACTCGCGAACCAGGTTCAGGTTGCCATCACCCGTCGTAAACAGACGTTCGCTTTCATCCGTCAGGTTGATACCTTCAAATGTCAGGGACCACATTTCACTGATGTGGAAGAAAGCGCTTAAATCCCAATGAGTCGGGCCGGTGGTGCCGTGTTCAAGGTTACCGTTGCTACCGGTGTTATCCGTGATGTAATCGGCACGGTTGTTAACGGATAGACGAATACCATACCTGTCAACCTCATAGTAAAGAGTCGCATTCCAGGAGTCCTCAGACAGCCCTTCCAGTGGAACCTTGGTTGGCTCGCCGAGGCGAATAATCTCTGTGGTGGCATCTACCCAGGAGTAGTTGCCTATAAACCCAAAGTTACCCCAGAATCCCGGCAGGTCTGTGAAGGCGTGCTGGTAAGCAATTTCAAATCCATCCAGTTTTGTGCCATCGGTATTTGCCGAGGTGCTGTATGTCCAAATCAGGCTCGGGTCCAGCAGTTCTGGCTGGTCCGGGTAAACCTGTGCAACGACAGGCCGGTCCACGGCACGCAGGGGCTCTTCGCTTGAAGGTGATGAAATAAAGCTCTTGATGTCTTTGTAGAAATAGCTGAAACCAAGAACGGCATCATCCGTAAAGTACCACTCAACACCAAGGTCAATCGCATCTGCTTCCAATGGATCCAACTGCGAGTTACCGCCACTTACCGTGAAGTTCACGTCTGAGTAAGACTTGCTCGGCGCCAGGCTGGAGAGGCTGGGTCGTGTCATTGAGCGGCTGAGGCCCAAACGAAGAACCAGGTCGTCGGTTGCGTCAAATGCGATATTCAGCGCTGGTAAGAAATTGTCGTAATCATTCTTTTCAACGATTGGCGTATTAGCATTCAGGTAACCAACGGCTGTTGTCTTTGTTTCAACGTAACGGCCGCCAAGGTTCATACGCAGCGCGTGCCCCGCGAGCTCGGTATCCAGGTTGTATTCAAGATAGAGGCCCGTGGTTTTCTCTGTAACGGTCCAGGTTGCAACACCGCGGCCTGCACTCAAGGTCCAGTCACCCAAACCATAGGCGGCGCGGGCTGCGTTGAAGTCCAGTACCCAGAAATCCAGTTCCGTATCGCTTCCATAACCACCGATGTCAGAATAAGTGAATACCCTGCCAAGACCGGCTATATCCGTTTGGTCAACGCATGAGCCACAAGCGTACTGCGTGCTGTCCACTTCGCGGTCGTTGTATATGACACCAAAGTTGAAGTTATGCTCATCACTGAGGTCCCAGGCCAGATCCAGTCGTGCAGTGTCATTGCTCCGGTCCACACCATATTCGCGAATCCTGTCATTGGTCATGATGAAAAAGTTATTTGGATCAGTTACATCAATGTTGTAATCAATGGCTGCCACGTTCGCATCGCTGGAAAAATCATATGAGAAGTTGGTGGCATCAGGCGTCTCGATATTGACGCGGAAATAATTCTCAAGGAAGCTGGACTCGGCGTGACCGATCATACCTGTCATGGTCATGCTGTCACTGATGTCCCATCTGAAATCTCCCGTAAACTGGTCAAATTCCGTATCGTCTATTTGCTGGCGGCTCTCCGTTCGCAAACCAATACCATCAAAATTACCGGCAATGACATAATCGCCATTTTTATCCAGGGTCACATCATTTGGCGTTATTGCCGGGTAACCCCAGCCGCCGCTACGGCGGAATTCCGCAAACGAGTTGTAGGCATCGATCGTTGCATCAAATTCTGAATGTACCCATGTCAAACCGAACTCAAGGGAATCACTTGGGCGGAATTGCAAAGCAGCACTCAAGCCCAGGCGATCCTGTGTATGACGGAAACTATCCTGGCGCGGCAGGCGCGGGTACCAGAGAGAATGTAACTCCTCATCACTAAGCGAGGTATTGTTACCTGCGAAATCACGGTCAGGCCTTGCCCAACGCACGGTGCCAAAACCATCCTGGTAAACGGTACGCTCGGTGTAAGCTGCGGAAATCAACCAGCCGAAGGTTTCCGCGTCATTGGTATTGCTCATGGTTGCCGTCAGGCGCGGATCCCATTTTTCCGACAGGTCGTTATAGCCTATCTGGCCGGAAACGGATGCGCGGAAGCCTGGGTTATCCAATGGGCGCGTGGTGTAAAGCTCGACCGTACCGGCAATACCACCTTCCTCAATTGAAGCGGTTGGTGATTTATTGATGTCAATGCGGTTGAAAAGCTCAGCGGAAAAGACATTGAAGTCAAATGCGCGGCCCCGGTTAACACCACCAGAGCTATCAAGGCCACCAACGGAAGATGGCACTTCCATGCCGTTCAGGGTAACCCGTGTAAAGTTTGCGCCCAGTCCGCGAAGTGAAATCTGACGTCCTTCGCCACCCTCGCGGGCAATTGCCACGCCGGGAACACGCTGGATCGCCTCTGCGAGGTTCAGGTCAGGCATCTTGCCGATGTCTTCGGTAACAATGCTGTCACGGCTGTTGACAGCATCGCGTTTCAGGGTCACGGCCTGTTGCAAACTGGAACGGAAACCCTTGACCACCACTTCCTCAAGAACTTCGTCGTAGTCTTCAGATTCCTGTGTATCTTGTGCCAGCGCTGGCTGGAATGCGGACATCGCTATAAAGACACCGCTGATTGACAAATATGATAAAAATCGTGAAACAAACGTTGACTGATGATTCATTCGTAATACTCCTGCTTTTATAAACACTTAGCTTCTAATCTCTATCGCTGGAATTTACTGTATTTACCCCCGCCCAGGACGGGGGAAGGCTCCAGAATCTCTAACAAATCCTTAACAATTCCCGACATGATTTACAATTTTCAGGCAAAATGCAAGAATTTTATGCCAGCGCTGGCAATTTTCTTTAAACTGGAGTAGAAATAGAAACCGGATAAATGTTTTTGAACTCAAAGCAGACGCACTAATAGTGGTCATGATGTATATTAAAGCGTACTCATCAAGTGTTAGCTGTCATGCACCGTTCGCTTTTTGATTCAAAATTAATTTACGACTTTTGCAAGGGATGATTCAGCAACAATGTTGAGCAAAAAAGCCACGATTGATGATGTAGCAAGATTGGCAGATGTTTCCATCCGCACTGTTTCACGCGTCATAAATGATTCCCCCAGGGTAGGCCAGGCAACACGCGCCAAGATCAAGCAGATCATTGAGGACCTGAATTATCATCCCAACACGCAGGCACGTGGACTTGCAGCAAGGCGGTCTTACCTGCTTGGTATGATCTATGACAACCCGGATGCGCTTTATATAAACGATGTGCAACGCGGTGTATTGAGCGTTTGTCGCGAATCCGGTTATGAACTTGTAGTCCACCCTTGCGATATGCACTCCGATACCCTGACAGAAGAGGCTGTCAGCTTTGTCAATCGCTCGCAACTCGATGGCGTGATCATCCTGCCACCAATTTCTGAAAACAATGACCTCGCGGGAGCACTTGCAAAGAACAATGTCAATTATGTTCGGCTGGCATCCGTACCACTGGACAAAGCCGAACATGTCGTGATTTCCAATGAGCGTTCTGCAACTGCCGCAATGGCTGAATACCTGGTTGGGCTGGGACATTGCCGAATCGGCTATATAGCAGGGCCCAAGGGCATGAAATCGACACGCGAACGTCTGGAGGGTTTTTGTGACGCATTGGAAAAACACGGATGCAAGCTCGAAACAGAAATGATCGCCCGCGGAGCCTATACGTTTGAGTCAGGCATTGAATGTGCCCGTATGCTGTTGGCAAATCCCAATCGGCCAACCGCCATATTCGCCAGTAATGACGAGATGGCAGTGGGCGCGATTACCGCTGCACAGGAAATGGGCTTGAAAATACCTGACGATCTTTCAATCGCCGGATTTGACGACAGCATCCTGGCATCAAGAATCACCCCAAGACTGACCACGATCCGCCGGCCCGTTATGCAAATGGCACGAAAAGCCACTGTCAAATTAATCGCGGCAGTTGATGGCAGAGAGGAAGACGCCTGCAGAGGTGTGACCCTGGTTCCGTCATTGGTAACACGCGACTCTACCCGATCCCTGGATTAGATGGTGTGCACCGGATTGTTTTTGAAAGTTTTCGATTGCCACCGGTGGCATTTACAACTATCCTACACTCTCAATTTCTTTTTTAAAGCCCACCTGGGCAATGATGAATGGGGTTTTTCATGAGTGCCTTTTCGCGTCGCGAGGTTTTAAAACTGCTGGCAAGTGCTTCATTGGCACCCGGCATGCTGGCGGCTGAATATCGTAGCAAACCCAACGCGTGGGACATGGCAGAACTGATCCGTTTACAAATCAAGACACCTGATATCCCGAAAATTGACTTTAGCATCACGGACTTTGGCGCCGTGGGCGATGGTCAGACAGACTGCACAACCGCGATCGCGGATGCAATTGCGGCCGCCAGTGCCGCAGGCGGAGGAAGAGTAATTGTTCCGCAAGGTGTTTATATGACGGGCCCCGTCCACCTGGAAAGCTTTATCAACCTGCACATCGAGAAAGATGCAACCCTGTCCTTTATTCCGGAACCGGAACGCTATCTTCCCGAGGTATTCACGCGCTGGGAAGGCGTAGAGTTCATGGGACTGTCCCCGTTGATTTATGCCTTTGGCAAAAGCAATGTATCCATTACCGGCGCAGGCACTTTAAATGGTGGTGCTGACGAAACCCACTGGTGGCCCTGGAAGGGCAAGTGGAAAGGGAAATTCGCCACTGCCAAATTTACCCAGAAAAAAGCGCGTGACCGGCTTTTTGCTGACGCTGAGGCCGGCATACTTCCCGAAGAACGCCACTACGCAGAACAAGCATATTTGCGGCCACCATTTATTCAGCTATATAGCTGCGAAAAAATATTGATCGAAGGTGTGACCATTACCCAGTCGCCGTTCTGGCTGATTAACCCGGTTTTGTCGACCAGTGTCACTGTACGTGGCGTGACCTGTAGCAGCATGGGTCCCAATTCAGACGGATGCGACCCGGAATCCTGCAAGAATGTGCTGATTGAAGACTGTGTTTTTGATACCGGTGATGACTGCATAGCCATTAAGTCCGGGCGCAATGCGGATGGCAGACGCGTGGGTGTGGCGTCAGAGAACATCATTGTTTCTAACTGTGAAATGCGTGCCGGACATGGCGGTGTTGTCATGGGCAGTGAACTGTCGGGTGGCATCCGGAATGTTTTTGTTGAGAACTGCCGAATGAGCAGTCCGGACCTTGTTCGCGGAATCCGCATCAAGACCAACGCCATGCGTGGCGGCGGGGTTGAAAACCTCAACGTACGAGATCTGGAAGTCGGCACGGTACGTGACCTGTTTGTTATCAACTTTTATTATGAAGAAGGTGAAAACGGACCTTTCACCCCCATTGTCCGTGGTATCAGTTTTGAAAACATACACTGCGCAAATGCAGAGCGCGTAATGGATTTACGCGGCTTTGAGCATGCTCTCATCCGGGACATTAGCCTGCGTAATGTCAGTATTGACCATGCCTCAGAACCGTCCCGGATTTCAAATGTAGAAGGTTTGGTTTTTGACAATGTCAGTGCAAACGGCATGCCGGTCACCAACCGTAATGATCTACTGGCTACCGCGGCACAGGAGGCTTTTTAGGGGTAATCACAATGACAAATTTACTTCTTGACCCAGACCGGCTGTTCCCTGCCGACCCCTCTCAGCGTGAGATAACACGAGATTTGTATGCGGGCGTCAAAGACTTGCCGATCATCAGCCCACATGGCCATACCGACCCTTCCTGGTTCGCTGAAAACAAGTGTTTTACAGATGCTACCAGTCTGCTGCTGATCCCCGATCACTACCTGTTCCGTATGCTGTATTCACAGGGCATATCCCTTGAGAGCCTCGGTGTTCCCCGGGTTGATGGCGGCCCCGTTGAAACCGATATGCGTAAAATCTGGCGGGTTTTTGCAAACAATTATTACCTGTTCCGTGGCACGCCTTCCGCCATGTGGATGGACCATGTCTTCTATGAAATATTTGGGTTGGACGAGGCCTTTTCACCGAATACCGCAGACGCGTTTTATGACCACATCAATGCGCAGTTGATAACAGACGCCTTCCGGCCACGGGCCTTGCTGGATCGTTTCAATATTGAGGTGATTGCGACCACCGAAGGTGCCGTTGACGACCTGCCCCACCACAGGGCAATTGCGGGCACCCCGTGGGCTAAACGTGTGGTCACCACTTTCCGCCCGGATGATGCCGCTGACCCGGATCGTGAAGATTTCGTACAAAATGTAGCACTGCTGGGTGAAATAACCGGTGAAGATACAACCAGCTGGGATGGCTACCTGGCAGCCATGCAGGCACGGCGGGCAACCTTTCGTGAATTTGGCGCTACCGCCACGGATCACGGTCATCCCACGGCATTGACTGCTGATCTGAGCAAGAAGGAATGTGACGCCCTTTTCGCACGTTGCCTGTCCGGTGAAGTTTCCGCAGCTGATGCCGAGCTCTTCCGGGCACAGATGCTTACCGAGATGGCAGGCATGAGCCTGGAGGACGGCATGGTCATGCAGATTCATCCCGGCTCCCGGCGCAATGTGAATGCGGAATTATTTGAAAAGTTTGGCCGGGATAAAGGCGCAGACATACCGTCCAAGACCGACTACCTGGACGGGTTACAAGCTCTTTTGAACAAATTCGGAAACGAGCCCCGGTTAAAAATTATCCTGTTTACGCTGGACGAGACCACCTATTCCCGCGAACTGGCACCACTGGCAGGCCACTATCCATGCCTGAAGCTCGGCCCGCCATGGTGGTTCCATGACAGTCCGGAGGGTATGTTGCGATTCCGTCAACAGGCCACTGAAACAGCTGGTTTCTATAATACAGTCGGATTTAACGACGATACGCGGGCTTTTTTGTCCATTCCGGCACGTCATGACGTGGCGCGGCGTATGGATTGCCGCTTCCTGGCAACCCTGGTGTCCGAAGGCCGCCTGCGCCTCAATGAGGCTGAAGAGCTTTCCCATGACCTTGCCTATGGACTGGCCAAACAGGGATACAATTTGTGATGTCTCTGCCCGGCAGAACCTTAACAGGTAAAAATATTCAGCAACCATATCAATCAAATTGGATGTAACAGACAACCATGTCTTACCTAGATGAACTGTTCTCATTAAAGAACAAAACTGCCGTTGTTATTGGTGGAACTGGTGAGCTTTGCGGCGCCATGGCATTGGCGCTTGCCAGGGCTGGGGCCGAAGTTGTGCTGGTCGGCCGCAGCCTTGAAAAAGCAACTGCCCGGCTTGAGCAAGTCAGCGCTGCCGGCGGAAAGGGCTATTTTATTGCTGCCGACATCAGTTCACGTGATGGCCTGCAAAAACTTTTATCCGAGGTTGTCGAGAAATCGGGGCAGTGCGACATACTGGTCAACGGCGCTGGTGTGAATGCCGCAACCCCGTTCCTGGAAATCCCCGAAGATGAATATGACAGAATTTTTGACGTGAACACCAAGGCTGTATTCCTGGCTTGCCAGGTCTTCGGCAAGTATTTCCTGGACAATGACATCAGCGCTTCGATCATTAATATCGGGTCCATGTCGGGCGTGATTCCGCTGTCACGCGTGTTTACCTATTCCATGAGCAAGGCCGCGGTCCACAACATCTCGAAAAACCTGGCTCGTGAATGGGCCACCCGGAATATACGCGTGAATACGCTGATACCCGGCTTCTTCCCGGCGGAACAGAACCGCAAGGTGCTGACATCTGAACGGGTGGACCAGATTATGGGCCACACACCTATGAAACGGTTTGGTAAAGCGGATGAGCTTAGTGGAGCAGCCTTGCTACTGGCTTCCGGTGCAGGCTCTTTTATTACCGGTGAAGAGATCATTGTCGACGGCGGATACGCTGCGATGACCATATGATAAGGATTATTGATGAAACTTGAAAAATACAGTTTTGGCATGGGCGACCGGTTTCTTCACCAGGGCGTTGCCCAATTACAGGCCATCGTAAATGCGAAGAAAGCAGGTATCGACATTACGCCTGTATGGAATAAATCCAATCGCGAGCACGAAATTGTCGGAACCGAGCCGGTCAGTCTTCGCAAAGAAGCCAATGATGCAGTCAACAAGCTGGACTGGCAGTCCAGTTACCACGTCGATGCCGACCACATCACGCTGGCCACTGTCGATCGCTTTGTGGATTGCAGCGATTTCTTCACCCTTGATGTAGGTGACGCCATTGGTGAAGCCGCCAGCGATGAAGATATAGCAGCGTTTGTTGGTCGCCATGGCAAATACATCGGTAATATGCACATACCGGGCGCCGGAACATTTGAAGTCACCAAGGCGACACTGGAGGGGGTTGCCAAAACATTCCTGAAAGCCGTTCAGACAGCCGGTGTCATCTACCGCCATATTGTTGAGCAACGCGGTGCTGATTTCATCCCTGAAGTTTCTATGGACGAAACCGAGAACCCCCAGACTCCCCTGGAAATGTTCTTTATCCTCGCAGCGATTGCAGATGAAGGCATCCCGGCGCAGACAATTGCGCCCAAATTTACCGGCCGTTTTAACAAGGGCGTGGATTACGTCGGTGACGTCGAACAGTTTGAAAAAGAATTCAACGATGACCTGGCAGCGATCGCCTTTGCGATTACCGAATTTGGCCTGCCTGAAAACCTGAAGCTGAGTATCCATTCCGGCTCTGACAAGTTTTCAATCTACAGGCCCATCCGTGATGCCCTGAGACGTACCGGAGCAGGTGTACACATTAAAACTGCCGGCACCACCTGGCTCGAAGAACTGATTGGGCTGGCCGAAGCCGGCGGCGATGGACTTGTGATTGCCAAGGAAGTCTATGCAAAGTCACTTGAGCATATGGATGCCTTGTGTGCACCTTATGCCACGGTTATTGATATAGACGCGGATCAACTTCCGACTGCAGAAACAGTCAACTCATGGACCGGCGAAGAGTATGCCCGCGCTTTGCGGCACAACCAGGCTGACCCACTTTACAACTTGCACCTGCGCCAGCTACTTCATGTTGGCTACAAGGTTGCCGCCCAGATGGGCGATCGTTATTACTCGGCTTTAAGAGAATTCGAATCCGATGTTGCACGCAACGTCACTGAAAACCTTTGGGAGCGTCACATAAAGACCCTCTTCATGGACTAATTTGGAAACACAATGAACAGCACAGAAAAGAAATGCGATATCGGCCTGATCGGCCTCGCCGTGATGGGCGAAAACCTCGTTCTGAACATGGAAAGCCACGGTTTTAAAGTAGCCGTGTTCAACCGTACCACCAGCAAGGTTGATGACTTTATGAATGCCCGTGCCAAGGGCAAGAATATTGTCGGCTGCCACAGCATCGAAGAACTTGTTGCCAACCTTGAGTGGCCCCGCAAGGTGTTCCTGCTGGTGAAAGCCGGTGACGCGGTCGATTCCTTTATCGATGCGATCATCCCGCATCTTGAGCCGGGTGATGTCATCATCGACTGTGGCAACTCGCACTTTCCGGACACCATACGGCGCACCGCCTACGTGGAAAGCCATGGCCTGTTATACATCGGCACCGGTGTATCCGGTGGCGAAGAAGGCGCGCTCAAAGGCCCCTCGATCATGCCTGGCGGTTCTGCCGCAGCATGGCCGCATGTCAAGGAAATTTTCCAGTCCGTCTCGGCCAAGGTCGAAGACGGCTCTCCCTGCTGCGAATGGCTCGGCAACGACGGCGCCGGCCATTTCGTGAAAATGGTGCACAACGGCATCGAGTATGGCGATATGCAGATGATCTGCGAGGCCTACGCCCTGATGCGCAATGTGCTGGGTATGGAGCCTGCCGAGATATCGAAGGTATTCGGTGAGTGGAACGAGGGTGAACTGGACAGTTACCTGATCGAAATTACCCGCGATATCCTGGCAAAGACCGATGATGAAACCGGCAAGCCGATGGTTGATGTGATCATGGACAAGGCTGGCCAAAAAGGTACCGGCCGCTGGACCTCTCTCGCTGCCCTTGACCTTGGTGTTCCGACACAAACTATTGCCGAAGCAGTATTTGCCCGTGCCCTGAGCGCCATCAAGGACGAACGGCTGGTTGCATCAGAAAAATTAGCCGGTCCGGGCGCACAATTCAGCGGCGATAAAGAGGCGTTTCTTGAGCAATTGAGGCAAGCGCTGTTTGCATCAAAAATTTGCTCGTACGCCCAGGGTTACCAGTTGATGCGGGCGGCAGCCGGCGAATATAACTGGGATTTGAACTATGGCGAGATTGCCTTGATGTGGCGTGGCGGTTGCATTATCCGTGCGCAGTTCCTCGGTAACATCAAGGAAGCCTACGAC
>CALBDB010000119.1 GCA_937927755.1 uncultured Lysobacterales bacterium
CTACGCAAAGCGCAAAAACATCACGCTGGAACAAGCCCGCAGATTACTGGTGGCGAATATTCACCTGTAGTTAATCCGGTAACCAAAAGTATTGATTCCCAGCAGATTACACAGATTTTTATGTGCTTCTGATTATGCATCTGTGGGGAAATCGTTCTTACCCCTTATCGTGAAACAGGCACTACCAGATCAGGTCATCCGGAACAGGGTTTTCCTCTTCGCCGTCAATTTCGGCACCGCTAAGGTCCGGGATGTGGTCGGGTGCAAACTGGAGGATTTCTTCGATCATTTCGGCCGGCAGCAAATGATAGTTTCCACTTAAATAGACGACGCCGAGAACACCGGTGTTGATCTCTCCGATCTGTTCACGGGTGGCTAAAACGCTGCGGATACGACCCTTGTAGATGAAGTTTCGCTTGATATCCGCCTTTTCATCACGAACCGCATGGTTCTTGACGATCGTCTTGATCTTCTTGTTGGTCTCGCGGCGTTGGCGTTCCTGCTCGCGTTTGAGCGCAACTGCCTGTTCCTTCGTTTGCTTTTCTTCCCTGTTTCGGATTTTGTAGGCTTGATCCAGAGAGATCTCAGCGTTCTTGTCTTTCACCCTTGGCTTTTTGGGTGAACTGTTACGCTTGTTCTGTTGCTTCGGCTCGGTTTTTGCGGGCGCCAGGCCGAGCGCCAATAACTGGTCCTTCAGACTATTACTCATAATGCATCATCAAGAACTGGAAAATGTTACTTTTGAATTTGCGCAGGGAGAAGGCGGCGCGACCAGAACTGTCGGCATCCCAGGACTGATTGTTAAAACCGACCCCAGAAACAATACCGGCCGCACCATTAACTCTTCCATCGTGACTTGTTGTAACAGTACACGTCTATAACCGAACTACTCCGCTGTTTCTATATCGAGTAATTCTACTTCAAAAATCAATGTTGAGTTTGGCGGAATCGGACCGCCGCCACCTTCACCGTAGGCCAGTTCTGAGGGGATATAGAACATGTACTTGCTACCAACCGGCATCAGTTGCACACCCTCGGTCCAGCCCGGGATAACCCGGTTCAGGGCAAAAGAAATGGGCTCATTGCGGGCATAGGAACTATCGAACTCGGTACCGTCCAGCAACTTTCCGCTGTAATGAACCTTTACGGTATCAGTAGCTGTCGGCTTTGCGCCTTCACCCATGGTGACCACATTATACTGCAACCCCGATTCGGTGGTCACAACACCTTCCTTCGTCTTGTTTTCGGCAAGGAATTTCTGGCCTTCTGCCAAATTGGCCTGGCCAACAGCTGTCGACTGTGCCTGCTGTTCCGCCTGTCGCTTCTGCACGTATGCCTGTCTGACCGCAGCCGCTTCTTCCGGTGTCATGGCGAGTTCTTCACCGTTGTAAGTGTCACGAATGGCTTCTACCAGGGTGTCAAGATCAACGCCGGTTCCCTGCTCACGCAGCGACTTGCCTATATCCATTCCAATGATGTAACCCAGTTTCTGCTCTTCTGTATTCAATTCAGTAGCCCATGCATTCAGTGAAAATGTTGCAACGGCCAATACCAGTCCGCAGCGCTTGTAAAAGTTCATTCGATCGTTACTCCTGATAATTGGATTGTGAATTGTCTCTTTATCCGTCGCTGTGCGCAAACAAAATGTTTCAATAATCAAGACGGGTTATGCTTAACACCATGTCTGTTCTCATTGCCACGCTAGTCATCTACCAGGTATTGCTGCTGTCCATCGGTTGGTGGGCAAGCAGGCGAACCTCCGACAATGAAGACTTCTACCTCGGCGGTCGAAAACTGGGTGCTGCTGTAGCGGCCTTGAGCGCCTCAGCCAGTTCATCCTCGGCATGGAGCCTGCTGGGTGTTTCAGGTGCCGCATATGCCTGGGGCTTGCCGGCAATCTGGCTGATTCCATCAACCCTGCTTGGCTTTTTTATCAACTGGTACTGGGTTGCACCACGCATGTGGCAACGAAGCCGGGATAACGATGCCTTGACCCTGACAGAGTTCCTTGCCGGCCCGCGCGGTGATCCGGCACGCAAAATCATCATGCGGCTTGGTGCGGCGGTCATCCTGTTTTCGTTCACCTTTTATATCGCCGCCCAATTTCAGGCAGCGGGCCATACCTTCGCCGTAGCACTGAATATTGAACCGACCGCAGCCATCGTGATTGGAGCAACCATCGTCCTTGCGTATGTCATGCTGGGCGGATTCTGGGCTGCCAGCATCACCGACAGCCTGCAGGGCATCCTGATGGCCTCCAGCGCAGTGATCTTGCCGGTGATCGCACTGGTCGCCGTCGGTGGCCCCGGTGATTTACTCGCCAGCCTGAACGTGGAAGGCTTGTCTGCTATCACCCTGTGGACACGCCAGGAAAGCCTGGCTGCCGGACTCGGCTTTGTAACAGGACTGGCAGGAATCGGGCTCGGCTACCCTGGCCAGCCACATGTCGTGAACCGCTTCATGGCGATGGAAGATCATAATGCCATCCCGAAAGCCCGCCTGATAGCCATCACCTGGGCAGTACTCATTTACACCGGAATGGTCATACTCGGCTGGTGTGGCCGAACCCTGGTATCCACGCTCGGCGACGGTGAACAGGTCCTGTTCGCACTTGCCACACTGCTGCTGCCGTCAATACTGGCGGGCATCATGGTTTCCGCCATACTTTCCGCCATCATGTCGACCGCCGACAGTCAATTACTGGTCGCAGCATCCAGCGTCAGCCACGACATGCGCAACGGCCAATCTGCGACCCGAAAAAGCCTCAAACAAGCCCGCTGGGTAGTCCTGTTTATAGGCATGGCCGCCATAGCCCTGGCGGTATTCTCCCCGGAAGCCATATTCAGCCGCGTCCTGTTCGCCTGGCAAGCCCTCGCAGCCGCCTTCGGCCCCCTGCTGATCATCACCCTCTGGCGCGGCCCGGTACACCCCACCTGGCGCATAGCCGCCATGACCTCTGGTTTCGTAATAACCGTATTCCTGAGCTGGACCACCGAAACCCCAGGCGACATCGCCGAACGCTACATACCAATGCTTATCGCTTTGGGGTTGGCGTGGTACGGGAGTGCGAAGAACAAATAGTGCGCTCATTCTGGCGGGGTGCTCTTTCTTTTCGTGTGTATCTTTGTGGGGGCAAATAAAAGTAACTCGCCCTTGGGGACGAAACCCCAAACTAAATTTAAAATGTTGCATTTTTAAATAGTAGTGTTATACTTCACTACAACACTAAAGAATCATCATCACCCAAGTGAGACACAACATGATGAACTTAATACACCACCACAGAGCCCACATCCCCAACGGGTTGGCCGTATTAGCAGCATTTTTACTGCTCGCTGCCGGTATTACCGGCCTCGATAAGGAGTCGGAAGAATATTCTTCTTCCCAGGAGATCACGGTAGCAGCGAAAGCTGAAGTCAATAATGGGGACAGTCTCAATGATACGGTCGAGAACAAGCGCCGCGGTCTTAATTTTGGTTTGCTGCTGTTTCGCCGATAAGTGATATGGCAACCCAATGGAATGACAGCCAGCCAATTTACTGGCAACTGAAAGAGCGTACCATCGCCATGATTCTGGATGGCACGCTGGCAGAAGGTGATGCCCTGCCCTCGGTACGGACAGTGGCATCTGATTTCCAACTGAACCCGATTACAGTCTCAAAATCCTACCAGGCGCTCGTCGATGACCACCTGGTTGAAAAGCGCCGCGGACTAGGGATGTTTGTCCGTGAAGGTGCGCGGCATAAGCTTACCGAAAGTGAACGGCAGAAGTTCCTCACCGAGGAATGGCCGGCCATGGTCACCCGTATCCAGCAGTTGGGCCTGGATATCAACAAGCTGCTTAATTCGATGAAAGAACAAGAGGGCAATTCCTGATGAACAATGTCATTGAAGCGCGGGGTCTGACCAAACGCTACAGACGTACAGTCGCGGTTGACAATATCGACCTGCAAATTCCTGCTGGACGAATCGTCGGTCTGATCGGCCCTAACGGCGCCGGAAAAACTTCCGCACTGAAAGCCATCCTCGGTTTGGCAACCTATGAAGGCGACCTGAATGTACTGGGGAAGAGCCCTGCAAGGGACAGGGCAGCCTTGATGGAGGAAGTTTGTTTTATCGCCGATGTCGCGGTCCTGCCCCGCTGGATACGTGTCTGGCAGCTGATCGAGCTTACGGAACATATTCACCCGAAATTCTCCCGCGAGAAATGCCTGCAATACCTTTCCAGCACCAAGGTTACGCTGGATCACAGGGTCAAGCAGTTGTCCAAGGGCATGGTTGCGCAGTTACATCTCGCTATCGTCATGGCGATTGATGTCAAACTGCTGGTGTTGGACGAACCCACGCTGGGACTGGATATTCTTTACCGAAAGCAGTTCTATACCAACTTGCTCAACGATTATTTTGATGAAGAACGCACCATAGTCATCACTACCCACCAGGTTGAAGAAGTCGAACACATTCTCAGCGACCTGATATTCATCAAGGATGGTCGTATCGCACTCGATTGCAGTATGGATGAAGTCCAGGAGAGCTACATCGAGCTGATGGTCGCGCCGGACAAGGCCGCTGCCGCCCGTGAATACGGGCCTCTATATGAGCGTGAGTTATTTGGCCGGCACATTTTTCTTTATGAAAACGCAAACCGCGAACAACTTAAAGCCCTGGGCGAATTGCACACACCGAGTGTTGCGGACCTGTTCGTCGCTACCATGAACGGAGGTGACTCATGAACCGTTTGCTGGCCCTGGTAAAGCGTGAATTCTGGGAAAACAAGGGAGCCTTCCGCACCACTCCGCTCGTGTTTGCGGGCGTTCTGCTGGGAGCCCAGGTGATGTTCCTGATCACGTTCAATCATTTTGACAATGAGTTTCAATCACTGAAAGAACTACTTCACTTTATTTCAACGCAGGATGTTGCCCTGCGCTCCAAGGTGCTTTACGAAATTAACATGTCGTTGTCAGTGTTGTTCGCAATGATCCTGGCATTCGTTGTGTTTTTCTACCTGTTGGGTTCACTTTATGATGATCGCAAGGATCGCAGCATCCTATTCTGGAAATCGTTGCCTGCCTCAGACACAATGACGATTGGCTCAAAATTGCTTTCGGCCATGGTGGTTGCACCCTTGATCTTCTGGGTTGTTTACATCCTGACTCATATCCTAATCATGCTTCTGTTTTCCGTGGTCATCCTGACACTGGGTGAAAACCCGTGGACACTGTTACTTAGCCTGGGCAGTCCATTTAAAGTATGGAGCCTGGTCCTGGCAAGTTGGTTTGCGCAGGCTATCTGGGCACTGCCCCTGTATGGCTGGTTGATGTTGGTATCGTCATTCGCACCAAGGATTCCACTGTTATTCGCGATCCTGCCACCAGTGGTACTCGGCGTGCTGGAATTGTGGATCGATTTTTTGAAGACTTTTACCGTGAACGACAATCTTTTCGGCCTGTTCGGGAAATGGTTTGCCAATAGTCCCCTGATCATGTCTGCAGATAACCACGGTGATGAATTCGGAGTTGCTCTGGGGGCACCACTCACAAGTGAATTCGATCATGCGGTTACCATTTCCAACATGCTGGACCGTCTCTTCTCAAGCGATATGCTGATCAACCTGGTGATTGCTGCCATATTCCTCGGCGCCGCACTGTGGTTGAGACGCCGCGCTACTGAAAGCTAACACTGCCGGGCACTGACCATGCCCGGCGGGAAGGCTTTAACCCCTGTTTACCGGGGTTGAGCATGCCGGGTAAAGCACCGAATCAGCCCTCGGTGCTTTACCCGGCACTTTTTATCCCACACATGGAACATCCAGCCACTTGCGGTTTAACGATATAATCACACGCTTTCCCTCAAATAAAGAGTATTCCGGACCGTGTCTCAGGATGATCAAAACAAAAAGCTGGCGCACGCTTCATTAGAGAATCTCTACAAGATTTTTACGGCGGCAGAGGAACCAGGTTCCACGCTCGCGGTTATCGATGAGGAGATTTCCGGTAATTTGCTGGGATTCCTGCAGGACAATATTGTCGCCAGCGACAAGGAAATTGTTGAGTTGGAACATGATTTCTCTGACCCCGGTATTCCCGAGCAGCCCATATTTGTTTCCGAGCAGGCGGAGTTTCTTCTGAAGAAACTGGTCGCCGAATCGGTTCACACTTCGTCACCTGCTTTTGTAGGGCACATGACCTCGGTTTTTCCATACTTTATGTTGCCGCTGTCAAAAATCATGATCGCCCTGAACCAGAATGTCGTTAAGACCGAGACCTCGAAAGCATTCACGCCACTGGAGCGCCAGGTTGTAGCGATGCTGCACCGGCTGGTATATGAGGCAAGCGATGCCTTTTACTCCGAAAACATGCACCAAAGCACCCAGTCACTGGGCGCCTTCTGTTCCGGTGGAACACTGGCCAACCTGACGGCTTTGTGGGTAGCGCGCAATAACGCCTTCAAGGCAAAGGGCAGCTTTACCGGAATCAGGCAGCGGGGCCTGGCCGCTGCACTGGAATATTACGGTTATAAGGGCGCCGCGATTCTGGTTTCGGAACGGGGGCATTACTCCCTGACCAAGGCCGCCGATGTGCTTGGCATAGGCAGGGACCAGATTATGCCCATCGCAACCGATAACCGGAACCGGATGGACATCAGGGCACTGGAAACGAAGCTCGAACAATTAAAAGGAGATAAGGTCAAGGTGTTCGCGGTCGTGGGCATTGCCGGAACCACTGAAACTGGAAATGTCGACCCACTGGACAGGATCGCCGAAATAGCCGCACAGCACGGTTGTCATTACCACGTCGATGCGGCATGGGGCGGACCCACGTTATTCTCAAATAAATACAGGGGCTTGCTGAAAGGTATTGAGAAAGCAGATTCGGTTACCATAGACGCGCACAAACAGCTTTACGTACCGATGGGATCGGGTCTGGTCATGTTCAGACAACCGGGAGTGACGCGGGAGATCGTGCAACATGCCAACTATATCGTCCGTGAAGGTTCAAAGGATTTGGGGTCCCTGACCCTGGAAGGTTCCAGGGCCGGCATGGCCATGCTGGTTCATTCCGGCTTGAGAATCATTGGACGTGAGGGCTACCAGCTCCTTATTGACATGGGTATTGAGAAGGCCGCTGACTTTGCAGAAATGATCGAAAAGAACCGGAATTTCGAACTGATGACCCGACCGGAATTGAATATCCTGACATACCGGTATGTTCCTGACGGGGTGTCGGACAGGTTGACCTGTTCCGATGCTACGGAATTACGGCGTCTGAACGAATGGCTGAACGGACTGAACCAGTCACTGCAGAAAATTCAACGGGAGAGAGGCAAGTCTTTTGTTTCCAGGACCATCCTGAAACCAAAACGATATGGCGGACAGGAAATCCACGTGCTGAGGGTTGTTTTGGCTAACCCGCTGACCACCCGGCAGATACTCGGACAGGTGTTGGCCGAGCAGACCGGGATTGTCAGGGAATATCAACTCGACAAGACAAACAACGCCTACATCTCGACGGAATAGCGTTCGCGAACCTCCGGCCCCAGCGCTTCTTTCAGCGGGTCGAGGTGTCTCTCATAATTTCGCCACTGCTCTGTACTTTCCTTGTAGATCGGCCTGCGCACCTGTTCCGAACTGGGTGTCCGTACGGCCCGGTCAGTCTCGTAAAACCTCAGGCACTGTTCCTCAAAACCCAGTCCGCAATAATCCAGTAGCGCGCGGATTTGCGTCTCGGTATCGGCAACCATTTCCTCGTACTGCACACGGTGCACCCGGCCGGGAAGTACGGCGTCCCAGTGGTCCATCAGCCTGACGTAGTCACGATAGTACTTGCCGATATCTTCAAGACCGTAGGTGAATGTCTGGCCGTTGGCGAACAATTGTTTATACCCCGAAAAACAGCCGCCCATGGGGTGGCGTCTCGCGTCAATGATCTTGCTTTTGGGCAATATCAGGTGGATCAAGCCGATATGGCGGAAATTATTCGGCATCTTGTCGATAAAAAACGGTGTATCGCTGCGCTGAATACGCGTTGTTTCCAGGTAACTCTCACCCAGTTCCCGGAACTGCTCCTCCGTCATCCCAGCAAGACATTCCGGATACTTGCCCGATGGATTTTGCCGGGATTTTTCACCAAGTTTCCGGGAAATCGCGATGATGTCCTGTAGCTCCGATGTGCCTTCCACCTGTGAGTGGCTGGCTAAAATCTGTTCAAGCAAGGTTGAGCCGGCACGTGGCAGACCGACGATGAATATCGGATCAGGCGCCTGGCAACCCCCGCCTTCGCGTTGCTCAATAAACTCCTTGTTGAAGACCCTGACCTGGCGCACGGCCTCGAATACGTTGATCTTGGGGTTATGCCGGTGCTCGATCCGCCGGATCGCATTGCCACGCCGGTAAAACCGGAAGGACTCATCAAACTCTCCGCGATCTTCCAGTGCTTTGCCCAAGGCGAATGCCAGGTGTGACTGGTCGTCGGCATCACCGCCTTCTGCGGTGACCTGTTTCCGCATGTCTTCGATGTCATCGTCACTGAACCGAAAAGTCTTCAGATTGGCAAGGCTCCAGTAAGCCTCGCCTACTTCCGGGCTCAATCGGATACATTTCCTGTAAGCCTCGATGGACTCGTCGAGCCGGCCAACCGTTTTAAGTGTGTGACCGTAGCTCATCTGGGCTCTTGCCTGGCTGGGGTAATTCTTAAGCACTTTTTCATAAATCTCGAGTGCTTCTGCATGGTCCCCTATCCGGACCAGGATTGAGGCCTTGAGGGTCAGGAAATTGGGGTTGTTTGGCTCATGCCTCAGCAATTTTTCAGCTTCCGACATCGCTGCTTCGGGCTTTTGCAGCCGCACCAGCAGTGTTGCATAACTGTGCCTGGCCGCATGGAAATCGGGCGCCAGTTCCAGGCACCGCTCCAGCAGGTTGCTGGCATCCTTTAATTGACCCAGCCTGACACCGATATCGGCAAGTACACGGATTGCGGATACATCCACGGGATATTTCTTTAGCAATTCGCGGACAATTTTTTCTGCCTTGGCCAGTTTATTTTCGCGTAAAAGCTTCACGGCCTCGACCAGTTCCGGATGACGGGTCGAGAGTTCAAAATGCCGTTCAAAAGCCTGGCGGCTTCCCTCCTCGTCACCGGCTACCTTTAACTGGTGCCCAAGGCTTTGCCACGAAGCAGCGTGCTTCGGATCCAGCTTGACTGCCCTGCGAAGGGACTTGACCGCCTCGTCACCGCGCCCCACTGCACCAAGGCATTGCGCCATTTCATGTAGAAAGTCCGGTGAGTCACTGTACTCTGCAAACAGGGGGGTTAAAACTTCGAGTCCTTTTTGTGGCATTGTCTGCAGGCGGTAAGCAGTGGCCAGTATCCTTTTTGCCTGGGGTGTATCGGGGTAAACCTTCAGTATTTCACCTACCTGTTCTTCAGCCAGGCGCGGGTCTCGCGAAAGCAGTTCAGCCGCATTCCTGAGCGCTGTTTGAATATCGCCTTTGTCAGATTCTCTGGGAGTTTTCATAAGCTACATTATCCACAAATATGCCGCGGACGGCCGTGATTTAGCGCTTTTTAGCACGGCTAACAAATGTTCGTATTGCATGTTAAAGGAATTCTCAAAAATAACCTGCTAGTATGTTCTTGAATACGCGTTGAAAAAATAAAAATATACTTTTACAGACCCTCGTCTGAAGAGCAAGCAAACAGCAATTTTACGCAGGAGGATCAAGTGAGGACGTTCAAAAGAAAACAATTAGCACAGTCAATCTCCATGGCGCTGGTGGGCTCAGTCGTCGCTGCAACGGTCGTAATGCCAGCACAGGCACAAGACAATACGGCCCAGCTTGAAGAAGTGATCGTTACCGCGCAAAAACGCGAACAAAATATGCAGGATGTAGCCCTTTCAATCCAGGTCCTGGGTAACCAGCAACTTGAGGAATTGAATGTCCGGTCGTTTGACGACTTCATTAATTTCCTGCCAACTGTTTCATACACTGCCCAGGGCGGACCTGGCGGCCCTGGCTTTGGCCAGGTTTACATGCGCGGTATCGCCAGTGGCGGTGATGGAAATCACTCCGCTTCCATGCCCAGTGTCGGCTATTACCTGGACGAGCAACCTGTAACCACGATCAACCAGGTCCTGGATATCCATATGTACGATATCGCCCGTGTTGAAACACTGGCCGGCCCGCAAGGCACATTTTACGGCCAGGGCAGCCAGTCGGGCACTATCCGTATTATCACCAACAAGCCTGAGATCGGTGTATCCTTGGGCGGCTATGACCTGGAAGTCAACACGGTCAAAAGCGGCGACATGGGCTATGACCTGAATGGCTTCTGGAACTTCCCGATTGGTGAACGCGCCGCGATCAGGCTGGTGGCCTGGCACAAGGAAGTTGGCGGCTATATTGACCAGGTGCCCACCACCATGCACTTCCCTGGCCCACAAGCCTATACCGTCGATAATTCGGATTTTACCGGCAAGGACGACAACTCGGTTACGACCAGTGGTCTGCGTGCATTACTCAAAGTTGACCTGAACGACAACTGGTCCATCACACCGGGCATCATGGCTCAGAATTCTGATCACGATGGCTACTTTCATCACAACCCGGAATTCTTTGGCGACCTGGAAACCGGCCACCTCTGGCCAGCTTCCGGCGAAGATGACTGGTACCAGGCCACACTGACACTGAATGGCAGTATCGGTGATGTCGATATGGTTTATGCGGGTGCATACCTGGACCGGCAACAGGACTACCAGTACGACTACAGTGATTATACCGAGTACTGGGCCTATTACCTTACCAACCCCGATTACTATGAAGCCCCTGGCTACTGTGTGTACTACAACGACGCAGGTGACTGCGCCGTTGGAACACAATACGTAGACGCCCAGAACGATTTCACCCGCCAGAGCCATGAACTGCGCTTCCAATCCGCTGCGGATCAACGCCTGCGCTGGACCGGCGGCCTGTTCTATCAAACCCAGAAGCACTCATTCGACCTGCAGTACACCGTTCCTGATTCGGCCGTTGCCACATCGGTGGTCGAAGGGGGCAACGTGGTGTGGCAGACCAAGCAGGTCCGCGAAGACCGGGATACGGCCGCTTTTGGCGAACTGACCTTCGACTTCACTGACAAGTTCTCGGGCACAATTGGCGCCAGGTATTTCGAATACGAAAATTCACTCTATGGTTTCAATGGTTTCCTGCGGCACTGTACCGGGCAATACATCGACGGTGAATTTGTCGAAATACCTGCCGATGAAGGCGGCGAGATTCAGTATCCCTGCTTCAATACACGGATACTGGATGACGTGGCCAAGGGCGATGACTGGGCCTTCAAGGGCAATCTCGAATATCGTTTTGATACTAACAAGATGATTTATGTCACATGGTCGGAAGGCTTCAGGGCCGGCGGTGTAAACCGCGCAAGGGTTGAGGGTATTCCCAAGTATGATCCTGATTTTGTCACCAACTACGAGTTCGGCTGGAAGACAGTCCTGGCCGATGGCGCGGTCCGGTTTAACGGTGCGGTGTATATCCTTGACTGGGATAATTTCCAGTTTGGTTTCCTCGACTTCGAAGTTTCCAACCTGACCATTGTTCAGAATGTCGGTAACTCACAGACCAAGGGTGTGGAATGGGATCTGGCCTGGGCAGTGAATGACAAAAATACCTTGAGCTTCGCCGGATCCTATAACGACGCTGAACTGAAAACCAATTTCTGGCGCACACAGGATCTCGAAGATGCAGGCGAGCCGCCTAACGCACCGAAAGGCACACCCATGCCCTACGTGCCAAAGTGGCAGTTGACCGGTATCTGGCGTAGTAATTTCGATGTAGGCTCCCTGCCCTCTTTCTTCCAGGCCGCCCTTTCCTACACCGGCGCGCGCTGGAATGACCTGGATACGCTCAACGTTCCTGCCAGGCGAAAGATGGATGACTATACGTTGTTGAACCTTTCCACCGGTATAGAGAAAGATAACTGGACGCTTTCCCTGTACGTCAACAACGTATTCGACGAGCGTGCACAGATAGATATCGAAGACCCGGGTTATGGTGGCCTGCCGAATCTCCAGCGGCCACCGGGACACAAGTGGACCACTGTTACCAACCGGCCACGGTCGTTTGGTATTCGTTTCGGCCAGAGGTTCTGATCCCGTCATGAAAGACCGCGGCTGGTTTTAGCCGGCCGCGGTTTTTTTATGGAAGAACGGTTTCAAGCGGCAGCACTCTGCGCGTGCCTGTAGTTCAAACCCGCTCACGCCCCGTGATACAGTTAACCGGCAAACACTTTTTTATTTCCATTCTCATGAATGGAGAGCCATTGCTGACAAACTGCTTTCATGGCCACAAATACAGACAATAAGAGATCGCCCCAATGGCTGGCCCTGCACTTTCCACAGCCGGCGGACCAGGCCAACCTGGAGCGTCTCGCTGCCTGGTGTTACCAGTACAGCAGCCAGGTCTGTATTGCCGCTCAGCATAATGGCCTGTTGCTGGAAGTCGCCGCCAGTCGGCGTTTGTTTGGCAATGCCGAAACATTGGCCGGACGCATCTGTACAGAACTTGAACATCTCGGCTACCGTGTCATCAGCGGCAGCGCACCCACGCCGGAAGCAGCGCACCTCGGGGCCAGGCACGGTTTTCACATACATACGCCCGGCGACATACGCAAAAGCATCGGTGTGCTCCGCATCGACAGCCTGAACCTCCACAGCACATCCGTACAGGCCTTGCAAAAAACGGGATTTCGCACCGTTGCCGAGGTGCTCCGCTTACCACGCAAGGCTTTGACACGGCGACTGGGGGTGGCAACAAGTGATTACCTGGATCGCCTGCTTGGCCAGCGCCCCGACCCCTGCAAGGTATTCCGTCCGCCGGACAGTTTCTCGGCCGGTATTGATTTGCCGGATACAGCGCACACCCAGGGTCTGCTCTTTCCCCTGAAACGACTGGTGCAGGAACTATGCGGGGTGTTGCGCGCCCGCGACCACGGTATACAGACTCTGCAGGTTTGCTTGCAGATGGGTGAAGCCTCGCAAACCATCGGCCTGAACCTGCAGCGGGCGACACGCTCCGAATCCCATCTGGTGATGTTATTGCGCGAGCGTCTGGAACGTCTGCAACTGCCCTGCCCGGTGCGCCATATCCGTTTGCAGGCACCGCATTTCCTGCCCTGCGCGGCGATCCAGGATGGTTTGTTAAAAGAAGCAGGCAAGCCCTCTATGGAAATGGACAATACCGTTATCGAACGTCTGCAGGCCAGGTTGGGGAAAGGGTCTGTCAGGGGGATCAGGGGCCTGCAGGATTACCGCCCCGAGTACAGCTGGTCGTGGCGGGAACCGGATGATCCAGCCACCTGCACCACGCAACCGGGCAGGCCGGCCTGGCTGTTTCCCGAACCGCAACACTGCCGGATCGACAACTACCGGATACTGGCTGGTCCCGAGCGTATAGAGTCCGGCTGGTGGGACGGCCGCGACTGCCGCAGGGATTACTTCGTTGTGCGGGATTCGAGCGGCAGCACCCTGTGGGCTTTTCGTGAATACAAACCCCGCCCCGGTTGGTATTTGCACGGTTTATTCTCATAAAATGCCTATAATGGAGGGGGGCCAATAAACACCATGAAGAAAGAAACACCATGAATGCGCTCGGCAAACTATTCCTGAAGGGTTTGGTGGTTGTTATACCCGTCACACTGACGCTCGCAATCTTGTGGTGGGTGGCCGCGAGTGCAGAGCGGTTACTGGGCGTTGTACTGAAATTTATCCTGCCCGCCGGCTGGTATGTGCCGGGCATGGGGCTGATAGCCGGTCTTGCCCTGATTGTATTGATCGGCCTGCTTTCACATGTCCTGATTTTTCAGAAGCTGTTCAATCTCGGTGAAGCCATCTTCCACCGCCTGCCGCTGGTCAAGACCATTTACACCGCCATCAAGGATTTTATTGATTATTTGAACCCGGATAAAAAAAATGAAATGGGTAAGGTCGTGATGGTGCAACTCCCCGGCCAGGCATTCCAGTTGATCGGATTTGTGACACGCGAGCAATTTGATGACCTGCCATTTACACCAACAGCCGAAGACCCGGTGGCTGTATACATGCCAATGAGTTACCAGATCGGCGGCTACACCCTGTTTCTGCCGCGCAATTGCCTGACACCGCTGGATATACCATTCGAGCAGGGAATGAAGCTGGTTTTGACCGGAGCGGTCACCAAGGACGTAGAAAAAACCGATATAAGCAGCGGCGAAGCCGATAATCCCTGAACCAGGAAATTTCCGGCTAAAGCCTGTCGGCGTTCAACTCCAATACCGCCAACAGGCCACGCAGCACCAGGTCCGGCATGACCTGGTCAAACAGACCGGTCCCGCCGAATAAGGACGCAAACCCACCGGTAGCAATTACCCGGGGACGCTGCCCACCAAATTCTTCCAGCTGAATCCTGTGGATGATTTCATGCAGGGCTCCGAGGTGACCAAAGAATAGCCCGGACTGGATACTGTCAGCAGTGGTGCGGCCGAGACAGATATCCTTGCGGGTAATTTCGACCGAACCGAGCTTCGATGTACCGCTTTCCAGCGCCTGCATCGACATTTTCAGCCCTGGCAGGATAACGCCACCCTTGTAGGAATGATCCTTGCCGACCGCGCACAGGGTAGTTGCGGTGCCCAGGTCTACGATCACGAGGTTCTCCCCAGGGTGCAGGGCAATCCCGCCAACGGCATTGGCAATGCGGTCAGCGCCCACTTCCAGCGGGTTTCTGTACTGGATTTTCATGCCGGTTTTAACGCCGGCCTGGAGGATGAAAGGACGAATAGCAAAATATTTCTGGCAGGCCGCCGAAATTGCATAAACCATCTCCGGCACCACGCTGCACAGGGCAATTTCGGCAACACGGTTGGGATCGAGATCGTTCTCCCGTAGCACGGAACGGAAAAACAGGCCGTATTCATCCGATGACGAACCCAGTTTCGACGCCTTGCGAAAGGTCAACAGTGCACGGCCGGATTCGAACACACCACCGTAAATATGGCTATTACCAACATCCAGGCAAAGTTTCATGGTGCTGTCTCCATCAATTTATTAATTGTTTTTGCCAATGCTTCACCATCGGCACAATGTACCGGTTCCCTCATCGGGGCATATAGCTGGAAAGGATGCGCCTCGTGGCCGATTTCCGAAAGATCATTGTGAACCACGGCGTCGATTTGCGGGTGATCAAGTTGTTTCCTGACCGCTGCAATACGTTGTTGCAAATCGTCGGTATCGGTCAGCTTGAACCCAATGACCATTAGCGACGGGTTTCTGGACCATGATTTCAGCTGGTTCAATAATTTCGGGTTTTTTTTGAGACGCAGTAACAGATCAGACTCCGAGGACAGTTTCCCTCGCAGGTTTTCCAGCACGTCACCTCGCGATGTTTCAATACTGGCCAGGCTGAAGTCACTGACCGCCGCCGCGTGTATGACTACATCGTAGATACCGGACCCAAGCAATTCCCGCAAGCGGGCTTCCAGGTCTGCAAAACTGTAATAGGACACCATCCGCTCCACCGAGGCCGGCCTTATTGCGTCTTCGGCGCCCAGCCAGGTCAGCTCATGTCCCGCGGCGATCAATTCTTCGGTAAGGCGCGCGGCGGTGCGGCCGCTGCTCATATTGCCAATATATCGAACAGAATCGATAGTTTCCCGGGTACCGCCGGCAGTCACCAAGACCCGTTTCCCTGTCTTTTTCTGATCAAAAGCCAACAGGCGTTCAACGGTTTCAAGTATTTCAGCTGGTTCCAGCATCCGGCCCTCACCGTGTTCCCCGCACGCCAGTTGACCTTTACCCACCGGTAATACATGGATACCCCATCGCTTCAGTCGTCTTACGCTTTCGCGGGTCGCGGGATATCGCCACATACGCGTATTCATGGCCGGCACGATCACCATGGGTATACCCCGGCCGTAAGCAGCCTGCCACACGGTGCTTACAGCATCATCGGCAATTCCGGCGGACAGCTTGTTGATCAGGTTTGAGGTGGCGGGCGCTGCAATGATGATATCCGCCCATTTTCCGAGCGAGATGTGTTCCATCTCGTGGCCGGGGGTGAAGACATTGTCAAAGACCATCCTGGCGCCAAGGTCGGCCAGCTCGGCATGACCGATAAACTCAGCGACGCTGCGGGTGCAGGCTACCCGCACCTCACTACCATGCTTTGTCCATGCCGAAACCAGGGATGAGGCCTTGCTGCACGCGATGGAACCCGACATCAACAACAGGATATTGGATCCGGAATTTTTACTTTCAGATTTCGACATTATCAATCAACCTCGTATTTCCAAGTTGTACCGCCGCCAGGCGACGATTGGCAATATCCTCTACGTAATCAACAGAAAAACCCAAATCGGCAAGGGTTTGGCTGGCCTCGGTTACCGTACGGCTGGATTTTAGCGTTGCGTAGAACCCTGCAGCCAATGCCCTCTGCCGACTGTTCAGACGCTGATTGCGTGAACTCATTGCCAGGCCATCGGCCTCACGAACCGTTTTGCAGGCAACAATGTTTACCGGCATGAAAAATGCTGACACCATGTCGTGGATCAGTTGCAACTGCTGGTAGTCCTTTTCGCCAAAGTAGGCGTTGTCGGGCCGGACCAGGTTCAACAGGCGCATCACCACGGTCAGCACACCGTCAAAATGACCCGGGCGATGGGCGCCGCATAAACGCCGGCTGAATTCAGCCTCACTGACCTTGAAACGATAATCATCGGCATAGATCTGCGCCGTGTCGGGTAACAGAACCGCAGCAACACCCGCTTTTTCCAGTATCTCGACATCTTTACCATCGTCGGCCGGATACGCTTCAAAATCAGCCTTGTCGTCGAATTGCTTTGGGTTGATGAATACACTGACCACTGTAACGACGTCCCGCGCAAGGCTTGCTTCGACCAGCGACAGGTGCCCCGGGTGCAAAGCGCCCATGGTCGGCACGAACCCTAACGGGCTTTCCTGCAGGCCGGCACGGTAAATTTTCCAATCGTCTATCGACTTAAAAATCTTCATTGGCCATAACTCTCATCGGCCGTTGGGAAGTTCCCGCTTTTCACATCGCTGGCATATGTATTGAAAGCATTGAGCAGTACAGCGCGGCCATCGAGATACTGGCGTACAAACCGTGGTTTGAAGTCACTGGACAAACCCAACATGTCCTGCATCACCAACACCTGTCCGTCGGTATGGACACCGGCGCCAATGCCAATGGTCGGTATGTTCAGCGTTTCCGTGATTTCCGCTGCCAGTTTTTCGGGCACACATTCAAGCACGAGGGAAAAACACCCGGCCTGCTCGCAGGCCAACGCTTCTCTCAACAGTGTTTCAGCAGCACTTTGACCACGTCCCTGCACACGATAACCACCCAACTGGTTGATTGATTGCGGCGTCAGACCCAGGTGACCCATCACCGGCACACCTGACTTAACGATATGGGCTATGGTCTCCGCATTGCCTTCGATACCTTCCAGTTTGACAGCATGGGCGCCAGCCTTCATGACACTGGCGACGGCATGCATATTGTCCGTTCGCGACTGCCGGAAAGACAGGAAGGGCATATCACCGACTATGAACTTGTCTTTGGCGCCACGGGCAACGCTCTCGATATGCCGGCACATCATTTCAATATCCGCCGGTATGGTCGTGCCATGGCCGTGCATGACCATCGCCGCGCTGTCACCAACCAGTATCACGTCCACATCCGACTCCTGAACGATCCGTGCCGAGGTATAGTCGTAGCAGGTCAGCATGACAATCTTTTCCTTGCGGGTCTTAAACCCCTGAAAATCAAGCACATTCATACAGCTTTCTCCATTCGGGCCTGTTTGGAAACCGGACGACGGGTTCCGCCGTCCTGGTAAAAAAGAATAAACGCACGGTATAGGTCCTGAAGCGGGTCACCATCCAGCGAATCGAGATTGCGTTCAATGGTCTTTTGGTCGCCGCGTGCCAGCGGTCCTGTCAATGCAGACTCCGGCGTCTGGATGAAATTTTCCGCAACCTGCTTCAGGTAGGGGTGCAATGTTTCAGCAGGCAAGCCCAGGTCCTGCTCAAAACGATCGGCAATTCCTTTCCACAATACCTGGGAAAAATTACCGGCCGATACACACATGGCGTGATAACGGGCCCTGTCGCCCGTCTTGATAGAAAAGTGCGGGTTTGGCAAATCTGGAAACACATCTGCAAAATCCTGCCCTGCATCCAACATGAACGGGATCGATTGATAGGTATCCAGCTCGTACAGGTGTTCTGCGAATGTCATCAACGGGTGTGCGCCGGTGACACTGGGCAAATTCAGTGCCCCGCTGCAATGGACCAGTCGCTTGCCGTGCAGAAATGGATATTGCTCCAGCAGGGCCGGAATGGCCTGATCTGAAACCAGCAACAGGATACATCCGGCCTTATCGATCGATTTTCGCAAACGTGTTTCAGCATCCACATCCTCAAATGTATTGAGTGACGCGTGGTGATCACGTGCCCAGCGGGTATGGGGGATTTCCAGCAAATGGAAATACCGGGAGAAGTGGCGGGCCAGTCTGCCGCCGCCAAGAATAGCGTAGTTAACCATATCGGTACCTGTCCTCCGGGGATCAAGTCCAGTTCATTAGGGGCCTGTCAGGCAGACCCGGCCTCCTGCTTTGCTTTGCCAGATCGGTAACCGCCATTGCTGGTCGATTCATTGTTTACTGATGCGACAGAGCCAGATGGGGATTTTACCGCAATGTCTGGGGTAGTGCGACTGAGACCGTGATCAGGTAGGTACTCCGTCGTCGCCAAGGGCATGCCGTACCTTCCTTCAGGACACGCCACAAGTACGTCCATGTAGGCTCGTTCTCGACTCCTGTCTCGCACGGTCCTGAAGGAAGGTACAACACACCCTCGGCTTTGAAGGTGCCATCCTGATTAGCGCACCACCATAACCCTCCCAACCCAGCACCGCTGATCTAAAAGAAACTTGTTTTCAAGACAAATACTGTATATACATACAGTATGCGTTTGCCCAGCACATCAAACAGCTACGCTGAACTTGTCTGTACCAGCAATTTCACCTTCCTGAACGGCGCCTCACATCCACAGGAACTGGTCGCGCGTGCTGCTGAACTGGGCTATTGCGCCATTGCGGTGACCGATGAATGTTCGCTTGCCGGTATTGTGCGCGCCTTTGAAGAAGCGCAACGCTGCAGGCAGCAAGGGTATGGCATCGAACTGATATGCGGCAGCCTGTTCAGGCTGGAAAACGGTTCACGGCTGGTGCTGCTGGCTGAAGATAAAACCGGTTATGCGCAGTTATGTACCCTCATTACCCGGGGGCGCCGTCATGCACCGAAGGGCAGTTATAAATTGCCCGATGGTGCTTTCGAAAATCATCTCGACCACTGTCTGGCGCTATGGTTACCCGAAGCAGAGGATGACCTGTTGACTGCGCACTGGGTCTCTTCGCACTTTCCGGGCCGTAGCTGGCTCGCAGCCAGCCTCAACCTCGGACCGGATGACCAGTCACGCATGACAAACCTGGCTTATACAGCCAAAGCGGCCGGTCTGCCAATGACGGCCTGCGGTGATGTGCAGATGCATATCCGTTCACGGCGTATGCTGCACAATGTGTTGGGCGCCATCCGGTATGGTTGCACGGTGCCGGAACTGGGTTACCGCGCCCTGCCCTGCGGTGAACGGCATTTACGCAGCCGGCCTCGCCTGGCCACGCTATACCGCCGGGAATTATTGGATGAATCCGTGCGCATCGCCCAACGCTGCCGGTTCAGCCTGGACCAGTTGCGCTATCAATACCCGCGTGAGGTGGTACCACAGGGGATGAGCAGTGCCGCTCACCTGCGTGACCTGACCGAAGCGGGTATCAGGCAGCGATGGCCATCCGGTATCAACGGAGAACTGCGGCAACAGATCGAACATGAACTGGAATTGATCTCCGCACTGCATTACGAATCCTATTTCCTGACCGTCCATGACATTGTCCAGTTTGCACGCGGCCAGGGAATCCTTTGCCAGGGACGCGGTTCCGCTGCCAATTCTGCCGTCTGTTACTGCCTGGGTATTACCGAGGTCGACCCGGCACGCATGAATATGCTGTTCGAGCGTTTTATCTCGCGCGAACGTGATGAACCGCCGGATATTGATGTCGATTTCGAACACGAGCGCCGCGAAGAGGTTATCCAGTATATCTACCGGAAATATGGGCGTGAACGGGCTGCACTGGCGGCCACCGTCATCAGCTACCGCCCGCGCAGCGCCATCCGTGATGCCGGCAAGGCCCTGGGTTTCGGTCCAGGTCAAATCGACCGCCTGGCCCGTAACATGTCGTGGTGGGACGAGCCGGACCGCTTTGCCAGCAGGCTAACCGAACAGGGCTTCAGCGCGGATGACCTGAAGGTGCAGCAGTTACTGTACTTGGTACAAAGCCTGGTTGGTTTTCCCCGTCACCTGTCCCAGCACGTTGGCGGATTCGTGATTTCTGAAAATACGCTGGCCTCGCTGGTGCCGGTTGAAAATGCCTCGATGGCAGACCGCACCGTTATCCAGTGGGACAAGGACGACCTCGAAACCCTGGGGTTATTGAAAGTGGACTGCCTGGCGCTGGGTATGCTGACCGCCATTCACCGTTGCCTGGATATCGTTAACGACTTTCATGGCACCAACATGGGGCTTGCAGATGTGCCTGCCGAAGATGCTGAAACCTATGGCATGATCCAGAAAGCCGACACCATCGGTGTGTTCCAAATTGAATCACGTGCGCAAATGGCCATGTTGCCACGTCTGAAGCCCGCCAATTTTTATGACCTGGTCATCGAGGTAGCCATCGTCAGGCCCGGCCCCATACAGGGCAATATGGTGCACCCCTATTTGCAGCGCCGCCGTGGGCTGGAGCCGGTTGCATATCCGTCAGACGCCCTGCGCAAAGTGCTGCAACGAACACTGGGGGTTCCGATCTTCCAGGAACAGGTCATGCAGATCGCCATGGTCGCAGCCGGCTTCAGTGGCTCGGAGGCTGATATTTTGCGCCGATCAATGGCTGCCTGGGCACGGCGCGGCGGCATGGAGCACATGCACCAGCGCCTGGTCAACGGCATGCTGGAACGGGGCTACCAGCTTGCATTCGCAGAACAGATATTTGAACAGATCAAGGGTTTCGGCGAGTACGGGTTCCCGGAATCACACGCCGCCAGCTTTGCTCTGCTGGTCTACGTATCCGCATGGCTGAAATGCCACCATTCCGCAGCCTTTACCTGCGCCCTGCTCAACTCACAGCCCATGGGCTTTTACCAACCCTCGCAACTGGTACAGGACGCACGCCGGCACGGTGTCACCGTATTGCCCGCAGATATCCGCTACAGCAACTGGGATTGCGCACTTGAGCGCGATGACGGCGATCACCCCCAGCTACGCCTGGGACTGCGTTTAATCAAGGGGCTGGGCCGGCAGGCTGCCGAACGTATCAGCAAGGCCCGCAATAACAGACCGTTCAGCGATGCACAGGATCTCTGCACCCGCGCAGAACTGAACCGGCGTGAACTTGCCGCGCTGGCAGAAGCCGCAGCGCTCAGGGGCATCGCCGGTCACCGCCACCGCGCCCGCTGGGAGACAGCGGCAATAGAGAAACAACCCGCAGACTTACTGCGGGGCATCAACCGCAAGGACGATGCCGCCTCCATCCGCCCTGCTTCGGAGACAGATAACCTGCGGGCCGACTATGCCTCCACGGGCCTGACACTGGGGCGGCACCCGCTCGCATTGATACGCAAAACCCTACGCCAGCGGCGGGTCAGGACAGCGCAACAGTTACTTAAGCTAAAACACGGCACCCACACCCGCGCCTGCGGACTGATCACCATGCGGCAACGCCCCATGACCGCCAATGGAACCATCTTCCTGACACTCGAGGACGAGACCGGACATGTCAACGTGGTCATCTGGCAACGGCTATGGGAACGTCAGCGCAGCATTATCCTGAATTCATCACTGATCGCCGTGGACGGCGTAATGGAAAGTGACGGCGAGGTGTATCACCTGATCGCAAAGCAGGTGCATAATTTTGACGAACTGGCAAAAGGCCTGCAGACCCGATCGAGAGATTTCTGCTAAATCGCAACGAAGACAAATCGCCTACAGGAATCCACAGAAGCCAAGCCGGGATATAGGCCCCCTTCACCTGAGACCTTCAAAAACAGGGACGTTTTTGAAGAGCCTACATGGATGTATTCACGGCGTGTCTCGGGGGAAGGGGGCCTGTGTCGCGGCGCTCAGTTGGCACACTCCTTATAGAATCCCTTGAGGAGCCTAAGGATTCTTTGTGGATTCGCAGGCAGTTGGGGGTTACTCCCAAGGCACGCCGTAAACCCATCCATGGGGGCTCTGCCGCGAACGTCCTGTTCGCGAAGGCCTTGGGAGTAACCCCCAACCCCCTCCGAATTGTGCGAGATCTGATAACTCGACTTCGATGGGCACTGGGTTTCACCTTCTTTTGAGCATCAAAATTCTGCTATTGGTGTAAAAGCGCAACCTGGGGTTATAATCGCCCGCTACTAATAATTACCCACTGTGACCTTTCATATGCGTATTAAAAACATTCTGCTTACCTCACTGTTGTGCCTTGCATCCGCCAGCGTCTTTGCTGCCGGGGACTACAAGGCAGGAAAAATCAAGGCCTACACCTGTACCGGTTGCCATGGAATAGTCAATTACAAGAACACCTATCCGACTTACCATGTCCCGCGCATCGGCGGGCAGAACGCGGAATATATCGTCATCGCATTAAAGGCATTCCGGTCCGGTGAGCGCACACACAACAATATGAGTTTGCAGGCTGAAGCACTTTCAGACCAGGATATGGAAGATATTGCGGTCTATCTTGAAGCTCAAACAAACAACAAGGGGGCTGAATAACATGAACATAATCCAACAGTCAGCCGCCATTGCCCTTCTTCTTGCACCCGCAATCGCGTTTTCAGCCGGTGACGCCGCCAAAGGCCAGAACAAGTCAGCGGTTTGCCATGCCTGCCATGGTCCGACGGGAGTCGCCGTCCAGCCCATTTACCCCAACATTGGCGGGCAGCATCAGGATTACCTGATCAAGAGCATAAAAGCTTTCCGCGACGGGGAACGGCAGAATGCCATCATGGCCCCAATGGTTGCCAATCTCAGTGATGCGGATGTCGAGGATATTGCAGCCTGGTATGCGAGCCAGCAAGGGCTGACCGAAATCAAGGACAAATAAAGATGTAGGAGCGCTCCGCGCAGCTGGTCGCGATGGCTTTTATCTTATAGCCGCGGGGATGCATCGCAAAGAGGTTATTTGTAGTACGGGTTCTCTCCAGTGGCGTGATCGGTGGCATCGATAACGGCGGTAACTTCGGGGAAGTATTCCTTCAATGTCTTTTCAATGCCATCCTGCAGGGTCACGTTGACCATTCCGCAACCCTGGCAACCGCCGCCAAAACGCAGCACCACTTCATTTTTTTCTGTAATCAACTCGAGCTGAACCCTCCCGCCATGGCTCGCAAGGCCCGGATTTATTTCAGCTTCCAGCACCCAGGCAATTTTCTCGGCCAGCTCGGCAGAATCGGCAGGCCTGTTGCCCTTGATGCCCGGCGCCTTAATGGTCAATTGTGCACCCGCGTCGGTGGTCTCAAAATCAATCTTTGCATCTTCCAGCCACTGCTCGACGCTGGCCGGAACATACAAATTGAACTGGTCGTATTTAAACTCCAGTTCTTTTTCACCGGACTGGCCAGGTACGTGGAACTGCAGATCACAGGAAGCAAGCGGTGTACCGGGTTTCAATACGGTCAGGTGGAGGCCAATATCGTCCATTTCCTGCTGTTCTATCAATCTTCCAAAATAATCCTGCGCGCTTTTCGTAATTTCAATCATCTGTGTTCCAATTATTTAAAGACCAATGGTTTATGCGGGCCATCAACCCATCAGTCCAGGTAAAGGGCTTTGGCAAGCAAGGGTAATGAAACATCCAGCCGCCAGTCCATGCCGGAATGAGTGCCATCGAATTCTTCGTAATGGTGACCAATACCCAGTTTTTCAAGGCGATATACAAAACTGCGGGTTCCGTACTGTATGTTGTACTGGTCACGACTGCCAACATCTATGTAAAGCAACTTCAGGGACGCGAGCTGCGCAGCATATGAATCAAGCAGGTTCAGGGGGTCGTGACGCAACCATTGTTCCCAGCGATCAGCATCGATTTCGCAAGTATGCAAATCAAATGGTAAACGGATAGCTGATTCCGGGCTGCCGCCAGGGTCATAACTGGCGGCCATGGCCAGTGTCATCAGGGTCGCATAATCGGGAGAACCGGGCGACTTCTTTTTCCAAAAATTCTTCAGAAACCGGTACGGATCACCATCCAGTGCAGCAAGAACAGCCGCTGTGCGCGGGAAATCCGGCCGGTAGACCCATTCAAAGCCTATGTCTCCAGCATGGGAAGCCACCCCGCCCCAGGTCTCCGGGTAATACATAGCATGCACCAATGCGCCGTAGCCGCCTGATGACTTGCCAAACACACCACGGCCTGCCCGGTCATCCCTGACATTGACATGGCTGGACAGAAACGGGACAAGTTCTTCCACCACGTAATCGGCGTAGCGACCGACCGAAGAAGAATTCACATACTGGTTGCCACCCAGGGAAGTGTAACAATCCGGCATGGGTACGACCACCGGCGGCATTTCGCCGCTGCCGATCAACCGATCCAGGCGCTGTGGCAGGTTTTCAGCCTGGTTTTTCCAATTGAGATGACCGGGACCAGCATTTGTAAATGCCGCAAAGTCCCATAAGGCGACGTAGGCCGGCTGCGACTCGGAATAGCCGGCCGGCAAATAAACATTAAACTTCCTGTTAGCCGGATCGGACCAGATATTGTCCTGCAACACTTTGGATTGGTGTTTGAAACAGACAACTTCGCCCTTGGGCCAGTCGGGCTGGGACCGAACTTTCAAAATCAATTCACCTCGTTGGCATTTTTGAAAAAAGCCAACAGGTCTTCACGCAGTTCATCATGCTCAAGGGCGTAGCTGAGCGTAGCCCTGATAAAGCCCTTGCGGCTACCGCAATCGTAACGCACACCATCGAAAGCGTGAGCCATCAGCGGCCAGGTGGCAAGCTGGATGGCAATCGCATCGGTCAATTGAATTTCACCACCAACACCCGCACGAACCAGTTCAAGTAGCCTGAAAATCTCGCCAGGTAAAATATAACGGCCAACCACACCCAGGTTCGATGGTGCGACTTCCGGCGCGGGTTTCTCCACAATTGCGCGGATATAATCGCGTCCATCGGAATTTTTCTCAACAGCAACGATCCCGTATTGATCCGTCATGGAAGCAGGTATCTGCTGCACACCTATTACACCGGCACCTGTGGCGTAGTATTCATCCACCATTTGTTTCATACATCCGCTTTGCGGGGCTCGAATCAGGTCATCTGCCAGTAACACCGCAAAGGGTTCATCACCCACCTGCTGCCGCGCGCACCAGACCGCATGCCCCAATCCCAGGGCCTCTTTCTGGATCACATAGTCAGTTGAAACATGTGCCGGCACAATCTCCGCAATGCGTTCATACAAATCGTGTTTACCCTGCGCCAACAGGGATGATTGCAATTTAACATCCGAATCAAAATGATCCAGGATTGCTCGTTTTTTTGGGCTGGTAACAAAAATAATCGTATCGATACCCGCTTCAACAGCCTCTTCTACCGCATACTGGATCAAGGGTTTATCTACAATCGGCAGCATTTCCTTTGGAATGGACTTGGTGGCTGGCAGGAACCGGGTTCCAAGCCCGGCTACAGGAAATACGGCCTTCCTGATTGGGGGGAATTCAGACATGAGTACTCAACTGCTTCGATGGATTGGAATCACCTTTGCAGGCTTGGTATTGAAACCGGATTTGGCAAGTTCCGGCACCAGTCTGACCAATGCCTGCTGAAGGTTTTTTGTGTCATAACGCCTGACTGCCAGTTCGGCATCTCTGAGTTCAGACCGCAATTCTTCCCAATCACCCGCACGCGGGTGGGCTAGCAGGATTTTTTCATGCGTGGTCTGTTCATAAGGTTCAAGTTCATGGAACAACTGCTCAAACAGTTTTTCACCGGGGCGCAAACCGGTATAGATAATTTCGATGTCACGCCCGGGTTCCTTACCGGCAAGACGTATCAGGTGTTCGGCCAGATAGGTAATATTCACCGGCTCACCCATATCCAGAACGTAAATTTCGCCGCCGCCGCCGAGGACAGCTGCCTGCATGATCAGTTGGCTGGCTTCAGAGATTGTCATGAAGTAACGGGAAATCTCCGGATGGGTCACTGTGACCGGACCACCCTTGGCTATCTGTTCCTGGAACAGCGGCACCACGCTACCATTTGAATTCAGGACATTGCCAAAGCGGACCGTGATGAATCGCGTATTTGACCGGGCATTTATATTCTGGCAATACATTTCGGCAACACGCTTGGTTGCGCCCATGATATTGGCCGGGTTGACCGCCTTGTCCGTGGAAATCAGCACAAAGGTTCCAACACCATTACGTTCAGCCGCTTCCGCCACGCGTATGGTGCCAAATACGTTATTCCGGAACGCTTCGCGGACCTGTGTTTGCAGTATCGGCAGGTGTTTGTAGGCTGCTGCGTGGAAAATCACGTCCGGTTTGTAATCACCGATAACCTTTTCAACCGTGGCAGGATCACAAATATCGCCGAGCACGGAGTAAAACAACAGGTCGTGGTAATCACTGCGCAATTCATGATCAATCTTGTATAGCGAGTACTCGCTATGATCAACCACGATCAATTCCACTGGATTCAAACGTGCAATCTGGCGGCACAATTCCGAACCGATTGAACCACCGCCGCCGGTGATCATCACTCGCTTGCCTACCAGGCCCTGGCGAATGGACTCCCATTCCAGTGAAACAGGGTCACGTCCAAGCAGATCGTCGATGACCACCCGCTTCAAATCTCCGATATTGGTCGCCTGTGAACCCAGGTCCTGCAGGGTTGGCAAGGTCCGGAACTCGATTTCGCTGAGTTCGCAAATCTCAACGACACGTTGCATTTGCTGATTGCTCGCCGAAGGCATGGCGATGATGGCCAGGTCAGCATTGTAATCCGCCCCTTTTCTCGGTAGCTGATCGATGGCGCCCAGCACTGAAACACCATGGACCTGCGCACCACGCAGACGCCTGTCATCATCAAGGAAGCCTACTATATCAAAGCCCCCGCGACGCCTCAGCTCCCTTTCCAGCATGGCGCCGGAACGCCCTGCGCCAAGGATCAGGACGCGTTTGAGATTCTTGCCGGACTTACGCACTATCATTCGGGAGTCTTTCCAGAAGCGGTAACACATTCTCGGCAGGCCCAGTAATACGAACAGCAATACGGGGTAGATCAGGGCGGCGGGTATCCATTGCCGGATCGCCAATCCCTGGAGGACTGTCAATGCGACCATGATTGATACCGTACCATAGACACTGGCACGGACTATATTCCACATGTCCTGAAAACTGGCAAAGCGCCACAGGCCCCTGTAAAGCCCTGTCGTCAAAAACACGCCTCCCTGTATCAGCAGCACGGTCATCAGACTGGTGGTGGCTGTCAAATTGCTGCTGAACGGTGTAACGGATAAGCTTTGTGTCAACCAGACCGTTGCAAAACAGGCGACTAAAACCATGCAAAAATCATGGATGATAACCGCTGCGCGTGGGTGGCTGATTGATTCGAAAATCCGCTTCATCTCAAATATTCCTCCGCAAACATGCCCAGCCTACGGTTCGCAACATACCAGCATCCCCCGAGCAGTAAAAACATCATAGCCACTATTGCTACGGCGTAGTGAGGGTACGTCTTCACCAGCACTAAGGCAGGCAACACCAGGATCACGTTGATGGACTGGTAAACCACCAATACCCGCTGATGCGACCATCCCTGGGCAATCAAACGCTGGTAAACGTGACAGGCGTGCGCAGTATACCACTGCTCCCGGCGGATTACTCTCGAGAGCAAAGTCATTGTTGCGTCGACAATGAACACCGACATGACCAGGATTGACAACTGCAAACTCAGGCTGCCGGTTTGTATTCCATACACTGCAAGGGACGCAAATATGAAACCCAACGGCACACTGGCCACGTCACCCATGAAGACACGCGCCGCTGGAAAATTTAACGGTAGAAAACCGGCGCAGGCTGCTGCCACAGCCAGTGCGATGAGGGCCATTTCCGGTTGCCCGCTGTCGTGGAAAAGTACCGCGAAAACAAGGCCTGAAAAAACTCCCTGAAAGCCGGCCATACCATTGCTCCCGTCCATGAAATTGTAAAGGTTCATCATCCAGACCGTCGTCAACGCGGCAATAGAAAACAAACCCATATCACTTAACGATAACTGCAACGGGCCAAAGCCTAACATCCATACACTGACTGCCAACTGAACCAGCAAGCGCACTTTCCATGGCACGGTGTGCTTGTCATCACGCCATCCGGCAAAGGCGAGCAGCAGGATACCCGGTAACATGTTTTGCCACCAGAATAAAGGCACGTGGTACACGATTTGCAATCCGGATACGATCACGACAATGCTGAAAACCAAACCCAGGCCACCACCGGTCGGTGTTGAAACATAATGGCTTTGGCGTTCGCCGGGCTCGGCTATCATGCCTGATTTTTCTGCCAGCGCAGTTGCCCGCCTGCAAGCCAGGAAGCTCAGTACACCCGAAAAAAAGCCAACAACCAGCCAGCCGTATAATGATTGCCAATCAAAGGCAACCAGGTTCACGAACTATTCCCCCAAAACACCACGGATGATCCGCGTGGTACTCCAGTTTTTACAACTGGGGCATTGCCAGTGGTGACTGTGACCTGCGTAACCGCAATGTGTGCAACGGTAGGATGGTTGCCTGACCAGCAATTTTTGCGCAACGGCCCGCAATATCTCATCGCCGGATTCCGTTTCAGGCCCACCCTCCAGCTTGAGCTCTATCAGGCGGTCGAGGCCCTTGACCGACGGGCGCTGGGTAAGCGCTTCGGCCAGATTGCGTGTCGCTGCATCCAGCCCCTGCTGCTCGCGGATGATATCCGTCTGCGACAATAACAGGCTTACACCATCATATTTTTCAGCCCAACTGTCTATCTTTGCCAGTGCACGTGGATTTTCCGCTGCTTTTTCCGCGCATGCCAGGTACGATTCCAGAATTTCAGGGATATGTTCCACGTCCATTTCTGCAATCTCTTCAAAAACATCCAGGGCTTCGGAATACATCTCCTGCTGACTGGCGATTTTTGCAAGTATGAACCGGGCACGCACGCACTCCGGAAAGTACCGCCTTGCCTGCCGTAAATGCTTCCTGGCGGCAACCGGTTTATCGGCTGCAAGGTCAATTTCTGCCAGCTCACAACAAAAATGCGCCATGACCAGGCCCATTTTTTCATCGCTCATGGCTTCTAGCTTTTGCGCCTGTTGCAAAGCCTTTTCCCAATCTTTTTCCTGCTGGTAGATGTCCAGCAGATGTCTCAGCGCAGAAGGTGCATGTGACTCACGTTCCGTCAGTTCGCTGAACAGATTTTCTGCGCGGTCAAATAACCCAGCCCGCATATAGTCTTCACCCAGTTCGAGTAAGGCACGGGTTTTCTGGCGTTCCTGCAAACCTGGCTTTGAGATGATGTTCTGATGGACCCTGATGGCCCGTTCGACTTCGCCCCGACGCCGGAACAGGCTGCCAAGAGCCAAGTGTGTTTCAACGGTGTCGGCGGTGACTTCCGCCATCTCAATGAATACTGCAATGGCCTTGTCAGGCTGCTCGTCAAGCAGATAATTGAGACCCTGGAAATAGCGACTGCTGAAATGGTGGTTCCGTTTACGCTCCCCGCGGCTGAATTTGTTCCTTGCCAGTATCCAGCCGGTCCAGGCCGCCGCCGGAATCAAGGCAAACAGCAGGACTTCAATCATCGGGCAGAATTGGGTTGGAGGTATCTTGCTTTTTTAGTGCCGCACGCGTCTTGCGAAGCTGATACTGTAATGGCAGGACCCTGGCAAAGTAGACCATGCCCAGGCCCAACGATATGCCCACCGCAAAACCCAACAGGATAGCAAGACCCAAAGGAAGCTCGAACTGGCCCCAGAGCAGGTCCAGCTGCACCGGCGCGGAGTTCAGCGTGCCGACCAACAGCCCAACCACGACAGCCAATAAGGCTACCAGGATAAAGCCAAATTTTTTCACACTACCGTCCTGGTCTTGATCAGGAAATATTGTTTACCCGCTCACGCAATGACTTGCCTGGCTTAAAATGCGGTACGTGCTTGCCGGGCAATGCAACGGCGTCACCGGTCTTGGGATTACGCCCCATTCTGGGTGCACGGAAATGCAGAGAGAAACTTCCGAAGCCCCTGATTTCAATGCGCTCACCAGACGCAAGCGATCCGCTCATTTGTTCGAGAATAGACTTTACACCTAGTTCCACATCCAAGTGTGCGAGGTGTTGCTGTACATCTGCTAAACGGTCAATCAGTTCTGATTTGGTCATTGGATTATCACGTTCCTGTTTTGTAGTTATTAGAGTCGGTCAATAAAACGGACGGCTCTGCCTGAACCGTCCGTTCTCCGATCAACTAATCCTGGTCAAGCTGCTCCTTGAGCAATTCACCCAGAGAAGTCGTGCCACTGGAAGCATTCTGCGAATGATACTCTTCCAGCGCATCCGCAAGCTCATCATCTTCAAGCGCACGAATAGACAGCGCCAGGCTTCGGTTCTTGCGGTCGAGGCTGATAAATTTGGCTTCAACTTCATCACCAACCGTGAGTTCCTTGGTCGCGTCCTCAACACGTTCTTTCTTGATGTCAGAAGCGCGCAGATAGCCTTCCACACCGTCGGCGAGTTCGATTACCGCGCCACGTGCATCAACTTCCTTAACGGTACCCTTGACCTGGCTTCCACGGGGATGCTCGGCCATGAAGGTTGCAAATGGATCCTGATCCAGCTGCTTAAGTCCGAGGGAAATCCGCTCACGCTCAGGATCAACCGCCAAGACAACGGCTTCAACTTCCTCACCCTTGCTGAAGTTTCGCACCGACTCGTCACCAGGTGTCAGCCAGGAGATGTCTGACAGGTGAACCAGGCCGTCGATACCACCTTCCAGGCCAATGAAGATACCAAAATCGGTAATGGACTTGATTGCGCCGGAAACCCTATCACCCTTGTTATGGGTGGCTGCGAAAGTCTCCCATGGATTGGATGCGCACTGCTTCATGCCGAGTGAAATACGGCGGCGTTCTTCGTCGATCTCCAGAACCATGACTTCGGTCTCGTCACCAGTCTGTACAACCTTGGCAGGGTTAACATTCTTGTTGGTCCAGTCCATTTCGGATACATGCACCAGGCCTTCAACACCGTCTTCAATCTCAACAAAACAACCGTAGTCGGTGATGTTGGAAACATGACCGAACAGGCGTGAGCCAACCGGGTAACGTCGCGCCAGGTCGCTCCACGGATCATCCCCAAGTTGCTTCAGACCGAGTGAAACACGGTTGCGCTCGCGATCGAAACGCAGCACACGCACTTCCAGTTCATCACCTACATTGACAACTTCGCTGGGGTGACGGACACGCTTCCACGCCATATCGGTGATATGCAGCAAGCCGTCGATACCGCCGAGGTCGATAAATGCACCGTAGTCGGTGAGGTTCTTAACCACGCCCTTAACGATTGCACCTTCTTCAAGATCTTCAAGCAGTTGCTCGCGCTCTGCGCTGAACTCGAGTTCAACCACGGCACGGCGTGATACAACCACGTTGTTGCGCTTACGGTCCAGTTTGATGATTTTGAAATCCAAATCCTTGCCTTCAAGATAGACAGGGTCGCGAACCGGACGCACATCCACCAGGGAACCTGGCAGGAACGCGCGAATATCATTGATATCGACCGTAAAGCCGCCTTTGACTTTTCCGCTGATTTTGCCCTGCACGGTTTCTTCTTCCTGGAAAGCGTTTTCGAGCTTGTCCCAGACCATTGCGCGCTTGGCTTTTTCACGTGACAGCTTGGTTTCACCGTAACCGTCTTCAACGGACTCCAGCGAAACTTCTACACTGTCTCCAACTTCTACTTCCAGATCCCCGTCCAGGGAACGGAACTGGTAAATGGGCACGATGCCCTCTGATTTTAATCCGGCATTGACGACGACAACGTCGTCCCTGATTTCAACTACCGTACCGGTAACGATAGTGCCTGGCTTTAAGCTTTGTGCAGCTAGGCTTTGTTCAAATAATTCAGCGAAACTCTCAGTCATTGGTTTAATCTCAACAGATATTCCAGTAAAAACAGAATACCCACCTGGTTGTGTGGCACATTATTATGCCGGTTAAAAATCCCACCATCCAACATGGATGGAGCCATATATCCCTTTTATATTCAGTGGCTTGTAACGCAGATTTAAATCAACGATACGACTTTGTCGAACACTTCATCAATGCTCAAACCAGTCGAATCAATGATCACTGCATCTTCAGCTGGTCTCAGCGGCGCGACGCTACGCGACTGGTCGCGTAAATCCCGAGCTTTGATCTCCCTGAAAAGGCGCGTGAGATTAACACTTTCCCCTTTTTCTTTCAACTGCTTATAACGCCGTTCGGCACGAATTTCGGCACTCGCCGTCAGAAATATCTTCAGTCCGGCGTCCGGAAAAATCACCGTACCCATGTCGCGGCCATCGGCCACCAGCCCGGGAGGCTGACGAAACCGCCGCTGCCGTTCGGACAAAGCTGCCCTGACTGCGGGTATCGCTGCTATTTTAGACGCCACCACACCGGTATCCTCAAAGCGCAGACGCTCTGTCACATCCTCACCTTCCAGCAAGGCCTTGACGGCGCCCCCGTGCGTTTCAAAACGTATGTCCAAATTGGCTGCTACTTCTCCCAACGCAGCCTCATCATCCAGCGGAACCTGCTTCTTCATCACAGCCAGCGCGGCCAGGCGATATAGCGCCCCGCTATCGAGAAAGTGCCAACCAAGGTATTCGGCAAGGCGTGTGGTGATCGTTCCCTTACCCGAACCGCCGGGTCCATCCACAGCAATGACCGGCACATCGGATTTGCCCGGCGTGCTCACAATAATGCGCCTGGCTGCATATCCGCGCCCAGCTTGTTCATATCGCTGACAAACCCGGGGTACGAGGTGGCTATGTATTCTGCCTGCTCAATCTGAACCGGCGCCGATGCAACCAGCCCCAGTACGGAAAATGACATGGCGCACCGGTGATCCCCGGCGCTTTCAACTCGTCCACCTGTGACGGGACCGCCTGTTATATCGATCCCATCGGGATATTCCTGCAATTCAACACCCAGTTTTTGCAAGCCTTTCGCCATTACCGCCAAACGGTCACTCTCCTTGACCCTGAGTTCCGCTGCTCCGCGTATCCTTGTCGTGCCCTGTGCAGTGGCTGCGAACGCCATCAGGATCGGGATTTCATCGATCATATCCGGGACAAGTGATTCCGGGACATTAATGGCCTTCAGGCCGTCTGTGAACTTTACGCGGATATCACCAACGGGTTCCGCGTCCTGCGCTGACGAGTTGCCGGTGCTGATATCCGCACCCATCGCCTGCAGGCATTTAAGAAACCCAGTACGCGTGGGGTTCAGGCCGACCTGCTGCACCGTAACATCCGAACCCGGGGTCATGGCAGCGGCGGCCAGTGAAAATACTGCTGACGAGACGTCAGCGGGCACACTGAATCGTGCGGCTTTCAGTCTTGAGCCGCCGTTGACTGTACACGGCGCCGGTAACTCAACGCCAAAAATCGGCAACATGCGTTCGGTGTGGTCCCTGCTCAGACGGGGTTCCAGCACGCGCGTGCTGCCGGATGCGAACAAGCCGGCGAGCAGTACACAGGACTTGATCTGCGCGCTGGCGACCGGGGAAACATATTCGATACCCTTTAAACCACCAGAACTGTAAATTGACAATGGCGCGGTACCCTTATTGCTTGCCCTTATGTCAGCCCCCATTAATGTCAGTGGTGTGACTATCCGTCCCATGGGGCGGCTGTTGAGCGACTCATCCCCGGTCAGGGTGCATTCTATGCCCTGGCCGCTCAGCACGCCGGCCAGCAGGCGCATCGCCGTTCCCGAATTCCCCAAATCCAAAAGCCCACCCGGCGGCGGACTGAAAGCCCCTCCGGTGCCGGTGATGAAAACCTTGCCGGCACTCCGCTCTACAACCGCACCAAGTTGCTGGCAAGCTTTCATGGTCGCCAGCGTGTCTTCGCTCTCAAGCAGGCCGCTCAACCCGGAACGGCCCTCCGCCAGGCTGGAAAAAATCAGTGCCCGGTGGCTGATGGATTTATCACCCGGTGGCGTAAACTCCCCTTGCAGCCCCGCGTCGGCCGGTTCAACGGTCAGGATCATGTTTTGCCCGGGAGGTCCAACTCCGGAGCAAACCGGCTTTTGACAGCCTTTGGGTAAGAGCCGAGCACCCGCGTGAGGCTGGTAAATTTGTGCATCTCTTCCAGAGCAGATTTAAGAGGCTCTGTTTCGGCGTGTCCATCCACGTCGATGAAAAACACGTAAGACCAGCGGCCGGTATTGGAAGGCCGTGATTCAATGCGATTCATGTTCAAGGAATGACGGGCCAGCGGCGTCAACAGGGAATGAAGTGCTCCCGGCCCTTCGTCCCCTGCAAGCAGCAAGGATGTCTTATCATCACCCGACGGCGTCAGTATTCGCCTGCCGATCACCAGGAAACGGGTTGCATTATCAACCCGGTCTTCGATCTGGGCGAACAATATTGGCACACCATATATGTCCGCTGCGGAACGGCTGGAAATCGCCGCCGCGTCGGGTGAATGCCGCACCCGTCTTGCCGCCTCGGCATTGCTGCTGACCGCTATGCATTCCACCGAAGGCAGGTGCTGGCGGATCCAGTTCTTGCACTGCGACAGGGATTGTTGATGGGAATAAATCCGTTCAATACCCGCCAACCCTTTTGCCTGGCTTAGCAGGTTGTGGTGAATGGGCATTTCGATTTCGCCACAGATTTTCAGGTCAGAGTCCACGAACCTGTCCAGTGTATGGCTGACAATCCCCTGGTTGGAATTTTCGACCGGCACAACACCAAAATCAGCCTCGGTGGATTCGACCTGCATAAACACATCATCGATACCGGTAACACCCAGTGTCTGAACCGAGTGTCCAAAATGCCGGTGAACCGCCTGCTGCGTAAATGTGCCTTCAGGGCCCAGGTAGGCGATTTTTAATGGCTCCTGCTGAGCCAGGCAGACCGACATGATTTCCCGGAATAACCGCAACATTTCAGCATCGCTGATCGGGCCCTCATTACGCTCACGCACCGCCTTGAGCACCTGCGCCTCCCGCTCCGGACGGTAATAATCTACAGCGTTGTCGAGTTCGCCTTTTGATTCGCGTACCGCACACGCAAGGCGGGCACGGTCGCTGATCAGGGCCTGTATCTGCGCGTCCAGTGAGTCGATTTGCTGCCGAACCTCGTCGAGTGCAATATCACCCTGCCCTGCGCCAGTATTTTTCTTGTCCTTCATCAGCCCGCTCTATTCTCGAATTCCTTCATAAAATCGATCAACGCCTCAATCCCTTCAATCGGCATCGCGTTGTAGATACTGGCGCGCATACCACCCACTGAACGATGGCCCTTCAAACTGCTCAAACCCGACGCCTCGGCCTCTTCAACAAAGCGCCCGTGCAGGGATTCATCCACGATCTGAAAGGGAATGTTCATATGTGAACGGACTTCCGGTGGAATGTCGTTAAGGTAAAAAGAACTCTGGTCCAGGAAACCGTAGAGCCTGTCCGCCTTTTGCTGATTGAGTTCGGCCATCCGCTTCACGCCACCCATCGATTCGATCCATTCAAATACCAGGCCCGCCATATACCAGGCATAGGTTGGCGGCGTATTCAGACGTGAACCCTGTTTGTGCTGGACACTCCAGGATTGCAAATCGGGAACGACGGGCGGGAGATCCCTGAGCAAGTCTTTCCTGACAATAACTATCGCGATACCGGACTGGCCGATGTTTTTCTGGGCGCCGGCATAAATGACGCCAAACTTCCCAACATCCACCGGGCGCGACAGGATATCCGATGACATATCCGAGACCAGTGGCAAGCTGCTCTCGGGCGGGTGCCTGAACTGAACGCCGGAAATTGTTTCATTACTGGCATAATGAAGATAGGCCTCGTTGCCAGACAAGTCCCATTCCTCTTTTGCCGGAATGGATTTGAAACCCGTCGCCTCACTACTGGCCGCCAGGTGGGCCAGACCCAGCCGCTTTGCGATCCCGAAGGCTTTTTTGCTCCAGCTGCCATCGACTATGTAGGCCCCCGGCCGGTCAGGTGTCGCCAGGTTAAGCGGCACCTGTGCGAACTGCATCGTTGCTCCGCCGGCAAGAAACAGAACGGCATAATCACCCGGTATGGAAAGCAAGCGCCTCAGGCAGGCCTCCGAACCAGCCGCGACTTCATCAAAAGCAGAACTGCGGTGGGAGATTTCCATCACTGACATACCAAGACCCTGGTAATCCAGCAATTCATCACGGGCTTTTTCCAGCACCGGCAGGGGTAACATCGCCGGGCCGGCACAAAAATTGAAAATTCTGCTCATAGGATTAAACCACTCAAGATAAAAGTCTATTTAATCCCTGCATGATAAGGCCTGTAGGGCCAGTCTGCCAGAGCGGCAAAAGTAAATCAGCCGGCAAGCTGCACTCTTTCCGCATGGCTGTTCTTGCGCTTGGCAAGGTCAGATCGCCTGGACTGTAAATCCTCCAGGTATCCGTCTTCAACACCGGTCACATATTCCCCGGAAAAACAGGATGTATCAAACCGGGTTATTCCGGCATTACCCTCCTGGCAAGCTTCGACCAGGTCATCAAGCGACTGGTAAATGAGCCGGTCTGCACCGAGTTCTTTCTCGATCTCTTTTTCATTGCGGCCACTGGCAATCAGCTCAGAAGGCGCCGGCATATCGATACCGTAAATATTCGGGTAGCGCACCGGCGGCGACGCCGAGGCAAAGTATACTTTCCTGGCGCCGGCATCCCTGGCCATCTGGATGATCTGGCGCGAAGTCGTACCCCTGACGATGGAGTCATCAACCAGCAATACATTCTTTTTGCGAAACTCCAGGTCAATGGCATTGAGTTTTTGTCTGACAGAACGCTTGCGCTCTTCCTGCCCCGGCATGATAAATGTGCGGCCTATATAGCGGTTCTTGATAAAGCCCTCGCGATATTTGACCTCCAGATCATAGGCCAGCGGCAAGGCTGATGTCCGGCTGGTATCCGGCACAGGAATGACGACGTCGATATCGTGGTCGGGCCATTCCCTCAAAATCTTGCGGGCCAGCGCCTGCCCCATTCTCAGGCGGGCCTTGTAAACCGAAATATCATCCAGCATTGAATCCGGGCGGGCAAAATACACGTACTCAAAAATACATGGGCTGGCGGGCTGGGCATGCGGGCTTTCATGCGTGTGCAGCTTGCCGTCAAGGGTGATAAATACTGCTTCACCGGGTTTCAGGTCACGCATCAATGTGAAATCGAGCGCATCCAGGGCCACGCTTTCTGAAGCAATGGCGTACTCCCTGCCCTTATCCGTTTCCTTGAAACCCAGCACTGCGGGGCGAATTCCATGCGGGTCCCTGAATCCCAGCACACCTTTGCCGGAGATCATCGCAATAACGGAGTAGGCTCCCTTGCAGCGCTGGTGCAATCCGTCAACGGCCTTGAATACATCCTTGGGCTGCATACCCGCCGGACCAATACTGTGCAGTTCATGAGCCAGTACATTTAACAATACTTCCGAGTCGGAATCGGTGTTGAGGTGACGGCGGTCACTGTCGAAAAGCTCTTTTTTCAGGTTAATGGCATTTGTCAGGTTGCCGTTGTGGCCGAGCACGATACCGTAAGGGGAGTTTACGTAAAAGGGTTGAGACTCATCCTGACGATCGGAACCCGCGGTTGGATACCTGACATGGCCGATGCCGACCAGGCCTTTTAACTTCTCCAACTCCGCTTGCGGAAATACATCCCTGATCAGGCCATTGCCCTTGTAAAGGTGAATCCGGTGGCCTTCCAGCGTTGCAATACCCGCTGCGTCCTGCCCCCGGTGCTGCAAAATACCCAGTGCATCATACAACGCGGGTGTGACCGCCTGCTTTCCGACTATGCCAATGATCCCACACATTCAGATTATCCTTGCTCTTATCCAGATGGTCCCCGCGCGAATTCTATCACGCTACAGGTCTGTAACAGCGACTTCTTGTTGCCCTTCCACGTTATCGACATTTAACTCGAGATGTTCGAGGATGTAGTCGGGTAAAAACTGCGCCGACCACTCTGCCAGTGGCATCAGGCTTTGTATGGCGCGTGACTGCTGCCACCACGGATCCTGCGTCACCGGTGTAAGACCTGCCACTAGCATCAGGAACAGCACCAGGACCAATCCCCGCACACCGCCGAAAACCCCGCCCAGCATGCGGTCAGTGCCGCTGAGTCCGGTTTTTTCAACCAGTTTTCCGACCAGGAATGTCAATAGGCCGCCCACCAGCAATACGGACAGAAATATGCCGGCAAAAGCCAGCGATGTGCGCGCCGAAGGCAATTCGATATGGCCTTCCAGTTGCAGGGCTAATGCGCCGGAATACTGAAATGCAACCAGGAACGCGGTGACCCAGACGGCCAGTGAAAATGCCTCTTCTATAAATCCCCTGACCAGACCAACAAGGGCGGATATGACAATGATCCCTAAAATCACGTAATCGGCATATTCCATTTGGCTCTCCGCTAATCCTGGGTGGTCACAAAACCATCCAGCTGGTGGTCTGTCTTGACCTTGCGAGCCAATTCCACTGCCTTGTCACGGCTGATTTCAGGACCCAAACGCACCTTGTAGACTTCGCCGGCCGATGAGGTCACTTTTTCGGAATATGCAGGCAGCCCTGAAAGACGCAACTGTGCGACCAGGTTTGAAGCTCTTTCTGCTTCACTGAAACTGCCGACCTGGACCACCCAACGGACCAACGGGTCGGATGGTGTCGAAACCGGTGAACTATCGCCTGGCCTCAAATCCAGCACCCGCGGAGTTAGATCCATATCTTTCAATTCAGTGCCAAGCGTACTGACAACAGCATCTGCCTCAGCGCGTTCGACGTACGGCCCAACACGTACACGGTGCATACGGCCGGCTGTCCGGTCGACCACGTCCATCAGTACCGGCATATTCCGGGCACGCAAGGTTTCGGCCAGCGAATTGGCGTTTTTCTCGTTGCTGAAACTGGCCACCTGCACCAGGTATCGTGGCGTATCTCCCGACGTGCCGGCAGGCTGGGTGATATTGACATCTTTTTCCCGGCCTGACGTCAGGGTAATCGATGTGACCGCCGGTGGTTTGGCCACCGTCCCGGCAGATGAATCCACGCGGGTTTCAGCCGAGCTGGCGGAGTCGCCATCAGCACTCTTCGTCAGCTGCGGAGAATCTTGCCCGGGATCACTGGTTTCCGTCTCTGCAACATCGCCAGGATCATTAACGGCAGCAGGCTGGTCATTGATATCGGCCTGAACCGGCTCCTGTGCCGCCTGCGCGGCTGCCGCTACGGGCTTATCGGGAACCCCCACCGGAAAACGGCGGGTTTCAATGGATAATTCATCGGGTTTTGCAGGCAACTCTATCTGCCGGGATTCCTGCTTGAGTGTTTCAGAGCGCCCACTAAGCAGCATTGGCAATACGATGACAGCAAGAATTATCAGTACGCTTGCGCCAACCAGTCTCCGTTTCAGTGCTTTATCCATCTATTTTTTCTCAGCGATCAGTGCCAGGTCCACGTTGGGTGATTTTAGCAGCATCATGACCGTCGTGCTGAATACTGTCACGCACCCAGGCGGCAGCGCCTGACATGGTCAAGAAAGAGCCGAAAACCAGGATGGTTTCGTTCTGAGCCACGATTGAAACCGCGTGCTGCATCGCTGCTTCCAGGTTCCCAAAAGCACTGATTTCAGCAAGCGGTAGCGCAGACTTTACCCGCTGCGCCAGGGTATCACCCGATTGCCCCCTGTCTCCCCCTGTCGCGGCGCACAACCAGCGATTGACAACTTTACCAAGCACGGTTGCAACTTCCTCGACGTCTTTATCCGCCAGCATGGCCAGTACGCAGGTGACATGGGTTTTACCGCTGCGCATTAGGAAATCTGCAACTACGGTGGCCGCCAGTTCATTATGTCCGACGTCCAGCAGTATCTCGGGTGAATTGCTGACCGCCTGGAGCCGGCCGGGTACGCTGACACCACGGAGGGAGCCTGCTATGTCATCGCCTTTCAGCAGGCATGCAGGGTTAAGCAAAGAAAATGCTGCCAGCGCCGCGGCGAGGTTGTCGACCTGGTGGTCTCCGGCCATTGTCGGTTTGGGGATATTCATGGATTGACCGGCCATTGTGAATCGCAACTGGCCGTCAGCAGGTCCGAAACAGTCCAAGATGTCGTAGTCCAGTCCACGACGGTACAACGGCGCCTGCAATTTATCCGCTTGTTGAATAACCGGTATGGGCGGATTTTTCTCGGTACATACTACCGGTGCCCCTGGCCGGATTATCCCTGCTTTCTCGGCCGCAATGGAATCAAGGTCAGGACCAAGAAAATCCTGGTGGTCCAGGCCGATAGGTGTAATGACCGCACAGTCGGTATCCACCAGGTTGACCGTATCCAGGCGCCCACCCAGACCCACTTCGAGGATTGCATAGTCAAGATCAGATTGCTGGAGAATTAACAAACCGGCCAGTGTTGTAAACTCAAAATAGGTCAGCGAAACATCACCGCGCGCCTCTTCGACCAGCTCAAAGGCCCTTTCCAGGCAAGTATCGGTAACCGCCTCACCCATAATGCAGATACGCTCATTAAAACGAAAAATATGCGGTGAGGTATAAGTTCCGTATCTGCTGCCCATACCAGCGCTGATGGCCGCCAGGTAAGCCACAGTCGAGCCCTTGCCATTGGTGCCAGCCACGGTAAACACCTTTTTTGCAGGACGTGGTGAACCCAGCTTGCAGTAGACGGCACCGCAACGCCCGAGGCCGAGATCAATTGCACTCGGATGGCGCCGTTCCAGCAGTTCCAGCCACGCTTCAAGATTCATGGGATTTGTTACACTGCACTGCGCCGGGCCGGGTACGCCGGCGCGGGCCCCGCTGAAGCTCAGTTGCCCAGCAATTCACCGCTGACCGGTTTTGGCTGGTTGCCCGAGCACATCAGCGCCAGGATCGAGGCCAGTTCATCGCGCATATTGCGCCGGTCCATGATCATGTCGATTGCGCCTTTTTGCAGCAAAAACTCACTACGCTGAAACCCTTCGGGCAATTTTTCCCTGACGGTTTGTTCTATGACCCGCGGACCGGCGAAGCCTATTTGCGCCAAGGGTTCAGCGACATTGATATCACCCAGCATACCGAGGCTCGCGGAAACACCGCCGGTAGTCGGGTGGGTCAGGACCGATATAAAAGGAAGTCCTTCCTCACTCATCCTGGCCAGCACGACACTGGTCTTCGCCATCTGCATCAGGGATAGCACGCCTTCCTGCATGCGCGCGCCGCCACTGGCGGAGAAACACACCATTGGTGTTTTCATTCGCAGGCTTTCCTGGCCCGCCCGCGCGAATTTCTCGCCAACAACCGAACCCATGGAACCGCCCATAAAACCAAATTCAAATGCACAGGTAACAATATCTGCGCCCTTTAGTTTGCCTGCCAGCACAACCAACGCATCCGTTTCACCGGTCTTCTTTTGCGCGGCGGTCACACGGTCTTTGTATTTTTTGCTGTCCTTGAACCGCAGTGCGTCGATGGACTCCAGCTTCGCCGCGATCTCGCGACGCTCTCCCGGATCCAGGAATTGCTCAAGGCGGGCACGTGCCCCGATACGCATATGGTGGCCGCACTTGGGGCAAACCTGCAGATTTCTTTCCAGCTCGGGACGATAAAGGACCGCAGTACAAATGTCGCACTTGGTCCACAGACCTTCGGGCACATTACGCTTGTTACCGCCTTCGGTGCGGATTTTTGACGGTCTTAATTTCTTAAACCAACTCATTTTTGTTTATTTAATCCTTTGCGCGTGAACCGGAAGATTCCTGCTTTCAGCCCATATTGTCCAATGACTCACGCACCGGCGCAACAAATGCAGTTGCCAGCGCACACGCTTGTGCCGAGGATTCGGCTTCGGCAAGAGCCTCGACCAACGCACTGCCAATCACAACGGCATCAGCATGCACGGCCACTTTCACCGCTGTTTCAGCATTCTTGATGCCAAATCCGACCGCGACCGGCAAATCGCTGAATTCCCGTATCTGCTTCACCGGCTCACTCAGTTCGGGTAGTTCCAACTGTCCTGCACCGGTGATACCTTTCAAGGAAACATAGTATATAAAGCCACGGGCAACCCCGGCTATGTCCTTCACCCGGTCACGGGTCGTCGTTGGCGCGACCAGGCATATACCATCGAGACCGGCCTCGTCCATTGCCGAACCAAGGTCATCGCGCTCCACCGGCGGACAGTCAACCAGCAGCAAACCATCAACACCTGCGTCTGCAGCATCGGCCGGAAACCGGGTCCGGCCATAGCGTTCTACCGGGTTCATGTAACCCATCAACACCACTGGCGTATCGCTATCCGTCTGCCGGAAGAGCCTGACCATGTCGAGAACTCCGCCGAGTGTGACGTTTTTCTCTATTGCCCTTTCGCTCGCCAACTGGATTACCGGGCCATCGGCCATCGGATCCGAAAAAGGCACGCCCAACTCGAGCAGGTCAGCACCCGCGGATACCAGCGCATGCATGACCGGCACAGTCCATGCCGGATCGGGATCACCGGCAGTAATAAATGGTATCAGCAGCTTGCGGCCGGACTGCCGTGCTGTATCAAAGCGGGCTGAAATTCGCTGGTTCATAAGCTGAGGCCCTCGATTTCGGCAACCGTCTGCACGTCTTTGTCTCCCCTGCCGGACAGGTTGATCAGAACCCGTTGGTCAGGGCGCATTGACGCAGCGAGCTTGAACCCATATGCCAGAGCATGACTACTTTCCAACGCCGGCATGATGCCCTCAAGACGGGTTAGCTGGTGAAAGGCCTGCAACGCCTCTTCATCGGTCACGCTGACATAATCAGCACGGCCTGAATCTTTCAGCCAGGCGTGTTCAGGGCCTACACCCGGGTAATCGAGTCCGGCTGATACCGAATGCGTATGGCGGATCTGTCCTGCATTATCATCCAGAAGATAGGTTCGGCACCCGTGTAAAATACCCGGCCGCCCGGCACACAGCGAGGCTGCGTGCTCACCTGTTTCCAGGCCGCGTCCGGCAGCTTCCACACCGAACATTTTCACATCTTCATCATTCAGGAACGGATGGAACAGACCTATGGCGTTGGACCCGCCACCGACACAGGCGACCAACGCATCGGGCAGCTGGTCACAGAGCTGCAGCATCTGGCGGCGTGCTTCGCGGCCAACCACGGCGTTGAAATCACGCACCATTTCAGGATAAGGATGTGGCCCGGCTACCGTGCCAATGATGTAAAAGGTATCATCGATGTTCGTCACCCAGTCACGCATGGCCTCGTTGAGTGCATCCTTTAGTGTCGCCGAGCCGGATGAAACACCGCTCACTTCGGCACCCAGCAGGCGCATTCTGAACACATTGATGGCCTGCCGGTGAATATCCACATCACCCATGTAGACACGGCAAGACTGGTCCAAACGGGCTGCAACCGTGGCCGTCGCCACGCCGTGTTGTCCGGCACCGGTCTCGGCGATTACGCGCTGCTTACCCATGTAGTGGGCCAGCAGACCTTGCCCCATGGTGTTGTTGATCTTGTGTGCGCCGGTGTGATTCAGGTCTTCTCTTTTCAGGTAAATTTTTGCGCCGCCGGCCGCCTCGGAATACCTCTGCGCGTAATAAATGGGTGAAGGCCGGCCTACATAATGGGCCAGGTCCGTATCCATCCTTTGCACGAACTCGTCATCCAGCCGCCAACGGCCGTAGGCCTCGCGTAACTCGTCCAGCGCGTGCATTAGTGTTTCGGATACAAATGAACCACCAAACTCACCGAAATGTCCGCGTGAATCCGGTTGGCTTTGCCGCTCGTCATTCATTGTCCATCACCATTGTGTAAATCATTCTCAAATTCTCTGACCGCTTTAATAAAAGCCTTGATCCTGCTCGCATCCTTGATACCCGGTGCAGTTTCCACGCCACTCGATACATCCACTGCATAGGGCCTCACGGCACGAATAGCCTGCCCTACATTGCCCGCATGCAGCCCGCCGGCAAGCCACACGGGCTTTGACAGCCTGCTGGTAAGCGACCAGTCAAACACATGACCACTGCCGCCACGCCGCCCTGGCGCATGGCTGTCGAGCAGTAACCCGAGGGCGCCGGGGTAGTCGAGTTCGGCCTGCCTCGCTGAACCGGCATTTTCCATTGCCACTGCCTTCAGCCATGGTAAACCGTAAATCTTGCACTCCTGCTCAGTTTCACTGCCATGAAATTGCAGCACATCAAGCGGTACAGAATTGACCGCCTTGTCAATTTCAGACCTGCCCTGGTCCAGGAACAAGCCTACACGCAAAACCCCTTCGGGAACATAGCCACACAATCGAATCGCGGTCTCGATCGAAATCCGCCGCGGGCTTTCGGTGAACACGAAGCCAATGGCATCGGCACCGCTCACAACGGCCACCCTTACGTCCTCGTCACGCGTCAGACCGCAAATTTTGATCCTGATCCTGCTCATTTGGTCCTGTGTACGTTAACCTTCCCGTCAAGCCTGGGGGGCAAACGGAAATGACTGGGCGATTTCCGGCAGCTTGTATTTCGGGTCGTAGCGGACGCCCATAAAACACAGACCCTCGGCGTCAGCCTTCACACCAGCCAGGTTCCGGTCCCTGCCCTTGAACACGCTGCTGAACCACTCCACAGACTGCTCGCCCAGGCCGACTGTAAGCAGGCTTCCGACAATGTTTCGCACCATGTGATAAAGGAACGCATTGGCCGAGATATCGACTGTCACGATATCCTGCTGGCGTGTCACACTGATTGCAGTAATTTCCCGGATGGCATGTTGCGCCGAGCAGCCAGCCGAGCGGAAGGCGCTGAAATCGTGTTTGCCGACCAGGCACTGGGCAGCTTCATGCATCAGCTTGGTATCCAGCGGGTCACGGCACCACCCATAGTATGAAACACCGATGGCCGGACGAACCCAGCGGTTCATGATGCTGTACCTGTAACTCCTCGAATGAGCGCCAAAACGTGCATGGAAACTGTCATCAACTGCGTGTATCCATAAGACCCGAACAGTCCGGGGCAGGTTTGAATTGATACCCAGCACCCACTGTCGTTCCGAGCGTTCAGACGGGGTGTCGAAATGCGCCACCTGTCCACGTGCGTGGACACCTGTATCTGTGCGACCGGCACAAATGATGGTTACAGGGTGATTGGCAACGGTACCCAGCGCGTCTTCGACACATTGCTGTACCGACGGCGCGTGACTCTGCCTCTGCCAGCCGAAAAAACCGGCGCCATCGTATTCAATTCCGAGTGCATAACGCATGATTTCAAGCCTGTTCCGTGTTGATAAGGCTTACAGCCAGGCTCAAATGCCACTCCTGTATTTATCGCGGGCAAGCATCTCTTCAGATTTCGTCCAACATTTGCCGTGCTTCCGCTTTCTGCGCCTCGTTACCGTTTTTCAAAACCTCGTCCAGCATCGATCTGGACGCCTCGATATCACCCAGCGACAAATATGCCCGTGCCAGGTCCAGCTTGATTTCAGGATCAGTGCTTTGCACATCATCTTCATCGCTTTCAGGTTCCTCATCCTCATCAATGCCCGGCTCCGCTTCAGGTTCAGTCTCCGCCACGGGTATGGGTACAGGCTCTATTTCGGGTTCGGGTTCGGGTTCGGGTTCCGGCTCAGGCTCTGGTTCGGGTTCCGGCTCAGGCTCTGGTTCGGGTTCCGGCTCAGGCTCTGGTTCGGATTCCGGCTCAGGCTCAGATTCGGGTTCCGGCTCAGGCTCTGGTTCGGGTTCCGGCTCAGGCTCTGGTTCGGGTTCCGGCTCAGGCTCTGGTTCGGGTTCCGGCTCAGGCTCAGCGACGGCTTGCTGTTCTGTTTCCCCTGTCTCCACTTGGATCTCAACCGCACTCCTGCGGCGCAGACCCCATATAATCAACGCGATAATTATCAGCGCGACTCCAACCAACCAGACTGTCTTACCCGCATACCAGGGCTGATCTTCACCGCCCGGGGTCACTGCAACGGGTGGTTCGGGCTCATCCGCTGTGCGCTCCTGTGCAAGTTTGGATTCCAGGTTTGCAAGGGTCGAATCCTCAACCGCAACAGGCTGGTCCGTCTCGGTATCTGTATCGGACTCCAGTTCCTGGATACGCTCGGCCAGGTAGGTGTTTTCCTGCTGGGCGTTGACCAGCTCCTCTTCCTTTCGAGCCAATTCTTCCTCGATCGCCCGCGCGGCAGCGGCCTCATCTGAAAGGGAATCATCAGTTTCATCGGCCGGTGGAACCAGTTCGAGACGCCCGAGGTCCTCCTCGGGTTCAGGTTCAATAAGCGGCTCGCTTGAAGAAGACTGGTAGTCTCCGCTGTCAGCTACGACCGGGGCGCCAAAATCCGGGGCAACGGTGCGTACACCGGAGCGCAACTCCTCATCCTGCCGCAGGACTTCCAGCATCGCCTCCCTGGAGTTCAACTCGGCCACTTCGTTGAATGCCGGCATACGCAGAATCGCGCCGCGTTTCAGCCTGTTGATGTTTTCCTGGATAAAGGCTTCCGGGTTTTTGCGTTGCAGTGCAAGCATGGTCTGGTTAATGGAGTAACCGCTACCCCTGCTGAACTCACGCGCGATGCCCCAAAGCGTTTCACCACGGGCTACCGGGCCATAAACTTCACCATCAACCGCCTCAGCTTCTATCTGCGTGGTTTCCTCCGCAGACTCCTGCTCATATTCCTGCTCATCTTTCTGCTGGTCTTTCTGCTGGTCTTTCTGCTGGTCTTCCTGCTGGTCTTCCTGCTGGTCTTCCCGCCCGGAGGAAACCTGTTCCGTTTCAGTATCCAGCGCAGCTTCTGAATCGTCCTCGGCGATGCCAGCGGATATATCTTCATCCTGGGCGGTCTCTTCAACAACGGCATCTTCCGATGAGGCTTCCTCTTCAACGAGGCCTTCGGCGTTCGTTACTTCAGTTTCGGTTTCTTTGGCTGTGGCTTCTTCGGCCAGGGGCGCTTCATCAATGGGCTCAGCGGGTGCAGGCACTTCTTCAACAGGTTCAGCAATGGCTTCCGGCGCCGGAACCGGCGCGCTCACCGCCGGAGCCGGTTCCGATCGGACTGGTTCAGGCAACGGTTGCGGTGCCGGTGCGGGTTCAATGCTTACCGGCGGAGCCGGCGAGTCAATCGTGGGCGGATCCAGGAATAGCGTGTATTCACGCAACATTCTGCCACTGGCCCAGTTCACCTCGAGCAGTACCTGAACCACCGGTTCGCTGACATTCACGGTGCTCGTGATGTGGATGTACGGCTTGGCCACATCGGCGACCAGCTCAAATTCCAATGGCACGGTAATCGCGGAACGGCTCAGGCCGAGCAACGCAAAATCATCCGCAGATGCCAGCCCTGCAGTCACACTTTGAAGTTCTTCATCGGACCGGCTGATTAACTCAACCCTGACATCCAATGGCCGATCCAGGTATGAATCAACCGTGGCCCCGCCAAGACCCAGTGCGAACAATGCCGGGCTAAAAAAAACGAGCGTGGCAACTGTTATCCATCGAGCTTTTCTATACATGGTTTTCCCTGTCACCCTATGACCACCAATTAGGCAAGTGAAACATCAATCATAACGAGTGTACTTTTGCTGGCATCAGGATTCCACAGGCATTTTACCCGTGACGATCATTTTGAGGATCTGGACCGCGTTCAAAGCAGCCCCTTTCCTGACGTTATCCCCCACCACCCACATATCGATTCCACGCGGATGGCTAAGGTCACGGCGTAGCCTGCTGACAAAGACCGCGTCTTTTCCGGCAGCATGTGTAACTGCCGTCACCTGTGCCTGCGGGTCGTTACTGTCAACCAGCACAAGGCCTGGCGCCTTCTTCATGACTTCACGCACTGCATCCAGGTCTATATCACGGGACGTCTCCAGGTGAACTGCCTCGGAATGGCCAAAAAACACCGGAATCCTGACAGCGGTCGCGTTGACGGCAATGTTGTTATCACGAAGAATTTTTTGTGTTTCCCAATGAAGTTTCATTTCTTCACGGGTGTAATCATTTTCCTGCATCGTATCGATGACCGGAATCGCGTTGAAGGCAATCGGCTGAACAAACACCGATGGCGTGACCTCTTTGAAACTTAACCTGTCCATGGTCTGGCGTGCCAGTTCCTCCATACCCTTGGCGCCCGCACCCGACACGGACTGGTAGGTCGCGACATTGATCCTGTCGATACCGGCGGCTTTGTGAATCGGTGCAATTGCGATCAGCATTTGGATGGTTGAACAATTGGGGTTAGAAATGATGCTGCCGGCAGGCAGGTCTTTGAGCAGGTCGCCGTTTATTTCCGGCACAACCAATGGAATATTTTCATCGCGCCTGAATGCCGAGGTGTTGTCGATCACCGTGCACCCTGCTGCTGCGGCCCTCGGTGCATGCTCCAGGCTGATACCCGCCCCTGCTGAAAACAGGGCAAAATCCGTACCTGCAAAATTAAAATCATCAAGCACTTCAACGGCGAGGCTGCGGTTGCCGAAATCCACGGTTTTACCCAGCGAATTCGCGCTTGCGAGCGCATGTACATTTTCATCACCGAATCCGTACTCGGCAAGAATTGAAAGCATTGCTTCGCCCACGGCGCCGGTTGCACCAACCACCGCCAGATTCAATTTTTCACTCATAGTTTTTTAACACCCCTGGCCTTAGCCATTTTGCGCCCTTTGCCTGAGCACATGATCCATTAATACGAGAGCCAGCATAGCCTCGACGATTGGTGTTGCCCTGATACCCACGCACGGGTCATGGCGGCCTTTAGTAACAACTTCAATTGCATTGCCCTCAGTATCCACACTCCGGCATGGAATACGCAGGCTGGACGTCGGCTTGAAAGCCACGCTGACCAGCACATCCTGCCCACTTGAAATACCGCCGAGGATACCGCCGGCGTGATTACTTAGAAACCCATCCGGCGTGATTTCATCCCGGTGCTCTGTTCCCAGCTGGTCGACACAGCCAAACCCGGCGCCGATCTCAACCGCCTTGGCCGCATTGATACTCATCATGGCCGATGCAAGGTCGGCATCCAGCTTTCCATATACGGGCTCGCCCAGCCCTGCGGGAACATTCCGTGCCACTGCCGAAATCCTGGCGCCACATGAGTTGCCGGCTTTTCTCAACTGGTCCATGTGTGCTTCCAGCTGCCCGACGACGCTGGCATCAGGGCTGAAAAACGGGTTGCTATCGATATTATCCATATCCATGACACTATCTGTCCGGATCGGCCCCAGCTGTGCCAGCCAACCCTGGATTTCGACCCCGAACTGTTCACGCAGGTATTTTTTTGCAATTGCGCCGGCTGCTACCCGCATGGCGGTTTCACGTGCAGATGAGCGTCCACCGCCGCGATAATCCCGGAACCCATACTTTTTCCAGTAGGTGTAATCCGCATGACCCGGACGAAATTTTTGCGAGATGTCGTTGTAATCACCCGAACGTGCATCGGTGTTTTCAATTAAAAGCGCGATCGGGGTCCCGGTTGTACGCCCTTCAAAAACACCGGAGAGCACCTGTACCAGGTCTTTCTCCTTACGTTGCGAGGTATGCCTGCT
>CALBDB010000120.1 GCA_937927755.1 uncultured Lysobacterales bacterium
TGCGACCTTCGGGTTATGAGCCCGACGAGCTGCCAGACTGCTCCACCCCGCATCAGCAAGGATGGCATGATAATGATTCGATGCCCGAATTACAAGACCTGTACGAGCGAAAATTCACCCCAGTGCACCTGTGAATTTGGATTCCCCACAGGTTACACGGTTTACACGGATAAAGGGCAAGAGCGATTGGTGTAGGAGCCACGTGCTCGTGGCGATTTCTTAGCTTTACCACAATATCGCCACTAGCACGTGGCTCCTACAGCTCATCTGGTTGTAAAGCCAAAAAATCTGTGAAATCTGTGGGGATCTTTTTGCTCTTGGGTGAGCATAACCGCCCACCCCTTAGATCAAACGCCGAAACTTGTCATGCAAATTGTGATCAGCGAACTCGAGAAGATACCCAGTCCGATGATCATGATGCCGTTCAGTGTCAGTGCTGCGCCAAAATCCACCGGCGCCGTAATCGAGGTTTCATTTTCCGGCTCATCAAAATACATGTACTTGACGACACGCAGGTAATAAAAAGCGCCGATAACAGCAAAGACTACTGCGGAAACGGCCAGCCATATCATGCCGGCTTCGACGACCGCCTTGAGAACCATCAGTTTTGCAAAAAAGCCAACCATCGGGGGTACGCCTGCCATGGAAAACAAGACCAGGCCCATGATGGCCGCATAATACGGGTTGCGTTGGTTCAGGCCCTTGAAGTCGTCCAGGGTTTCTGCCTCGACGCCACGGGAACTCAACAAGATGATCATGGCAAAAGCCGCGACTGACATGATTCCATAAACGATGACATAGTACATGGCAGCGCCAAAACCAAAAGCAGTACCCGGTAACAGACCCAACAACACGAAGCCCATGTGCGAAATGGTCGAGTAGGCAAGCATGCGCTTGATGTTTTTCTGCATGATCGCCGCGAGGTTACCCAGAATAATGGAGAGTATCGCCAGGCTCGCCAGCATACTCTCCCAATGAATATGCAAATCACCCAGGCCACTGCTCAGGAACCTGTATGCCATGGCGAACGCAGCCAGCTTGGGAACCGATGAAATGAACAACGTCACCGCCGGTGGTGCACCTTCGTACACATCCGGTATCCACATATGGAAAGGCACCACACCGAACTTGAACGCGATTCCAACCACGACAAAGACCAGTCCGAATATCAGCAGGATATCGTCGCTGCCCTGCACGCGGATGGCTTCAGCAATATCTGGTATCAACAGGCTGCCGGTTGCACCATAGATCATGGACATGCCATACAGCAGCATGCCGGATGCCATCGAACCGAGCACAAAGTACTTCATTGCAGATTCTGAACCACGACCTGATTCACGATTGAAGGCAACCAGGGCGTATACCGACAGGGAGATCAACTCCAGGCCGAGGTACATCATCAGCATACTGTTGGCGGAGATCAGTAACATGACCCCGAGAAGTGCAAACAGGCTCAGGGTATAAAAGTCCGCACGGAACATTTTGAAATTGCGCAGGTAGAATTTTGAATATGTGTATATCAGCCCCATCAGAACAAAGCTGAACACTTTCAACACGTCTCCCATCGGATCGCGTATGAAGCTGTCATTGAACGCGCTGGCCGATGGCAGGCCATTTGCAAGAAAATCACCACGGAGGGTAATGATGGCTGCAAAGATCACCGTCAGCATGGCCAGCATGTGGATTATGCCGCGACGCTCTTCACGCAGGAACAGGTCAACGATCATGATCACGCAGGCCATTACCAGGACCCAGAATTCCGGAGCAGCTAATAACAATTGGGCGCTGTTCATCTTATATAACCTTTGATTGAACTATGTGTTGTAACAGGTTATCGACAGATGCCTGCATCATGTCTACCAATGGTTGCGGCCATAAGCCGAAAAACAGAACGGCAACGGCCAGTGTTCCCAGTACCAGTGCTTCACGGGCGTTGATATCCTGCAAATTCTCTACTTTACGGTTGGCAACGGCGCCAAATATGACGCGCTTGGCCAGCCACAGGTTGTATGCCGCTCCCAGGATCAAAATCATTGCTGCAAGGAATGCGAACCAGAAGTTGGCCTGGAATGAAGACAGGATGACCATGAACTCACCTACGAAACCACTGGTCCCGGGCAAGCCGGAATTGGCCATCAGGAAAAATACCGCGAACAGGGCAAACCACGGCATGGTGTTCGCGACGCCGCCGTAGTCCTTGATCATTCTGCTGTGAATCCGGTCGTACAATACACCGACCGACAGGAACAAGGCGCCGGAGATAAAGCCGTGCGATATCATTTGCATCATCGCTCCTTCAACACCGAGCGCGGCGCCTGAAACACCACCGGTCTTACGATAAATTGCGAATGCGATGAACAAACCAAGGGTTACAAATCCCATATGTGAAATGGATGAGTACGCGATCAGCTTCTTCATATCCTGCTGCGCCAGGGCCACCAAACCGATATAGACAACGGCGATCAGCGACAGGCCGATCACCAGCCAGTCGAGCGCAGCTGAAGCATCCGGGGTGATCGGCAGGCTGAACCGGATAAACCCGTAACCACCGATCTTCAAAAGGATCGCGGCCAGCACAACTGAACCACCGGTGGGTGCCTCGACGTGCGCGTCGGGCAGCCATGTATGTACCGGGAACATCGGAACCTTGACTGCAAACGCTGCCAGGAAGCCAATGAAAATCCATTTCTGGGCAGCCATACCCAGCGGCATATCGTGCCACGCGAGAATATCCCAGGTACCGGACTGTATATACAGGTAGATCAAGCCGATCAGCATGAACACCGAACCCAGAAAGGTATACAGGAAGAATTTAATCGTCGCATACACCCGGTTCGGCCCACCCCAGATCCCGATGATGAGGAACATCGGGATCAGCATGGCCTCGAAGAAAACATAAAAAAGCAGGCCGTCTAATGCCGCGAATACACCGACCATCAAACCTTCCATCACCAGGAAGGCCGCCATGTACTGGTTGACACTCTTTGTTATCGACCGCCAACCGGCGATCACGATCAGCACGCTAAAAAGCAAAGTCAAAAGAATCAGTGGCGCTGAAAAACCGTCCACACCCAGGTAGTACTGGATATTGAAGGTCTCAATCCATGGCCGCATTTCGACAAACTGCATGGCTGCGGTCGACGTATCAAAGGCAAAGAACAGAGGCAGACCCAGCACAAATGTCACTGCCGTGATCAATAAAGCCAGGCCCTTTGCCATTGCCGGTCGCTGGTCACCAGCCACCATTACAGCCACTGCGCCCAGTATGGGCAACCAGATTAAAATACTGAGAAGAAATCCGTTCATTGTCCCATTCATCATCAAGGCACCATCGCTACCCAGACTGCCAGAATACCGATCAGTCCGATAATCATGACAAAGGCATAGTCATACAGGAATCCTGTCTGCCAGCGGCGTACCCGTGCAGCCATCCACCCAACCACGCGGGCTGAACCATTTACAATTCCGTTATCGATAAAGCCGGCATCTGCCTTGTTCCACAGGTTGCGGCCAAGGCTGACCGCGCCATTTACAAATACTTTCCGGTAGAACTCGTCAAAGTAATACTTGTGATCCAGTACGCGGTATAACCACGGCATACGGTTGCGCAGCATCTCGGCAAGCGAAGGCCGAAACAGCCAGATTCCCGTTGCAAGAACAAAGCCGGTGATCATCAGCCAGAATGGCACGGTGCTAAGCGCATGCGTGGCCATCGCCGTGGCGCCGTGGAAATGGTGGCCCAATTCCGCCAGCACGTCGTTTTTCTCGAGCACGAAGATCGAGCCGTCATTGGTAAGCCAGCCGCCAAAAAGGATCGGTTCGATGGTCATGTAGCCAATCAAAACGGACGGGATAGCCAGGCCGATTAGCGGGATGGTTACCACCAAAGGCGACTCCTTGGGCTTGGCCGGCTGTTTTCCTGGCGGTGGATGGTGACCGGCATCTGCATCCACTTCAAACTTCTCAGGACCGTGGAAGGTCAGGTATAACAGTCTGAAACTATAGATTGCGGTGATCAAAACGCCGATTACAACTGCAAAGTAAGCAATACCACTACCCCAGCGCTGTGATTCGTGCACCGCCTCGATGATCATGTCCTTGGAGTAGAAACCAGAGAAGAACGGGAAACCGATCAGCGCCAGTGTGCCGACCCACGCGGTTATCCAGGTAACCGGCATGTATTTTCTGAGCCCGCCCATGTAGCGCATGTCCTGTTCGTGATGCATGGCGATGATCACGGAGCCTGCACCAAGGAACAACAATGCTTTGAAGAAAGCGTGTGTCATCAGGTGGAATATGGCAGCCGAGTAGGCAGACACACCGAGTGCAACCGTCATATAACCGAGCTGTGACAGGGTTGAATAGGCGATGACACGCTTGACGTCGTTCTGCACGATGCCAATCAGCCCCATGGACAGTGCGGTGAACGCACCAATTAACATCACAAAACTCAATGCCGCATCGCTCAGTTCAAACAGCGGCGACATCCTGGCAACCATGAAGATACCGGCGGTAACCATCGTGGCTGCGTGGATCAATGCGGAAATCGGGGTCGGGCCTTCCATTGAATCGGGCAGCCACACATGTAACGGAGCCTGGGCTGACTTGCCCATCGCGCCGATAAACAGGCAGATGCAGATAAAGGTCAGGATGTTCCATTCCATGCCACCGGGGATGGACAGGGTCTGCCCGATCGCGCTGTTGGCCTGGCCGAAGACTTCCACGTAGTCCAAGGTCCCGAATGTCAGCAGCACTGCGGCGATGCCAAGCAGGAAGCCAAAGTCGCCAACCCGGTTAACCAGGAATGCCTTCAGATTCGCCTGGATCGCTGATTCCCGCTTGAACCAGAACCCGATCAGCAGGTAGGACACCAGCCCTACAGCCTCCCAGCCGAAGAACAGCTGCAGGAAGTTGTTCGACATGACCAGCATCAGCATCGAGAAGGTAAACAGGGCGATATAACTGAAGAAGCGCTGGTAGCCCGGATCATCCCGCATATAACCGATCGTGTAGATATGAATCAACATCGAAACAAATGACACGGTAGTCATCATCAGTGATGTCAGATGATCAACCAGGAAGCCGACCTGGAAGCGAATACCATCCGCAATCATCCAGGTGTAAACACTGATATTTACGGTATCCAGTGTGCCTTCGATCTGCTGCATCAGTATCCACGCCGACAGGACAAAAGAGCCTGCCACGCCGAGGATCGTGACACTATGTGCGCCGACGCGGCCTACCTGGTTGCGGAATAGTCCGGCCAATATCGCGCCGCCCAATGGCAGCAGCGGAATCAGCAACAGGGTGGTTTGCAAAGACATGTTCATCCTTTCAGATCATCCAGTTCGGCAACATTGATGGTTTGCCGGTTACGGAAAAGTACGACAAGAATGGCGAGCCCGATACCCGCTTCAGCTGCCGCCACCGTCAGTATGAAAAATACGAATATCTGTCCGTCGAGATTGCCAAGGAAGCGTGAAAACGCAACGAAGTTCATATTCACCGCCAGAAGCATCAATTCGATACACATCAACAGGATGATGATGTTTTTCCGGTTTATGAATATCCCGGCAATACTAAGGCTGAACAGTATTGCGCCCAGGGTCAGGAAATGAGCAAGTGTCAACATGATGGTTCCTCAGGCTCCCCGTGGCTTTTCTGATTTCATTTTTACCAGCCGGACACTCGCATCGCGGCGGGTCCTGACCTGTACCGACGGGTTCTGGACTTTGATGCCAGGCCGGGTTCTCAGGGTCAATGCCACGGCCGCGATAATAGCTACCAGCAGAACCACGCCGGCGACCTCGAACGGCAGCAGGTAATTGCTGTAAAGCAGTTCACCCAGTTCGCGTGTGTTGCTGTAGTCGGCTGAATGCGGTGGAGGTACCGGAAACATATCCACACCAAATCGGCCCCTGCTCCACAGCACCATCAATAACTCGATCGCCATGGCAACCGCGACGATGGCCGCAACGGGCAGATAACGGATGAAACCTTCCTTCAGCGGCACGAGATTGATATCCAGCATCATCACCACGAACAGGAACAGCACCATGACCGCACCCACGTAAACAACCACCAATATGATGGCAAGGAATTCGGCCTCCAGCAGCATCCAGATTGCCGCAGCGCTGAAAAATGCCAGCACCAGGAATAAAACGGCGTAAACGGGATTGCGTACCGTGATAACAGCTACGGCGGCAAACACCATAACCAGCGAAAAAGCGTAAAAGATCAGTTCCTGGACAATCATCGGTATGCCGCATCCTTGTTACGGTTTTCTGCGATTTCTGACTCGTAGCGGTCACCGATCGCCAAAAGTTTATCCTTTGTCAGGATGCCCTCTTCACGGCTCTCCATGTGATACTCGAGAACACCGGTCAGTACGATCGAATCGACCGGGCAGGACTCTTCGCAAAGTCCGCAGTAAATACATTTGAACAAATCGATTTCATAGGCCGTGGTACGCCGGGAGCCATCATCATTTTCGGTAGAGTCAATGGTAATTGCCAGTGCGGGACATACGGCCTCGCACAATTTGCAGGCTATACAGCGCTCCTCACCATTCGGGTAGCGGCGCAAGGCATGCAGACCACGGAAACGGGGAGACTTCGGGGTTTTCTCTTCCGGGTAATTGATGGTAATGCGCGGACGGAAAAAATGGCGCATCGTAAGGCCCATGCCCGCCAGCAACTCGAGCAACAACAGGCTACGTAAATATTCGATGACACGTTTCATCATCAGCTACCCTTTACCACGATCCCGAGCACCGTCATCAGGGCAGATAACATCACCCAGACCAGTGTTATGGGAATAAGTACTTTCCAACCCAGACGCATGATCTGGTCGTATCGGTAACGGGGCCATGTCGCCCGGTACCACAAAAACATGAACATGAAGATAACTGTCTTGGCCAGGAACCAGATGATGCTTCCCTGGCCGAGGAAGGTGTCGCCGATAACCGGCCAGCCTTCAAACGGTGACAACCAGCCACCGGCAAACATGATGGCGGTTAGACCGGAAATCAGGATCATATTGGCGTATTCGGCCAGGAAGAAAACGGCAAATGCCGCACCCGAGTATTCGACGTGGAAGCCGGCCACGATTTCCGATTCGCCCTCAGCCATATCAAACGGTGCACGGTTGGTTTCTGCCAGGCCGGAGATCATGTAAATCACAAATAATGGAAACAGCGGTAACCAGTACCAGTCAAAAATACCGCCTTGCTGTGCCAGCACGATTTCACGCAGGTTCATGGACCCGGCCAGGATCAATACGCCAACCAGGGCGAAGCCCATGGCTATTTCATAAGAAACAGCCTGTGCCGCAGCACGCATGGCGCCAAGGAATGCATATTTGGAGTTGGAAGCCCAACCGGCAATGATGATGCCGTAAACACCCAGCGAGGTCAGCGCCAACACGTAAAGGAGTCCGGCATCGACGTCTGCCAGTACCAGGAAATCATTGAACGGCACGACGGCCCAGGCTGCAAATGCTGGCGCCAGCGCGATTACCGGTGCCGTAACAAACAGGAACCGGTTTGCATTGGTCGGCAGAACAATCTCTTTTAACAGCAGTTTGAAGACATCGGCAAACGGCTGAATCAAGCCCAGCGGACCAACGCGGTTGGGCCCGACACGAATTTGCATGGAACCAATCACCTTGCGCTCAAAATACGTGTAGAAGGCCACCGCGGTGATCAGCGGAAGAACGATTACCACGATCTTGAGCACAGTCCAGATCAGGTACTGTGACTGTATCCAGTTGAATACTGATTCGATCATTTCAAACATCAGGCCGCCTCCACGTTAATGGGGCCGAAACTGTCGCCCAGTTCATTGCTGACACTGGTCGCACTTTTCACCCAAACAGCCCCTGCGGGCAATTCATTGAAGATACGGACCGGCAGTATTACCCGTCCCTCACCCTGGCTTACCTTGACATCACTGCCTTCAACCAGGCCCTTACGACCGGCATCATCCGGACTCAGACCCACAAATGCATTATCGGCATGCACGGTTTGCTGCAGGTACTCGGAACGGCGGCACAAGGCATCGGCGGAATACATCGCCACCTCGCCGACACGGTGAAGGTCATCGCCACTTCCAGGCGCCGCCAGTTCGGCTTCAGCCAGCGTGCTGCCTTCGTCACCGATACCGGCCCGTAACTCTTCCAGTACACCACTGATGTCCACTTGGGAAAACCCGTCCAGTTCAAGCTCGGCGCCAAGCCTGCGTAAAATCCTCCAGCCTGGCTTTGACTGGCCTGCTGCCCTGGCGGATCGCTCAACGTCGAATGACTGGCCGTCGTATGCGTAATAACGGCCCTCGGACTCGGCCAGCGGCGCCAGTGGCAACAACACGTCGGCACAGGCTTTCAAATTGTCACTGGCGTAAGACGATACAGCCACCACGGTTTCCGCGGTTGCCAGGGCCGCTTTTGCCATCGCCGGATTGGCCATGTCAAACTCCGGTTCGATATCCCACAACAGGAAAGTCCTGGCAGGTGTAGCCAGCATTTCACGGACATTCAACCCCTGCTCTGCCTCACTACCGCCAACGCCCTGTCCCGGCAATGCGCCGGCCAGTGCTGCGCCCGTGGTGTTACCACCATTGGTGACCATGTTCAGAACCACACCGCTCGCCTCGGCAATCCAGCGGGACAACTGGCGCAACCAGGATGCCTGATGATGGGCCATGGCAACCTGCCCGAGGATCAGCATCCCGTTAGATCCGCCATTCAGCATGTCTGCGATAGCTTTGTGGGATTCATCCGGCTGGATACCAACCAGTGCAGCTTGCAGCGAAGCGGGGATTTCCTTCCCGGTAGCAGTGGCAACCGCCCGGGCGATCGCTGCCAGTTCCCCGACCATGTTTTGCGGAGCGCTGATAATCTTGTTGGCAAGGCTGAAATGGAAATTCCAGTCCACCGGGTTCAGCGCTGCCACGCTCGCGCCTTTGCGCCAGGCTTTGCGCACACGCTGGCCCAGGATGGGAGCTTCGTGGCGAATATTGCTGCCGACCAATAAAATTGCGTCGCGATCGTCGATTGCAGCCATTGGTGACTGGAAAGCAGGCGCTTGCCGGCGCGCTGCATCATCGCTGAAATCCTGTTCTCTGAGGCGGTGGTCAATATTCGGGCAGTCAAGGCCACGAGCCATGCGTTGCGCAAGAAAATACTCTTCAGTTGATACGCTTGGCGACATCAGTACGCCCAGGCTGGCTCCACCATGGGCGGTCACGGTTTCCCTCAGCGCCCTCGAAGCAGCCTTGATGCCCTCGTCCCAGGTGACGCTCGCCCAGCGGCCGTCAACCTTGACCATCGGCTCGAGCAGCCTGTCTTCCGAGTTCAAACCAAAATGGGAATAGCGGTCACGATCGGTCAGCCAGGTTTCGTTGGCGCTCTCGCAATCCCTCGGAACGGCGCGCATTACACTGCCGCTGCGCGTGTGATACCAAAGGTTTGAACCCACGCCGTCGTGCACTGCAAGCGATGGCCTGGCTATCAGTTCCCAAGCGCGCGCAGAAAAGCGGAATGGCTTGTTGGTAAGGGCGCCCACCGGACACAGGTCAATTACGTTACCGGACAATTCAGAATCAACACCCTGCGACAGGCAGGTGCCGATTTCCATACGGTCACCACGACCCATTAAACCCAGTTCGTTGGTGCCCGCTATTTCATCCATGAAACGCACACAACGTGTGCACTGGATGCAACGTGTCAGGTCGGTCTGTACCAGTGAGCCGATATTGTGATCCTTGACCACGCGCTTACGCTCGCTGAAGCGTGAAACGGAACGGCCATAACCCATGGCCAGGTCCTGTAGCTCACATTCACCACCCTGGTCGCAAATGGGGCAATCCAGAGGATGGTTGATCAGCAGAAACTCCATTACGCCATGCTGTGCGTCAATCGCACGTCTTGATTGCGTATAGACTTTCATGCCCTCCATCACCGGTGTCGCACATGCAGGCATCGGCTTGGGTGATTTTTCAATGTCCACCAGGCACATGCGGCAATTGGCCGATATGCTCAGTTTTTCGTGGTAGCAGAAACGCGGAATACTAATTCCGGCTTTATCCGTGGCCTCGATAATCATCGAGTTTTTTGGAACTTCCATGGCCCGGCCATCGATCTCGATGTTGACCATTTCCACTGCTTTTTCCGGCTGCGTGCTCATGCAGCTTTCCCCTCTTGATCATCGACCATGGAATGGCCGTGTTCTATGTAATATTCAAATTCGTGCCAGAAATGGCGCAGGAATCCCTGCACCGGCCAGGCAGCGGCTTCACCAAAGGCGCAAATGGTATGGCCTTCGATCTGTCCTGCAGCGGAACGCAGTAATTCAAGGTCTTCCTTTTTACCGTTGCCATCCACAATTCTTTGCAGCACCCGGTGCATCCAGCCGGTGCCTTCACGGCAGGGTGTGCACTGACCACAGGATTCCATGTGGTAGAACCGTGAAATCCGGGTACAGGCTTTGACCATGCAGGTAGTTTCATCCATGACGATCACGGCGCCTGAACCGAGGCCGGAGCCGGCTTTGGCCAGGGAGTCGTAATCCATGGTTGAACCCATGATCAGTTCCGCAGGCAGCACCGGCATGGAGGAACCGCCCGGAATTACGCCCTTGAGCTTGTTGCCGTTACGCACGCCACCAGCCATCTCCAGTAGTTCGGGAAAGGGCGTACCCATCGGTATCTCGAAATTACCGGGTTTGTTTACATGGCCGGAAACAGAAAACAGCTTGGGCCCGCCATTATTTGGCTTGCCGATATCAAGAAACCACTGGCCGCCGTTACGCATGATATGCGGCACGGAAGCCAGTGTTTCGGTGTTATTGATTGTACTGGGCTTGCCATACAGGCCAAAATTGGCCGGGAATGGCGGCTTGAAGCGTGGCTGACCCTTCTTGCCTTCCAGCGATTCCATCATCGCGGTTTCTTCACCGCATATATAGGCACCAGCACCCAGCACTGCGTAGATATCCATGTCCACGCCGCTGTCCAGCACATTTTCGCCCAGCAGACCTGCTTCATATGCTTCTTTCAGGGCGCCCTCAAATCGCTCGAAAGGTTCATGGTGGAACTCACCGCGCAAGTAGTTGTAACCCACCGTTGCACCCATTGAATAGGCAGCGATACACATGCCTTCAATGACCGAGTGCGGGTTAAACCTCAGGATATCGCGGTCTTTACAAGTGCCCGGCTCGGATTCGTCCGAATTGCAAAGAATATATTTCTGTCCGGGCGCGGAGCGCGGCATAAAGCTCCACTTCAGACCGGCCGGGAAACCCGCCCCGCCACGACCGCGCAAGGCCGAAAGCTTGACGTTATCGATGATTTCAACCGGATCGGTTTTCTCGGCCAGGATTTTCTTCCAGGCCTTGTATCCATCGATAGCGAGGTAGGTATCCAGTGACCAAGGTACTTCGGCGTCAAGCGTTGTAAATACGACGTTATGTGCGGCCATCAGTCTAGTCCGTCCAGAATTTCATCGATCTTGTCGGTATCAAGATTTTCGTGATAGTGGCCATCGACAACCATCATCGGCGCCCCGCAACATGCGGCGAGGCATTCTTCCTCGACCACCAGCGTAATGCGCTCATCTTCCGTGGTTTCACCCAGCCTTATGCCCAGTTTGTTTTCCACGTGGCTGACGAGGTCTTCGGCGCCATTCAACCAACAGGAAATATTGGTGCAAATGTTAACCTTGTGTTTGCCAACCGGCTTCTGATCGATCATCGAATAGAAACTGGCTACTTCGTAGGCCCAGACCGGGGGCAGGTCCAGGTAATCCGCAACAGCTTCGATCATGTCCTTGCTGACCCAACCGCCGTTCTGCTCCTGTGCAGCCAGTAGTCCCTGGATCAATGCCGAACGTTTGTGTTCAGGCGGAAATTTTGCCGTCCAATGATCGATCGTCGCGCGGGTTTCCCCGTTCAGAAGACCCTTCTTACCGGCAATGAAATCAGCTTTATGGCTCATTAGCGGTCCACCTCACCAAATACGATATCCAGGGTGCCCATCAGGGCGACCACGTCGGCCAGCATGTGCCCCCGCGCCAGTTCATCCATGGCGGAGAGGTGCACAAACCCGGGTGCTCTGAAATGAACACGGTAAGGCTTGTTGGCGCCATCTGAAACCATGTAGCAGCCAAATTCACCCTTGGGTGCCTCGACCGCCGCATAAGTCTCGCCGCGTGGAACACTGAAGCCCTCGGTGAATAGTTTGAAGTGATGAATCAGGGCTTCCATATCATCTTTCATTTCTTCACGCGTGGGTGGTATGACCTTGAAATTCTTCAGCATCACGTGGCCAGGATTGGCGCGCAGCCAATCGACACACTGCAGGATGATGCGTGCAGACTGGCGCATTTCTTCGATACGCACCAGGTAACGGTCGTAGCAGTCACCATTGATACCAACCGGGATATCAAAATCAATCTCGTGGTACATGGCATAGGGCTGTTTCTTACGCAGGTCCCATTCCACGCCGGAACCACGCAACATAGGACCTGAGCAACCCAGTTGCTGTGCCCGGTCGGGGGGTAAAACACCAATACCGACAGTACGTTGTTTCCAGATCCGGTTATCGGTCAGCAGTGTTTCGTATTCATCGACTTTGGAGGGGAAATCTTTGGCAAATGCCTCGATGAAATCGAGCAATGAACCTTCACGCCATTCGTTCTTGCGCTTGAGGTCTTTGCCCTTGGTCCACGGGGACTCCTTGTACTGCGGCATGGTATCGGGCAAATCGCGATACACGCCGCCGGGCCGGTAGTAGTTCGCGTGCATGCGGGCGCCTGAGACCGCTTCATACATATCGATGGTCATTTCGCGTTCGCGGAATGCGTACAGGAACACCGTCATCGCACCCAGGTCGATACCTGATGATCCGATCCACAGCATGTGGTTACCGATTCGGGTTATCTCATCGAACATGGTG
>CALBDB010000121.1 GCA_937927755.1 uncultured Lysobacterales bacterium
TGGTTTCATGAGTGGCGGACCGGATGGCATCAGCCCGGACATCATGCAAAAAGCCGACAACCGCTGGTCACTCGGCCCGCTGACCTTGCCGCACCCACTGGTCAGGGTGGTGCTCGCCGAGCAGCTATACCGGGCCTGGACCATTAGCCAAAACCACCCGTACCACCGCGCATGAGTTCATCACCCTCAATCCTGCTGGCTTCCGCTTCGCCGCGGCGACATGAATTGCTCAGGCAACTGGATGTAACGTTTGTCGTGTCGGCGGCAAATATTGATGAATCCATAAACGACGGTGAGTCTCCGCGGGATTATGTCTTGCGCATGGCACGGGAAAAAGCCCTGGCCGGATTTGAGCAGACCATGGGCCTGATGCCGGCGCTTGGTTCCGACACGATCGTGTTACTGGATGGCAGGATTCTTTGTAAACCGGAATCACGCGCCCAGGCGGAGAGCATGTTGCAGGCACTGTCGGGACAGACACATCATGTCTATTCAGCTGTGGCGATTGCGCTGGAACCGGACAAGGTGCTCGAAACGGTCAATATTACCGCAGTGACCTTTGGAGAAATGCCGGCAGACTGGATCAGGCGTTATTGCCAGGGTGATGAACCGATGGATAAGGCAGGTGCTTATGCGGTGCAGGGGGGTACGGGACAATACATCCGCCGCATCGAGGGTAGCTATAGCGGTGTTATGGGTTTGCCGCTGTTCGAAACGGCAGAGTTGCTTCGCCGCGCAGGCTTGATGGAATGAGTGCCGGATGTTACCCGGCCGGGTTAATTGACCCCGGTCATCCCCAGGGTCCGTGTGGATGGTATCCTAGCGTTCCAGATTTGAGCACCTGCGGGTGTAAAGGGACGCGCATATGAGCGAAGAGATCCTTATCAATGTCACGCCTACCGAAACCCGCGTTGCGCTGGTTGAAAACGGCATGCTGCAGGAAGTATCCCTGGAGCGGCATAGCCACGTTGGTTATCTGGGCAATATCTACAAGGGCAAGGTGTCCCGCGTGCTGCCGGGGATGCAGGCTGCTTTCATAGACATCGGGCTTGATCGTACGGCTTTTTTGCACGCGTCTGATATCTACCGTGTAGAGCGTGAACAGATGCCGGAAGACCCGCCGCCGGAGCCCTCCATTAATTCCCTGGTCCGGGAAGGTGACGAAGTGGTTGTGCAGGTCATCAAAGATCCGCTGGGAACCAAGGGCGCCCGGCTTACCACCAACCTTAGTATCCCGTCGCGATTTTTGGTGCTGTTGCCGGACAGTGAAACCCTTGCCGTATCCGTTCGCATCGAGGATGAAGCTGAACGTGATCGCCTGAGAAACCTGCTGGCCGACTTGCGTGAGCACAAGGCTAAGCACGGCTATATCGTCCGCACAAATGCCGAAAATATCAGTGATTTTGCGTTGTCGGCAGATATGTCTTACCTGGGGAAAATCTGGGAATGTGTCGGTGAACAAACCCGTATCAGCAAGCCGGGCGAATGTATTTACGAAGACCTGGCCCTGCCGTTGCGGGCATTGCGGGACCATATGCATGAGGAGGTCGAAAAAGTCCGAATAGATTCGAAGGAGGAATATGAGCACCTGAAGGATTTCACCAGCAGGTTCCTGCCAGAATGGACACAACGCATCGAGTACTACTCTGCTGCACGGCCGATTTTTGATTTGTACGGTATTGAGGACGAGATTGATAATGCCCTGCACCGTACAACTCCACTCAAATCGGGTGGCCACCTGGTCATTGACCAGACCGAGGCAATGACCACAATCGATGTCAATACCGGTGCATTCGTGGGTCACCGGACACTGGAAGAAACCATTTACAAAACAAACCTGGAAGCAGCGCAGGCCATAGCCCGGCAATTGCGGTTGCGCAACCTCGGCGGGATTATCATTATTGATTTTATCGACATGCTCGACAGCGAGCACAGGAACCAGGTCATGCTGGCCCTCGGACGCGCCCTGGAGCGCGATCACGCAAAGACCAATATATGTGAGTTATCATCGCTCGGGTTGGTTGAAATGACCCGTAAACGAACAACCGAAAGCCTCGGGCACGTGCTTTGCGAACCCTGCCCCGTGTGTTCCGGCCGCGGCGTGTTAAAGAGCGCGGAGACCGTCTGCCTGGAGGTATTCAGGGAAATCATGCGTTCCAGCCGGCAATTTGAAGCCAGCCGTCTGCTGGTGGTCGCATCCTCCGGGGTCGTGGATAAAATCCTGGATGATCAATCCACTATTGTCGCTGAACTGGAAGAAACCATCGGAAAATCCATTCGCTTCCAACGTGAAGACCAGTACACGCAGGAGCAATTCGACGTGGTGCTGCTGTAACGTGACGAATCGTGAAAAGAGTTGATGGTTTCCGATGAATAGTTTGCGCAAAATTTTCAGGCGGATAAGAACGCTGCTATGGACGACACTGACCCTGCTGACGCTGTTGGCGGCCGTGGTCGTGGGGATCGGCAAGTTGCTGATGCCATACAGCGTGCATTACCAGCCTGAACTTGAGGCATGGTTGAGCAAGGCCTTCAATCAGACAGTAAAGGTCGAGAGCTTCAGCGGTGAGTGGAAGGCGTTCGGCCCCCGTATTAGTCTGCAGGGCGTCACCCTGATGCCCGATGGCATGGAGTCGGAGATCGCCATTAACCGGGCTGCATTGGATATCAAGCCGCTGAATTACCTGATTCCCGGCCGACCGCTGTACAGCTTCCGTATTATCGGAGCAGACCTGGCGCTGGAGCGCATGCTTGATGGCCGCTACATTTTGTCCGGGCTGGGTGTCAGCAATACCGGGTCAGGTCAAAGCAGGAACTCCGGCCTGCGCGACGTAGCCCTGAATGGCGAAGTGCGTTTGCAGGATGTCAGCCTGAGCTTTAATGATCCCGAGCGCGAGATACACCTGGTCCTGAGCAATGTAAACGGCCGGCTCAAGATGGATGGCCGCAACATGGCTGCAGAGATACAGGCCCGGGTGACAGACAGGGAACGGCGCCGTGTCGTGGGTGATCTCGATGCGATCGTCCAGATCAGGCTGGATACGGAACAACACCTGGAAAAAGCGAGTTGGCACATAAAAACCGGCGAGTTGATGCTGGCGGAGTTGGTCAGGCAATTGCCGCACCATCCATTGCTGCCGACATCAGGGCGGCTGAACGGGGAATTATGGGGTCAGTGGCAACTTGGCAGCCCGCAGGAAATGCAGGGCGTGGTGGACCTCCGGGAGGCGTTATTGTCTTCACAGGAAGGTCCCCTGTTGATCGATCACCTGAACAGCCGCCTGAATTTCAGCTTTATCCAGCGCAAGAACTGGCGAATGGACCTGGCCGGCCTGGTCGTTGAGTACGCGGGTTCCGAGTGGGAGAGCGAGCGCCTTACGGTGGCCAGGAATATACCTCAAAACCTTGGTCTGTGGGTCAGTGCAGATTACGTCGAACTGGATATGCCTTTGCAATTGACGCAAAGAATCATGGCGACCTATAACACGTCCTGGCCAGCAGCCATTCCGAAAAGAGGCCAGGGTATAGTCACCGATTTTGACCTGGTTCTGGATGCGGGTTGGCAGCTTTCAGCGGCTATCGGTCAGCTTCAGAACGGCCACTTCTGGGGCTGGGAGAAGGGGCCTGACATCGAGGGGATTGATGCGCAGTTTGACCTGGGTGCGAGGTCTGGCGATATCGGGTTTGCCGGCCCTTCAGTCAAACTGGACTGGCCGCGTGTTTTCCGCCGGCCACTCACATTCACACTGACCGCTTGCCGGTTGGAAACACTGTGGACAAAAAAAACCTACTGGCAATTTGACCTGAACAGGTGTCAGGCGCAAAACGAGGATATGAGCGTCAGCGGTCGGGTGCGTATGGCATCCAGCGAAGGCAAGCCCGAAATTGATATCAATGCCGCCATGCAGCGTGGCGATGTTTCCCGCTTCGGTGATTACTGGCCGGAAAATGTAATGAAGGCGCGTACCTTGCACTGGTTGCGTACATCGCTGGTGGACGGGCTGGTTTCGAATGGACGCTATTCGATGACCGGCGATATGGATAATTTCCCGTTTACAGACCAGAGCGGGCGGCTGATCGCCGTTGCGCCGGTGGAAAACGCCGTGCTGAAATATGTTGATGGCTGGCCGCGCGCCAGCCAGGTGACTGCGGTAGCTACTTTCGAAGGGCCGGGCATGTATGTCGAGGGCCGGATTGGCCAGTCAGCCGGCGCAACGGTTGATAATGTGAGTGCCCGTATTGCTGACTTCAAATCCCCGGTACTGGATTTGGAATATGAAACAGCCACTGAATTGCCTGCCCTGATCAGTTTCCTCGAACGCACACCATTGCTCAACGGCCTCGACCTCAACTTGAACCAGTTTGTATTTACCGGTCCCGCAGATATCAACGGCCAATTGCGCACGGGGTTGGGAGAGTCCACAGAGCCAATACAAGTTTCGGGTAGCCTGCAATTTGAAGACAATCAATTTACCGAGTTGAGGTCTGGTGTGGTGCTGGAAGGAGTTGCGGGAACCCTCGAATATCACCGCGAAGGACTTGAGGCCAAACAGCTGAGTGGTTCATACAAGGGCTTTCCTGTTGAATTAGAAGTTTTTTCAGACTGGGATGCAGACGAGGTCTTTCGCGCCAGCCTGCATGGTTCAATGCCGGTCGAAAAAGTCATCCCGGAGGATTTGCTGCAGCGCGAGCCCCTGTTCCACAGGGCCAGCGGTACCAGCCAATGGGATATCGGCATAAGCGTGATATCGGTGGACGACAGCGACAGAAGGGAAACCTGGCTGGACATCTATAGCGGGCTCGGAGGTGTGAGCATAGATTTGCCCGCGCCATTCGGAAAACCGGCAGAAGAAAGCTGGCCCATGCTGGTGCGCTACCCCATACGTACCGAGAACAACATCCTGACAGCGGATGTGCCTGGCCGCATGCAGTTCAAAATGGAACTGACGGAAGAGGACGCCAAGCCGCTTCGAGGGGCCGTGCAACTGGATGGCAAGGTCAAAACCCTGCCACCAGGGGGAACGTTCGTGGTCAATGGTTCAACACCCATATTTGATCTCGACGGGTGGATTGACCTGACGATAGACCGTTTGTCGGAAACAGAAGACGTTGGCGGACTTACGCTGCAGACAGCCAGTGTGAACGCCGGTGAAATCATGATCTTCAACCGCCGCTTCGAGGAGGTTGGACTCAGAATGTTATACGAGGATGGCGTCATTACCGGAAATTTTGACAGCCAGGGTATCGATGGGACGGTGCGCTATTACAAGAATGAAGAAGGCTCCCACAGCATGACCGGTGAGTTTGAACGACTGATATTGCCGGACCCCGTTGCGGAAGGCATGACCATGGAATCGAACCCCGCTGATCTGCCGGAAATGCATTTTTTCAGCAAAGAGTTCAGTTACCTCGGGTTGGATCTTGGCGAAACCCGTATCGAAGGCTATCCGGTAGAAAATGGGTTCCATATCGAATCCATCGAGGCACATTCACCCAGCCTGATTTTCAATGCCCGTGGTGACTGGTTGAGGACGGATGAGGGTGAGCAATCAGATTTCGATATTCGTATAACTTCAGAGAGCCTGGGCACGGTACTGGAGGCCATGGATATATCATCGGCCATGCAGGGTGGCCAGACACTGGTACATTTTGACGCCTGGTGGGAAGGCCCGCCTGCTGCTTTTGCTTTGGCCAGTCTGAATGGTGACATGGATATCAGCGTGATCCAGGGCAATATCCTGACAGCGGATCCGGGCGCCGGACGTATGCTGGGACTGCTCAGTCTTTCAGAATTACCTCGCCGCCTGGCCATGGATTTCCGCGATGTGTTCAACGAGGGCTTCAGCTTTGACGAGGCCAAGGGCACGATGAAACTTGAAAATGGCACCAGTTACACCGATGACCTGGTACTGAGTTCAACGGCGGCTGAAATTTCCATCGTCGGCAGCACCGACCTGGTTGCCAAGACATTTGACTACGAAGTTGCCGTACGCCCCGGTGTCAGCAAGACCCTGCCGGTGATTGGCGCCATTGCGGGCGGACCGGCAGGTGCTGCCGCCGGCCTTGCCCTACAGGCCCTGTTGCGTGATGCCCTTGGTGAGGCAGCCGAGGCCAGGTATACGATCCGCGGTCCCTGGGAAGATTCGGAAGTAGAGCGGGTTGAGAGACCGCCAAGACAACAGGACAGCGAAGGCAATCCGGATTCGGGCTTGCCCGCTGAGACGGGCAGCGAAAAACCGGTCGAAGAACAGATCGAAGATCAACCCCCGGACCAACCCGGCAAAGGAACTGAAACCGGGTTAACCGGTGGGCAGATTACAGAAGAGAAAACACATGACTGATGCACTAAAATTGGCGGAGCAGCAGCTCCTCGCGCCTGGCGGGCTCAGCCATACAGACCTGGAAAAAGTTCTGCACCACCTGATGGGGCCTTCGGTGGATTCCGGGGACCTGTATTTTCAAAACACCAGCCACGAAGCCTGGTCGTTGGAAGACGGGCTGGTCAGAAGTGGCACGCACGCGGTAGAGCAGGGTGTTGGCATTCGAGCAATCAGCGGCGAGAAAACCGGGTTTGCCTACGCAGATGAGATCATCATGCCCTCGCTGATGCAGGCATCAACCGCCGCCCGCGCCATTGCACAGCAGGGCGCGCAGGGCAGCGTGCAGGCCTGGCAGCGACAGGGTCCCAAGTCGCTGTATTTGCCCATTGATCCCATGGCTACGATGACCGCCGATGAAAAAGTCGACCTGTTGAGGCAGATTGACAGCTATACACGATCGCTGGACCCGCGGGTCAAACAGGTCATGGTCAGCATGGCTGCGACGCATGAAACCATCCTGGTTGCCTCTACGGACGGGGCGCTGGCAGCAGATATACGACCATTGGTCAGGATGAATGTTACTGTCATAGCTGAACAGGGTGATCGCCGTGAACAGGGAAGTGACGGCGGTGGCGGCCGCTTTGATTACCTGCAGTTGACCGGGGACAACGCCTGGCAGAAATTTGCCGACGAGGCGGTACGCCAGGCCCTGGTGAACCTCGAGGCCGATGCGGCGCCGGCCGGCACCATGACCGTGGTGCTCGGACCGGGATGGCCGGGTGTGTTATTGCATGAAGCCGTCGGCCACGGACTGGAAGGTGACTTCAACCGCAAGGGCATTTCCGCGTTCAGCGGGCGCCTGGGTGAAAAGGTAGCAGCCGGTGGTGTCACCATTGTCGATGACGGCACTCTTCCCCAGAGACGCGGATCCCTGAGTGTTGATGATGAAGGCACAGCCACCGAGCAAACGGTGCTGGTTGAAGACGGTATATTGGTCAGTTATATGCAGGACAAGCTCAACGCCCGCCTGATGAACATGAAACCGACCGGCAATGGCCGGCGTGAGTCGTTTACCCACCTGCCGATGCCGAGAATGACCAATACCTTTATGCTGCCCGGAAAAAATGAGCCTGGTGACATCATTGCGTCGGTGGACAATGGTCTTTATGCAGTCAATTTCGCAGGCGGCCAGGTGGATATCACTTCGGGCAAGTTCGTATTCTCCGCCTCCGAAGCCTATCTGATCGAAAATGGCAAGATTACGCGGCCCGTCCGCGGCGCCACCCTGATCGGCAACGGACCCGAGGTAATGACCCGCGTCAGCATGGTCGGTAACGATCTGAAACTGGATGCAGGTGTGGGTGTATGCGGCAAGGATGGCCAGAGCGTACCGGTGGGGGTCGGTCAGCCAACCTTGCGGATCGATTCCTTAACCGTCGGAGGGACGCAGACTTGAGCAGGTGCATGACGGTGCCTCTTTATAAAGGCGGTAAAAGACTCTCCTCATCTGATTCCCGCAACAGCTTGAACAACTTGCGCGCCGCCGTAGGCGGCTTGCCCAGCTTTGCCTCCTTTTGGGCATTACGGATCAACTGGCGCAATGTCTGCACATTGAGACCGGGGCTTTGTTCAAACAATTCTGCCAATTCCTGGTCACCGCCTTCGAGCAGGCGGTCGCGCCAGGCTTCGATAAGATGAAAGCGCGCATTCATCAGCCGGTTTTTCTGATCGATATCGTTCACGGCATCCAGCAGTTCCTGGTTGTCGCGTTTGCGGAGCATTTTGCCGACGGTCATCAGTTGTCTTTTGCGGGCACCGTGCGCACGGATGCTGCGGGCAAATTCAATTTCTTCACGCAGATCTTCATCAAGCGGCATGCGTTTGAGCTTGGAATCCGGCATCGCGATCAGGTTTTTGGCCAGTTCCAGCAATTCGTTGGCTTCGCGCTTGCGCTGGCTTTTGCTGATTTCAAGCGTTTCGTTTTCGGTAGAGGGTTCGTTCATTCCGGCAATTTATCCAAGGAGGATTCATGATGGCAGATAGGGGTATGGTAGCGCAGGCGGTGCCGGATCGCGATCAGGAATTGTCCGGCCTGGCCGACAATGCGCAGCAGGCGATTGACCACGCCCGCAGCCTGGGCGCGGACAGTTCCGAGGTATCGGCCAACATCCATTATGGCTTGCAGGTCAACGTTCGCATGGGGGAAGTCGAGACGCTGGAGCACAGTCGCGACCGCGGACTGGGCATCAGCGTTTATATCGGCAACAGCAAGGGCCACGCGAGCAGTGGGGACCTGCGCCCGGAAACTATCCGCACCTGCGTGGAAAAGGCCATTGATATCGCCCGCTTTACGCAGGCGGACAAGTGCAACGGTCTGGCGCCGGCCGAGCGTCTGGCAGACACCTTCCCTGACCTGGATCTGTGGCACCCGCAACCGCTGGACGCAGCGGCGGCGATGGAAAGGGCGCTGGCCTGTGAAGCGGCAGGTCTGGAAAATTCTGAGGTCAGCAATTCAGATGGTGCGTCAGTCTCGGCTGGATTTGGTTTGAGTGTTTATGCGAATTCGGATGGCTTTGTGGGGCGCAGGGACGGGTCCCGTTACGGACAGAGTTGCGTGTTGATCGCCGGTGAAGGTGAAGGCATGCAACGCGATTACTGGTATGACTCGCGGCGGGCATTTACCGACCTCGAGGATATAGAAAAGACCGGGCATGAGGCCGCCCGCCGGACGGTGATGCGTCTCGGGGCGCGCAAAATACCGACCTGCGAGGTGCCAATTTTATTAACACCCGAGGTTGCAAACGGGGTGGTGGGTCACCTGGTCAGCGCTATTTCCGGTGGTGCGCTGTACCGCAATAGTTCATTTTTAAAAGACACGGTCGGCAGCCAGCTGTTTCCTGATTGGATGAGGATTTCAGAACGGCCATTTCTTCCACGGGGCCCCTCCAGCACAGCATTTGATGCCGAGGGTGTGGCCACCCGGGACCGGGAAATCATTGAAAACGGTATTCTCACGGGTTATGTGCTGGGCAGTTATTCGGCACGGAGGCTCGGGCTCGAGACAACGGGCAATGCCGGTGGTGTGCACAACCTGATCGTAGGGCCTGGTCGCTTTTCCGCAAAGGAACTGATGCAGCAAATGGGCACGGGTCTGTTGGTAACCGAGGTCATGGGGCAGGGTGTCAGTATCGTAACAGGTGATTATTCTCGCGGTGCGGGTGGTTTCTGGGTAGAAAACGGTGAAATCCAGTTCCCGGTCGATGAGGTGACCATTGCCGGTAACCTGAAAGACATATTCCTGGGCATTGAGGCAGTCGGATCTGATATCGATAGCCGCTCCGGTGTTCAGACCGGTTCCATATTGTTGGGTAAGATGACGGTAGCCGGTTCCTAGCCCAGCCGATGTTTCGTAACATACGTATTGCGGTTCTGTTAACTATCCTGGTGATTGTTGCCGGGAACCAGGTTTTGACCGGCAGCAGGTTCAGCAATTGGGAAAAACCATTATGGGTAACGGTGTACCCGATTCCGGTTGAGCCCGATGTGGATATCCAACGTTATGTCAATGGCCTTGGGGCTGATTCATTTCGGGAAATTGGTGAGTTTCTGAGACAGCAGGCGTCGCGCCATGGCCGTCAGTTTGATACACCCGTTGTTATCCAGGTGGCAAAGCCATTGGCTTCACTGCCGCCGGAATTGCCGGGTGGGGACGCGCGTCTTTCTATCGCGCTGTGGAGTTTGAAGATGCGTTGGTGGTCGTGGAGGCTCGGTGACCAGGACGGCCTGGCGCCGGATGACATCCGGATGTTTGTGCGCTATCAAAAAAAGAATGCCAATGGCGCGATGGAACGGTCGGTCGGGATCAAAAACGGCAGTTATGGCCTCGTCAACGCGGTGGCTTCACGACAGGCGTCGGCCCGCAACAGCATTATCATCACCCACGAATTGATGCATATCCTGGGCGCCAGCGACAAGTACGATCTTCGTACCGGGCAGCCTGTCGCCCCCGAAGGCCTTGCGCACCCCGGGCAAACACCCTTGTACCCGCAACAACGCGCCGAGATCATGGGCGGGAGAATTGCAATTTCCGCCACCCAATGGCGGCATCCGGCGAGCCTTAAATCGTGCGTCGTCGGTACCGGCACGGCAACCGAAATCGGCTGGTTATAGGTCCGGATTCATAATGAGAATTCACCATCATTCGCCACATCAAGTTCGATGCTGTTCTTAAAAGCCCTGCCTCCCAGGACCTTGCTGCGAGCAGCGCATTTTGTTGCAGGGCCTTTAATCGGGCTTGCTGGTCTTCGTTGATGGCAATGATGATTTTCCCGCTTCGGTCAAAGGGTATGTGCCGCTTTTCGCAGCATTCATAAAGAAGCTGCTTGCCACGCACGCAGGTGCGCGTGCGCCGAATACAATGGTGTCAGTCATTTCAGAAGGCATCACCTGGTCCCGGGCGTGGTCATCCTGCTAGTCGGTTACGCGGAAGTGTTTTGCGTGTCGCTTGGTGAGCATTGCAGCCAGCCACGGAAGGTAGCGGTTCGCAAACACGATATTCTTGTATTGTGTACCGGGAATTACCAGCGGTTTGACCCTCTTCGCGGCCATCGCCTTGATGGTGTCAGCAACCACGTCCCTGGCATCCAGCCACAGATAATTCGGCAGCTTGCTGATCATCTCACGGGTGCCGTTGACATCGTGGAATTCGCTGTAGGTAAAGCCGGGGCACAGTGCCGTGACCTTTATACCCGTGTTTTCATTCTCCAGTGCAAGCGATTCGCTGAACTTGATCAGGAAAGACTTGCTGGCGCCATACAGGGTGTGACCGGCGCTTGATGGAACCAGGCCGGCAACCGAGGCTACATTGACGATAAACCCCCGGCCACTTTGTTGCATACCTGGCAGCAAATGCCGGGTTAATTCACACACGGCGGTCATCATGACCTGGATAAAATCGGCGTGTTCCTGCCAGTCGGGCACATGGAAACTTCCAGGCAGGCCGTAACCCGCATTGTTCACCAGGTATTCAATATCGATGTTTTCATCTTCCAGCCGGGTAACCACCGATTGGCAGGCGTCACTTTTAGAAAGATCTGCCGTGATGATGTAGCTGTGAGCGCCGTGTGTTTCTTTCAATTCCTCCGCTATAGCCTGGAGTTTATCCTTACGCCGCGCCACCAACACCAGCTGGTAGCCCTGCGCAGCCAGTTGCCGGCAGAACTCAGCGCCAATTCCGGCAGACGCACCTGTCACCAGGGCCCATGGTTTTTGACCGCCTTTCGGCATCGTTTCCTGATTCATAATATTGACCTGCGTCATTATTAAATTGTCCACATGCTACTACACTTTAATTAATGCAATCAGATGGAGTACCAAGACCATGACAAGGCTTGCATTAGGCGTTTTACTCTGGAGTATCGTTCACCTGACCCCAGCCATTGCAGTAGACCTCAAAAAAAATGTGGTCAGCCGCCATGGAGACTATTCCTACAAGGGTATTTTCACCCTGTTGATGATTGTTGCCCTGTTTCTGATCATAACCGGGTGGAAGTCCATGACCCCCGTAGAGCCGGATGTCCTTGAACTGGTATTTACACCACCGGAATGGGGCGTACACGTCGCAGGTGTCCTGACACTGGTCGGCTTTATCCTGTTTCTGGCCCCTTATCCGCCCAACAACATCAAGCGTTTGATGCGTCACCCCCAATTGATCGGCATGGTGTGCTGGGGCGTCGGGCACCTGGCAGCCGTAGGCACCGCGCGCGGCATCGTCCTGTTCGGCGGCCTGACCGTATGGTCGATCCTGGAGATATTGCTGATCAACAGGCGGGAAGGCGCCTGGGTCAGGCCTGAAAGGGTTTCTCTCCGGAATGATCTAACCATGACACTGTTCAGCGTACTGATATTCATGGCATTCCTGTACACGCACCACTTATTGTTTGGCGGATCGCCGTTGACCTGATGCCGGGCAGGAAAATATACATTTTGAATTGAAGTATTGACCTGCATCATTTGTTTTTGCAGTCATGTAAAGCATCATGCCCATCGGTTTCAGACTTGCGACAAAAGTGGTGCATGGGTATGCTTGCGCGCCACCCGATCAACAGGACAAGAATGATGAGAAAAATACTGGTTGCAGGAAACTGGAAAATGCACGGTTCCGGGACGATGGTACAGACTCTGCTCGACGGCCTGCTGGCTGGCAGCTCCGCGCAGGACAAGGCCGACATGGTCGTATTTCCACCTTTTCCTTACCTCGCCCAAACGCAGTCTGTCCTGTCAGGCAGCCATATACATTGGGGCGGCCAGACCCTGAACCCTAACGCCCAGGGCGCCCATACCGGCGAAACCAGTGGTGGCATGCTCAAGGATATGGGTTGTCATTACGTGCTGGTTGGCCATTCGGAACGACGTTCGATTTACGGCGAAAGCGATCAAGACGTGGCCCTTCGTTTCAAGGCCGCGCTGGACTCCAAACTACACCCGGTCCTGTGTGTTGGTGAAACACTCGAGGAGCGTGAAAAGGGACAAACCGAAGCAGTGGTTGAGCGTCAGTTGGACGCAGTTATAGACAGGTTCGGCATAGATGCTTTCAAAAAAGCAATTATTGCATATGAACCAGTATGGGCAATCGGAACCGGGTTAACAGCGACACCGGAACAGGCTCAGGCGGTGCATGCATTTATACGTGACAAATTAACATCTCTCAATGCTATAATAGGCGGTCAATTACGTGTTTTATACGGCGGCAGTGTGAATGGTTCCAATGCCGCCGAATTGTTTGCCCAGAGTGACATCGATGGCGGACTTGTCGGAGGGGCTTCGCTGACTGCGGAAGACTTCCTTGCAATCTATAGCGCCGTCGCTTGAAAGGTGCTCAAAATAACGGAATAAAGTATGCAGGTTTTAAATATTTTTCATGTGCTTATCGCAATTGCGATGATCGCCTTTATCCTGATTCAGAAAGGCGCCGGTGCGACCGCAGGTGCCGCATTCGGTAGCGGGGCTTCAGGTACGGTATTTGGGTCACGCGGGGCTGGCAATTTCCTGTCACGCACGACCTGGGTATTGGCGACGTTGTTCTGCCTGATCAGCCTGACCATGGCCGTAATTGCTTCGCGATCCAGCCTGGCGCCCGAAACAGACCTCGGCGTGGTCGCAACCACACCGGCAACGGAACAAGTAGAAGAGCAGGTTGCGCCGGATGTGCCAGCGGCGATCAATGCATCTGAATCTTCAGACATGCCCTCGATTGATGCCGTGATTGCGCAACCTGCGACGGAAGAAGAAACCGGTGATTTGCCGGCGATAGAAAACCCTGACCCGGAAACCCCGGATGAGGGTTCTGGTGAAGCTGCCCCCGACGGTAATGGGTCCTGAGGTAGCGATAGTAATAGCCCAAGTGGTGGAATTGGTAGACACGCTATCTTGAGGGGGTAGTGACGGAAGTCGTGCCGGTTCGAGTCCGGCCTTGGGCACCATTTTTTTTCTGTGGACGGTATACGACTGTCCCATTTTGAATTGAGACTGGAGTATGCTTGCACAATACCTGCCAATTCTGATTTTTCTCTGTATCTCAACAGTTATAGGCATTGCGCTGGTAGTTATCGGCGGTTTGCTCGGCCCGACACGGCCTGACAGCGAAAAATTATCTCCTTACGAGTGCGGCTTTGAAGCCTTTGAAGACACCCGCACAAAGTTTGATGTTCGTTACTACCTGATAGCGATCCTGTTTATCATTTTCGACCTTGAAATCACATTTTTCCTGCCCTGGGCGCTGGCCCTGGATACGCTGGGAATGTTTGGCATCGTTGCCATGTTTGTGTTCCTGGCCGAATTGGTCATCGGCTACATTGTGATTTGGAAAAGAGGTGCGCTGGAATGGGAATGATGGACATTATGTATCCGGGCCGGGGTACCGAGCTCGGTGAAGTAGACGATATTTTAAGGCCCAGCGCAGACAGCAACCCGCTGCTGGCCCGCGGCGTGGTTACAACCTCGCTGGACGCCCTGCTCAACTGGGCACGAACCGGCTCGATGTGGCCGGTTTCTTTTGGCCTGGCGTGTTGCGCGGTGGAAATGATGCAGGCCGGCGCAGCACGTTATGACCTCGACAGGTTCGGAGTTATTTTCCGCCCTAGTCCGCGCCAGTCGGATGTTATGATCGTTGCCGGTACGCTGGTCAATAAAATGGCGCCGGCGATGCGCAAGGTCTATGACCAGATGGCCGAGCCCCGCTGGGTTATTTCCATGGGATCCTGCGCCAATGGCGGCGGTTATTATCATTATTCCTACTCGGTCACACGTGGCTGTGACCGTATCGTACCGGTGGACGTATATGTCCCCGGTTGCCCGCCAACAGCGGAAGCCCTGATTTACGGCATTTTGCAATTGCAGAAGAAAATCCGCCGTACCGAAACGATTGCCAGGTGATGTAATGATTGACGTGTCCAATAGTCTTTCCGATCAGCTCAAGGAATGTTTCGGCGAACGAATTGCCGTTCTGGAGCCGGATACCGAAATCGTAACGATCCAGGTTCCTGTGGAGCAGTGGCTGGAAGTCGCACAAACACTTCGTGACGATGCGCGTTTTGCGTTCTGCCAGTTGACCGATCTGTGCGGTATCGATTATCTCAGTTTTGGCCAGGTGGAATGGGAAACCGATGACGCCACGCACGACGGCTTCAGCCGTGGTGTGGAGGGTCTTGGGCCGGGCCGCTTTAACTGGGCCGACCGTCCCGAATCAAATGACGCCGAACAACGCTTCAGCGTGGTCGCACACCTGCTCTCAATTACCCACAACACGCGTTTGCGGATCAAGACTTTTACCGCCGACGAGGGGTTCCCGGTGGTGCCGTCGCTGGTTGAAATCTGGAACTCTGCCAACTGGTATGAGCGTGAAACTTTTGACCTGTTTGGAATCATAGTCGAAGGTCATCCGGATTTACGCCGTATCCTGACGGATTACGGTTTTACGGGTCATCCATTCCGCAAGGATTTCCCGTTGATTGGCAATGTTACCGTCCGTTATGACGAGGAGAAGGGCCGCGTGGTCTATGAACCGGTCGAGATTGAACCTCGTGTACTGGTGCCTCGTGTCATTCGTGACGATTCACGTTACAAAGCAGATGACATCGACAAGGCAGCAGATGATGCGGCCGACTCGTTGGCACCCGGGGCTGAATAAAATGTCTGAAATTCGCAACTACACGATGAATTTCGGGCCGCAACATCCGGCGGCCCATGGTGTTCTGAGGCTGGTACTCGAACTGGACGGCGAACAGGTCGTTCGTGCTGATCCGCATATTGGTTTACTGCACCGCGGCACCGAGAAACTCGCTGAAAGCAAACCGTTCAACCAGTCCATCGGATACGTGGACAGGATGGATTACGTTTCGATGATGTGCAGTGAGCACGCCTATGTGCGCGCCATTGAACAGTTGTTGGGCATCGAGCCACCGGTCCGTGCACAATATATCCGCACCATGTTCGATGAGATAACCCGAATCGGTAACCACATGCTGTGGATCGGATCATCAGGTATCGACCTGGGTGCGATGACGGTGTTCCTGTACGCATTCCGCGAACGCGAAATGACCATCGATATGTATGAAGCGGTCTC
>CALBDB010000122.1 GCA_937927755.1 uncultured Lysobacterales bacterium
GAGCGCAGCAACCTGAACCGGGCGCACCCCGGTGTCGCCGACGGAGGTGCAACCGAACGCCTGGCCTACGGCTACATGCAGTTGATCAAGATGGAAAATGTCGACCTGGCCATCGACCTGCACGAGGCCTCACCCGAATACCCGGTAGTGGATGCATTGGTGGCGCACGAGCGAGCCATGGAGTTGGCGGCCATGGTCGCCATGGAACTCGAGTTCGAGGGTGTGCCGATCCGTTTAGAGCCATCACCACAAAACCTGCGCGGGTTGAACCACCGCGAGTGGGGCGACAACGCGGATGTGCTGGCCATTCTGCTGGAAACCTGTAACGCAAGCGCCGGGCGCTTTCGCGGCAAAACCGATGAAGAGCTGATTCTGACCGGTGAAGACAAGGCCTACGAAAAAGCAGCTGGCCTGGGGCGTCTGTATGTGCCTTGGGAATCCTATGACAAACGCATCGAAGAACGGGTTGCCAGGCACGTGAGCACGGTTTGGACCCTGGCCGACAACCTGGAGTATGTGCGCGAAGGCAAGGGTGTCGCCATCGATGGTTTACCCGCTTACCAGGAGTTATCCGATCTTGGTGTCGGCGCGTTTCTTTCCGAGTAGCTGGGTGTGCCGGCCATGACACCGGGAAGTGCACTGAACCAGGGTTCAGCACTGCGGGTGCTGGTCAACGGCAGTCGTGGCAAGAGCAGCACCGTGCGTTTTTTGCACGCGGCCCTGAGCGCTGCCGGCCTGCAGACCTTCGCGCGTATTACAGGCGTTGAGCCGCGTGAGTATAGCCCGGATGGCGTGCAAACGATTTCACGTTCCAGTGGCGCCCATGTCGAAGAAATGCGCTGGTGGCTGCGAAAGCTGCCCGTATCAGCACAGGCAGTCGTGTTGGAAAACAGTGCCATATCACCCGATTTTCAGGCCCTGGCCGGGAAGTGGTCGCGCCCGGACGTGACGATATTGACCAACACGGTTCCGGACCACCAGGAGGCGTGGGGTCCGACCAGCGCCTGTGCTGCCGATGTGTTGACAGGTGGTATTCCAGCGGGCGGTCAGCTTATTCTTCCGGCCGGCCTGGAGGCTGACAAATACCTGTTGAATCTGCTTACGCGCCGCCGCTGCCGGTTCGAATTTGCAGAAGCGGCCCAAGCTGCCGGGGAAAAGCACCTTGCCATAAACCTGGGGCTGGCAATAGCTGCGGCCCGGCGTTTGGGGCTTGAGCCGGAACCGGCCTTGCAGGCAATGCTCGGTGTACAAGGTGACAAATATGATTTCAGGGTCGTCAACTGCGGCGGTGCTGAAGTGGCGATGGCATTTTCGGCCAATGACGTAGCCAGCACCCGGAACCTGTTCCGGTCATTGTCATGGTCTCCGCACGAGACCCGCCTGGTTTACAATCACCGCAGGGACCGGCCCGGGCGTTTCAGGAGTTTTATTGACTGGCTGAACAATACACCGTGGCAAGAGGTGTTGATCATAGGCGACAGGCCGCCGGCGCGGCCCGGTTCCGCCGGTTACATGAAGGTAAAGAACAAAGAAGGGCTGCTCGGGTTATTTCATCCGGGCGACCGGATTTTCGGATGCGGTAATATTGCCGGACTGCCCATGTCACTGGCTATCACTCTGGGCCGATAACCAGGTTTGTAGCTCACGAATTGAAAGGAGTTGTTATTTAAATGAGAAAGTTTTTGCATGGTTACAAGGTCACTCTTTTCTTCTCTGTTTGTGCATTTTTCTTCATTGGATGTGCATCTCTCAATGTGGTGGATTCATCCCGTGAAGCCAAAGGGCTGCACGGGATGGTTGCATCAGCGCATCCACTGGCATCACAGGTCGGTGTTGATATTCTGAAAGCGGGCGGCAATGCCGTCGATGCAGCGGTGGCGGTTGGTTTTGCCCTTGGCGTGGTGGAACCGAACGCCTCGGGAATTGGTGGCGGCGGTTTAATGCTCATCTGGTTTGCTGATAGCGGTACCGTGGTTTTTATAGATTCACGTGAAAAAGCGCCAGCCGCAGCAACCGCCGACATGTTTGAGTTGGACGAGAACGGCAAGGTAATACCTGACGCCCGTGGTTTTAACCCGGTCGTCATCGGCGGCCGGGCAGTTGCTGTTCCGGGGGAAGTGGCAGGTTTACTGACCGCGTTGGAAAAATTCGGCACCATGAGCCGTACCGAGGTAATGCAGCCTGCCATTAAACATGCGGAGCAGGGTATTACCGTTTCACCGGTTCTGGCCGGCATAATTACCGACAACTTCGAGGCCCTGGCGGCTTTCCCGGCTTCAGACAGGATTTTCCTGAACGACGGCTTCCCCAAGGAGGCGGGGGATACGGTTCGTAATCCTGATCTTGGCAAAACCCTGCGCTTGATTGCAGAGCAGGGACCTGATGCTTTTTATCACGGACCGGTGGCGCAAAGCATCGTCGATGCGGTACAGGCAGATGGCGGATTGATGACGATGGAAGACCTTGAAAACTTCGAGGTAAGTTTTCGCACCCCCGTAACCAGCAGCTACCGCGGGTTTGAGATCATCTCGGCACCGCCACCCAGTTCCGGCGGCACCCATGTCATCGAATTGCTGAATATCATGGAAAGTTTTGACGTGGAGAAGATGGGGGTGAACACAGCCCGCAGTATTCACGCATGGACCGAGGCGATGAAGTTGACTTATGCCGACCGCGCGGAATTCATGGGGGACAGTGACTTTGTCGATGTTCCGACCACGGCGCTGACCTCAAAACAGTATGCGCTCGACCAGTTTGGCCGTATCGATATGAACAGTGTCATGGAACATGCCGGCAGCGGTGACCCGTGGACCGTGGAGAGTGGCAGCACCACGCACTTTTCGGTAGTTGATGGTGACGGAAACATGGTGGCCTACACCAAGACCATCAATCATTTTTTCGCTTCGGGCATCACCACTCCCGGCACAGGCATCATCCTGAACGACCAGATGGATGATTTTGATAAACGCCCGGGGTATGCAAATTCAATCGCGGGGGGCAAAAGACCCCTGAGCACCATGAGCCCGACCCTGTTGCTGAAAGACGGCAAGCCATACGCAACGCTCGGCTCTCCCGGCGGGTCGCGGATAATTTCTACCGTGGCCATGCTGATCAGCAACCTGGTTGATTTCGATATGGATATCCAGACGGCAATCAATACACCACGAATCAACAGTTACGCATCTGGTCCCTTGAAAATCGAGTCACGGATACCCCTTGATGTTCAGAGCTCATTGTTGGAAATGGGACATGAGCTGAGCGTGAGAAAGGACTTTGACCTCTATTTTGGTGGTGCACAGGGTATTGTTATCGATCAAAAAAGCGGTGTAATGCACGGTGGCGCCGACCCCCGCCGGGACGGTAAGGCAAGCGGTTATTGATCTTCTCATGCTGTGAGATTTTTATGAAGTGTTCTGCAAATAACCGATTACGTTTGTTGTACCGGAACGGGCTACAGTCCCTGGTCCTGTTGCTTTTATTGCTTATCGCCACACTGGTTGCGGCGCAAGCTGCCGAGCGGCCCGAATGGCTGCCGGGCCTGTTGCAGAAAGAGAGCATCACCATCGTTGTCACCGACTCCGGTCTTGGCGGCCTTTCCGTGGTCGCCGATGCAGCAGAAAAATTCAGTCAACACCCGGTTTTCAAAGCGGTTAACCTGGTTTTTTTCAATGCCCTGTTTACTGATGATGCCGGTTACAACGGCCTGCAGTCACGAAAGGAAAAACTGAAAGTTTTCAGCAGTGCCCTGCAGAGTATGCAGGACCGCTATGCGCCCGATATCATCCTGGTCGCCTGCAACACGCTCTCTGTTCTGATCCCGGATACCGAGTTTGCCAGGGCATCAACCGTGCCGGTCGTCGGTATAGTCGAGGACGGCGTTGAGCAGATAGCGGAGCAGTTGCGGGGCAAGGCCT
>CALBDB010000123.1 GCA_937927755.1 uncultured Lysobacterales bacterium
AACTCGCTGCGGTCATTGTTGAGGATGACCAGCACGTAGTCGGTCGGTAACAAACGTGCGTTATCGTACTTTTCGTCGGTGACATTACGGCCATAGAGACCCACCAACCAGCGATCGTCGGGATCATGGTAGGCAATGTCGATATTCAGCAGGGTGCGGCTGTCGATGTTGGTCAGCGGGACGTTGCTGTAGGGCTGGCCATACATATCATCCCGGTATGAAACGTCAGCGCGCCAGATGATTCTCCCGCCATTGCTCAATTGCTGGGTAAACTCAGGGCTGATGGAGGCGGTCCACTCGGGGGTCAGTGGCGCCGCGACAGCGGGATTGGGATCATCTACATCCACATCAATATAGCCGAGGGCAGCATGCAGGCTGAAGCTGTCGCTAGGCACCCAGGTGCTCTCCCATTCGAAACCGATGGATGTCTGGTCGACCACCAGGTTGACCGTGTTGAAACCGCCACCCGTATTGTCACTGACCTGGTATGGCAGATCAGAGTAATCCGTATAGAAAATGGCGGCTGACATGCTCAGTGAAGAGGTCGGCCTTCCTTTCAATCCAACCTCATAGTTGGTGGCTGTTACATTGTCGGTTGCGACATAGCAACCGGGGTCGCTGAACAGGCAGTAGGGACGGGCGGGAAACTGTCCTGACTGGTAGCCATTCTGGATGGTGCCATACAGGTTCATGCCGTTGTTCATCTGCCAGGATGCAGCCAACTCCCAGCTGGTTTCATCCCATTTACGAGAGGCGCTGGACTCGACGCCAACGGTGGTCCAGGCGTCTTTTTTATCTTCCGTATAGCGCGCACCCGCAGACAGCCGGAGACGTTCGGTAGCCTGGAAACCGAAGTTGCCGTAGATGGCAGTGCTTTCAGCATCCTGGCGGTTTATGTGCAGTCCATATGGGAAAGCCCAGAAAAAGGTAATGTCCTGGTTGTTGCCGCCTGACTCTTCAAAATTGTACAAGCCGGCTACAAAGTCCCAGTTATCGAAATTGCCGAAAAACTGCAGTTCAGCAGACTTCTGGTCAGCGAAACCTGTTTCAGGGTACTGGAACATGACGCCGTTTTCCCACAGGTTCCGTAATGCCGGGTCTTCCCCGAAAGGCAAGTCGAGGTCTCCGGCCACGCTGCCAATACTGTCGTCATCCAGACCGGATCCGTACTTTGAACCGCGATCACTGTAAATCAGTTTCCAGGCCAGCGTGTCGGTCATCGCCCAATCAGCAGTAATCGACCAGCCATCGGCCTCGTTGAAGATCTTGGCCTGGTTGACGAAATTTCCATCCTGGTCAATCCAGAAACCACCCGCATTGTCGAACGGGTTGTTGGCAAGATCGGAGTTTCTCGCACCAGTGGCGTAGAGGAGTCCGGTGGGAACCTCGTCAATCAGTGTAGTGTAGGGCCGCAGACCGCCTTCGCCGTCATTTTTGTCATAGGTGAATACCATGGAAAATGCATCAGTGGGTGTCCACTTGGCGGCTACGCGCACATTCCATTCCTGCAATTCACCCACTTCAACACCAGCGTCAAAATTGGTGAATTTGCCGACCCCGTCGCGCTGGGTGTAAGCACCGGTAAATGACGCCGCGAATGACTCGGTAAACGACTGGTTCCAGTAAAAATCACCGCCTACGCGTCCGCGTGTTCCGGTGTTAAGGGTCGCCCGGCCACCGCTTTCGGCACCCGGTTGCCGGGTAATGATGTTGATGGCGCCGCCGATCGTGTTACGCCCGTACAGCGTACCCTGGGGGCCGCGTAGGACCTCGACGCGCTCGATGTTTGAGAGGCCCCAGTTCTGGCCGACCTGGCGGCCGAGGTAGACCCCGTCGACATAGACACCGACACCCGGATCCGTTGTGATCAGGTGGTCCTGAAGGCCGATGCCGCGGATAAACACGTTGACCGATGACGTGTGGCCAGCGGAGAACCCTGTCACGGTCATGTTGGGTACAAACTTGCCGATATCAGTCAGATCAACGATGCCCTGCCGGAACATGACGTCCTCGGTAAACGCAGAAACCGCGATCGGGACTTCGTAAATGCTCTGCTCGCGCTTGGTCGCGGTGACGATCACCTCTTCCAGCAAGCCTTCGTCAGCTTCAATCGTGGATTGCGAAAGAGCCGGTACCGACGTACCCAACCCTAAAGCAGTAATCGTGGCAATTACCAGATTTGTTTTGTTCATTGCGCCTCTCCTGGTTAAGGTTTCCCCATCCGTCTCAGCGCGGATAATCAGGGAAAATATTTGGTTGGTAGAGTTGTTTTGGTTGCAGGCTCAACTTTAGCACATGGGCATACAAATTTAATCAGGTGCGTTGAGTATTCAATCATTACTTATTCGGAGGATTTCCTCGAGCATCGTCGTGGCCAGTGATATCGGCCGTTCGTGGGGTAGCCCAGCGCATGGTCCCAGGTAGCGTTGGCCAGCGTGCCATTGGTGCACCCAATACCGAACAGTAGCGTGTAAAACGAGTATTCGGTCAAACATTGGATATTTACTTTGCCATATTTAGTCATATCTGTTAATAATGTAACCGCTTACATTTTTAATCGCGAGATTACCGATGGCTACTATTTACAAGGTTGCTGAGTTGGCAGGCGTATCACTGGCCACGGTGTCGCGGGTCATGAACAATAGTGACAAGGTTGCTGCCAAGACACGCCAGAAAGTTGAGGCGGCCATGACGCAACTTGGCTATCGCCCGAATTCGATCGCCCAGTCCCTGGCTTCTAACCGTTCCAACTCCGTCGGTATCCTGGTTCCTGAACTGCATGGACCTTTTTTCGGTTACATGCTCAGTAACATAGAGCTGGAGCTAAGAAAGGCGGGCAAGCATGTAATCATAACTGCAGGACACAGTGATGCAGAACGTGAAAGGGAAGGCATTGAGTTTCTCGTTTCGCGCAGGTGCGATGCGTTGATCCTGTTTGTTTTTGCCATCTCGAATGAGCATATCAAGACACTCAGGGAATCTGCAGTACCGGTTGTGGTGATTGGTCGCCTGATTCCAGGTATGGAAGACGATTGTGTCAGTCTCAACAATGAAATGGGCGGCTATATCGCTGCAAAATCTCTGATCGAATCCGGCCATCGCGAGTTGGCCTGCATCACGGGGCCCTTGTGGAAGAGTGATGGACAGAAGAGGTTCTCCGGCTATAAAAGGGCGCTAAAAGAATATGGACTTGCCTTCGATCAACGCATGGTGGCTGAAGGGGACTATGAAGAGCTGAGCGGGCGAAATGCGATGGAGCAATTGTTGCAGGAAGCCCCCCCCTTTACAGGCCTGGTGTGCGGCAATGATGAAATGGCGGCAGGAGCCATTGAGATCGCCAGGATGCATGGTATAGCTATTCCTGAAGACCTTTCCGTTGTGGGATTCGATAACGTGTTCTTCACCCGTTACATGCACCCGCAACTTTCGACTATTGATTATCCCATAGACAAAATGGGGCAAATGGCGGCGCGATGTGTTCTGCGCGATGTTTATGGCGCTACCGATCTGGACATTCAGCACCGCTTCGAGCCCAGCCTGGTAAGACGTGCTTCGATTTTGGAACGAATTTAATGCGGATGCTGAACTGCAGGCGGCCTTTACCCTGACCGGAGAAACTAAAAGTGACGGTAGATAAATATGCACCCTAGTACACGTTACACCATACGCGTGGCATTAATTGTTGCCATGGGTGGATTCCTGATGGGTTTCGACGCCTCGGTGATCTCCGGAGTCGTGACCTTTATCGGCCCCGAGTTTAAGTTAACCAATATCGAGATTGGCTGGGCGGTCGCCTCACTGACTTTGACGGCGACGCTTGCCATGATGACTTCTGGTCCGCTCAGCGACCGTTTTGGCCGGCGGGCCGTGTTGAAATGGGCCGCGGTGTTGTTCCTGATATCCGCGGTTGCCTCGGCCCTGGCGCCAAACTACCTGATGCTGGTGATTGCAAGAATGCTGGGAGGCCTGGGTGTAGGGGCTGCGCTGATCATCGCTCCGATGTACATAGCGGAGATTTCACCTGCCGATATTCGCGGCCGCATGGTTTCGTTCAACCAGTTGAATATCGTGATCGGCATATCAGTAGCATTTTTCAGTAACTACCTGATTCTCAAGTTTGGCCAGTCCGATCTTGCCTGGGCACAGGCTCTGCATCTGGAAGATTGGAACTGGCGCTGGATGCTGGGCGTTGAAGCCTTGCCAGCAGTGTTCTATTTCCTGGCGCTTCATTCAGTGCCGGAAAGCCCTCGCTGGCTTGTAATGCACGATAAGGATGCCGAAGCACTGGATGTTATGGCCCGGGTCAGCGACCAGGCGCAGGCAGAGGTGGAACTGAAAGAGATTCTGGCATCACTTGACGCAGAAGCCGGCAAGGAGCAAGGCACCCTGAAGGAGCTATTCCAACCGGTGATGAAACTTGTGCTGACCATCGGTATCACCGTAGCCATATTGCAGCAGATAACCGGCATAAACTCCGTCTTTTTCTATGCCCCTATGATTTTTGAACAATCCGGGATCGGTACGGACGCATCTTTCATGCAGGCTGTGCTGGTCGGCCTGGTCAACCTGGTTTTCACGGTGCTCGCCATCTTGCTGATTGACCGCCTGGGGCGGCGACCGCTGATGATCTTTGGCCTGGTGGGTATTGCCTCGTGCATGCTGTTGCTGGCCTATGGCTTCGGAATAGCCACCTATACCCTCAGCACTGAAGCCATACTGGCGCTACCTGCGGGCCTGGACACAGAGGCCCTGATACCTATCGCGGGACAGGTGTTCGAAAGTGATGTCGCGTTCAACAACGCACTGATAGCGGTGATAGGTAAGGATGCGTTAATCAGCTATCAGTCGATGCTGATCAGTAGTGCAATATCAATGAATCCCACGCTGATCCTGGTTGGGATACTGGGTTTTGTTGCCAGTTTTGCGATATCGCTCGGTCCGGTTATGTGGGTGCTGTTTTCCGAGTTATTTCCCAACCGGATACGCGGCATCGCGATCTCCTTTGTTGGTCTGATTAATTCGGCTGTGAGTTTTACCGTGCAGCTGGTTTTCCCGTGGGAACTGGAAAACCTCGGCAGTTCCATGACATTCCTGATTTACGGCATTTTTGCCATCTTGGGGCTGGTCATCATCATGAGGATACTACCGGAGACGAAAGGAAGGCGACTGGAAGAACTCGAAGCAGAACTCGTGCGTCACTAACGTTGGAAAAACTGATTATGTATATGGCCAAAATTACAAACCTTGTTGCAATCATGGTATCGAGCAGCCTTCTGATGTTCTCCGGAGCAGCCGCCGGTGGTGGTGCTATCCCGGTTGAAATCGTGAAGCAGGGGCAACGGTATGTGCTGCTGCGCGACGGTCGCCCCTATGAAGTTAAAGGAGCCGGACTCGAGTTCAGCGACGTTTCGGTTTTTGCCTCTCACGGCGGAAATTCAATCCGGACCTGGAGAACAGACAATGCGCAATCCACGGGATTAGAGGTGCTTGACGAGGCCGAACGGAACAATGTGACCGTTGCACTGTGTATTGAAATAGGACGCGAGCGTCACGGATTCGATTACAACGATGAGGAGGCCGTGGCCAGGCAATTGGAATACGCGCGCGGAGAAGTTCTCAAGTACAGGGATCACCCCGCTCTCTTGACCTGGATAATCGGCAACGAACCGAACCTGCACTTTAAAAATCCCCGGGTCTTCGATGCGATCAACGAAATATCGAAAATGATTCACGAACTGGACCCCAATCATCCGACAACTTCGGCCATGGCGGGGATAGATGCAGGATTGGCCGATCTGCTCAAGCAGCGTGCGCCTGACCTGGATTTTGTAAGTATTCAGATGTATGGCGAAATCGTTAACCTGCCGCGATACATTGATGAAATGGGATTCGATCAACCTTACATGGTCACCGAGTGGGGTGCAGTGGGTCATTGGGAAGTGCCTAAAACATCCTGGGGTGCACCGATCGAGAACAACAGCAGCGAGAAAGCAGCGAACTACCTCAAGAGCCATCAAGTCGCAATCGCACCCAACCCGGAACAGGTGCTGGGTTCTTATGTGTTTCTCTGGGGGCAGAAACAAGAGCGGACACCCACGTGGTATGGCATGTTTCTTGAAGACGGGACAGAGACTGAAACGATCGACGTGATGCGGTTTATATGGACCGGGTCCTGGCCGGAAAACCGTTCTCCAAGCGTGGCAAATTTGCTGCTTAACTCCAAAAATGCATATCAGGACGTATCACTCGTGAGTGGCAATACTTACGAGGCCAGTGTTGAAGTCAGTGACCCTGACGGTGATGAACTACGGTACCGATGGGAGGTCATGCACGAGAGTGACGCTACACAGACCGGTGGAGACCGGGAGGATGTTCCCAAAACATTACCCGGGCTGGTCAAGGCCGCCAGCCGTGGTGAAGCGGTCCTGACAACTCCTGAACAGCCGGGTGCGTATCGTTTGTTTGTCTATGCGTATGACAATAAAGGCCACGCTGGTCACGCCAATATTCCATTCCTGGTGGTGAAGTAAGCACCCTGTAGCGAACGACGACTATGGATAATGTTTACTGGGGGAATGCGGTTATCAAGCAGGCCGATTCCTGTGTCAACGGCAGGATTGTCGAGTTGGAAGGTGAGTCGTTCTATCAAATCACCAATTACGACAGGATGCCGTCATTTTTAATGTCTGTCGTCAGTGCTTCTGATCATTGGATGTTTGTGTCCAGCACCGGCGGTCTAACTTGCGGTCGCGGCAATCCCGATAAGGCGCTTTTCCCCTACGAAACCGACGACAGGATTCATGGTTCCATTGCGCATACCGGGCCGCAAACCTGTCTTCTTGTCGAAAGAAGAAACAGAAAATTCTTGTGGAAGCCATTCAGCAGTGAAGTGGCGGTCTATGATATCCAGCGCAACCTGTACAAAAGCCTGGTTGGAAACCGGCTGATATTCGAAGAAATCAACCGCGACCTTGATCTGGCTTTTGTCTACAGTTGGTCCAGCAGCGAAAGTTTCGGTTTCGTCAAAACAACAACTGTGCGTAATACCGGAACTGACGATGTGGCCGTGGAAGTATTGGACGGAATTCGCAATCTGCTTCCCTGGGGAATCAACCACGAAATGCAGTCCCGTATGAGTACATTGGCAGATGCTTACAAAGTCGCCGAAATCGAGACTGCAACGGGTATGGGGATATTTTCACTGAGTTCCGTTCCATCGGATTTGGCTGAGCCATGCGAGTCACTGAAAGCTTCAATTGCCTGGTGCCAGGGACTCAAAAACCCCGTGATACTGCTATCCGAGAGACAGATGGGCGCTTTTTGTGCCGGTCTGCCAATAAGCTCCGAGACAACGTTGAAAGGACAGCGTTGCGCATATTTTATATACACAAGGTTCGTTGTTCCGTCAGGAGGAAAGAAAGACTGGTGCCTGGTGGCTGATGTCGACCAGGGGCCCTCAGACCTCGCGCTCCTGTTGCACCGGTTAGCCCAGGGGGTTAGCCGGAATGATATCGAAATGGATATCAAAGCTGGCACGCGACACCTGCGGCGCCTGGTGGCTGGTGCGGATGGATGCCAGTTTACGTCGAATGAACTGGTATCAGGGCGCCACTTCGCCAACACCTTGTTCAATATCATGCGCGGTGGCATTTTCTTCGATGAATACAAAATCCGACATGATGATTTTATGGGTTTTGTCTCGACGTGGAACCTGGGCTTGCGTGAAAAATTTTCCGGCTTACTGGCTTCAATGGAAGATCCGCTCAATCGCGCTTCGCTGCTCTCGGCAGTTGAATCCAGTGGTGATGCGCATATGCAACGTCTTGTACTGGAGTATCTGCCGTTGTGCTTTAGTCGCCGTCACGGAGACCCAAGCCGTCCATGGAATAAATTCAGTATTGACATCAAAGCCACCGATGGATCGGCAATGCTCTATTACCAGGGAAACTGGCGTGACATTTTCCAGAACTGGGAAGCCCTGGCAATTTCATATCCCGAATTCATCGACAGTTTTATCACCAAGTTCGTTAATGCCTCAACCGTGGACGGCTACAACCCATATCGTATAAGCAGTGATGGAATTGACTGGGAGGCACCAGATCCAGAGGACAGCTGGTCGAATATCGGCTACTGGGGTGACCACCAAGTCAACTACCTTTCAAGGTTACTCGACTTTTCGCAGCGTTATCATCCCGGGCGGATTGAACAATTACTTGAACAGGATATTTTTGTCTACGCTGATGTTCCGTACCGGATAAAGGCTTATTCGGATTTGCTTGTTAATCCCAGGGACAGTATCGAGTTTGACTGTGATCGGGATCAGTTGACGGCGGATCGCACCCGGAACATGGGCGCCGACGGCAAGTTGGTTATGTCTGGTGACGGGTCCATTTACCGGGTCAACCTGCTGGAAAAGTTGCTGGTGACGGTCTTGTGCAAACTGGGCAACTTTGTTCCGGGCGGTGGTATCTGGATGAATACGCAACGCCCCGAATGGAACGATGCCAACAATGCGCTGGCCGGGTTCGGTTTATCGATGGTCACATTGAGTTATTTTCGCCGTTTGTTGGAAACCATTGCTCGCTCCATCAGAAATGCAGCGGCAGATTCATTCAGGATTTCCACGGAAGTAGCGCAGTATTTCACGACAGTCGACCGGGTTCTGCAAGAGTCCGCAGGGTCAATCAGTGAAACGATAGGGGAGAAAGGCCGCAAGCGCTTTATGGATGAAATGGGCATCCGCGCGTCGGGTTACCGCGAACTTGTCTACAGTGGTTTTTCCGGCAAGCAGTCAGCCGTGGAGAAGAAGGCAGTACTGGCTTTCATCGACACCGCGTTGGCCCACCTGGATCACTCTCTTGAACTGAGTCGAAGACCAGACGGCCTTTTTCACTCGTATAACCTTATCCAATTTGGTGATTCCGGTTACGGCGTCAAACATCTACCTGAAATGCTGGAGGGCCAGGTTGCGGTGTTGAGTTCCGGGTTCCTTCGACCGCAGGAAGGCCTGGCGCTTCTGGATGCATTGCGAAACAGCAAAATGTACCGGTTTGACCAGGACAGCTACATGCTTTACCCCGATAAATCTCTGCCATTGTTTTTAGAAAAAAACCGCATACCGCGGTCGCTAATTGACGTCAGCCCACTGGTGAAACATGAATTGGAATCAGGGCGTAAAACAATAATTGAACAGGATGTTAATGGTCAGGCTCATTTCAACAGTGCCTTCACGAATGTTGCAGATCTTCGTGCTGTTATTGACAGGGCAGGCAATATCAGCAAGGCGGATGAAACCGAGTGGTGCACCATTTTCGAGGCTGTCTTCAAACACCACGAGTTTACCGGGCGCTCCACCACCATGTATAAGTATGAAGGGCTTGGATGCATTTACTGGCACATGGTTTCCAAATTGCTTTTGTCGGTTTCCGAGTTTTTGGATGATGCACGGCAGGAGGGGGCTGAGGGAACAGTTCTCGATGGCCTGGTTGCTCATTTCTACAGCATCAGGGGTGGCCTTGGCCTCTACAAATCACCGGCTGAGTACGGTGCTGTTCCATTGGATCCTTATTCCCATACACCGGGGTTTGCCGGCGCGCAACAGCCGGGTATGACGGGCCAGGTCAAAGAGGACGTCATAACCCGGTTCAGGGAGCTTGGCGTGACGGTTGAAAAAGGGGCTGTTTCATTTGAACCGTATTTGCTCAGTCGCGACGAACTGATTTCAGAACCCGGCTCTTACACTTGTTCACTCGAAGACGGGCATCAAACCAGCACATTGGAAGCTGGTTCACTTGGGTTTAGCCTGTGTGGTACCCCAGTAATTTTCCGCCTTGCTGAATCAAGCACCATCTACGTGTATGGGGGTGACAAACAGCCTGAAATCATTGCCGGTGCAAACCTCGGAAAAGTTTGGAGCCGCTTGCTTTTTCGGCGGGATAAAAGAATCAGAAAGATCCTGGTAGACATCCCGGCGGATGCCATTAAGTAATGATTTTGGTATGAATAAATTTTCATTTGTAAGCGCTTTCATTTGTAAGCGCTTTCATCTATACTGGCTTGGAAAGTTTCGTTTTGCATTAATTGGTGGGGACCGATTAGATAACAATCTAGGATGAAATCAGGAGTTACTATGAAGATGAAGAAATGGTTGGCATCAGCAATTTCACTTTTTTGCATGGGGGTCATACCCTTGCCGCTCGCTGCTCAGGTTGAGGAAGGTACAGAATCGCTTGTATTGGAAGAGGTGATCGTTACCGCGACCAAGTTCAGCACCAATTTGATGGATACACCTCTTGCAGTATCCGCCTTTGAACAGGAGCAGTTGGACAAACTTGGAATAACCGCCGTGAGGGATTTGGTCAACCTCGTACCGAACATGAGCATCATGACCGATGTTGAATCAATGGCTCCGATCATCACCATGCGTGGTGTCCGGTCTACTAATACGACTGAATGGGGCGACCCGGCGGTCGGCGTTCATTTCGACGGGATTTATTCACCGCGCCCACAGGGTGCACTGGCACTGATGCATGATGTCCAGCGTGTGGAAGTTTTGCGTGGCCCGCAGGGTACCCTGTACGGGCGTAACTCAACGGTTGGTACGGTAAACATCATTTCCAACCGGCCTGATTTCGAGGAATTCTCCGGAAGTGCTGAAGTAGAGTTCGGAAACTGGAACAAGCGGGTCGTCAAGGGTGTGCTTAACGTCCCGGTTACTGACAATTTTGGCCTCCGTGCGGCAGTGTACTGGGAGGAACGTGACTCGAATATGAAAGGTTATTACGACCCCAACCAGTGGGACCTGCGTTACCTCCAAGATGCGGGCTTCGACTTTGTTCCCACGGATAGTGCCGTTAACCCTGCAGCTAATACCTATGATTTCCAAAATTTCTTCAGGGATCAACTCTACGAAGAGGTCAAAGCGAACCCATCCAATTTCTATAATAATGTTGATCAGTATAGTGCGCGCCTGGCGGGCTACTGGAAACCAACCGACGATATCGCCTGGCTGGTCACTTTAGAACGTTTCCGCGACACCAGCGCCCAGGGCATCAACCAGCGTGATTGCGCACGTATCAAGAACCGCCCGGTAGAAATTAATGGTGGTAGCTGTAACGATATCTGGGGCAACAGCAACAACTTCATTGCCTACGTCAACGTGCCCGGTGAACTCGACATGACCGACGACGCCATTCGTTCCCATTTCACCTGGGGTATTACCGACAATATCGAGTTCAGCTACAACTACGGCTATCAGAACCAGGAACGCACCGGTCAGATCGACCTCGACCAGGGTTATTACCTTTGGGACCAGATGCTGAAGTGGGTAGACACGGATTACACTGCCACATCGCATGAACTTCTGCTCAAATCCACGGGCGCCGGCCGTCTGCAGTGGGTTGCGGGTTATTTTAATTTCAAAGAAGACAATTACATGAATGGCCAGTACCATGGCGCCATGGGTGGTGTCAGCTTGTGGCTCCAACCTGATCGGGAGATCAAGTCGGAAGCATTTTTTGCCCAGGGTACCTATGAACTGACTGACAAGCTCTACCTGACCCTGGGTGCGCGCTATACTGAAGACACCAAGCAGGACAGGGGTGGTAATAACTGGGGCTGCTGGGGTGGTGACTGCCATCCGGAAGCCTGGGCGTTGGTCCGCTGGGACCTGATCGACTGGGGTACTTTCCCGGCTGGCAACGAGGCGTTTTATGAAACTTCTGCCGATACCCGTGCCATATTGAACGCGTTGCCTTCGGATTATTATGATTACCCGAACGAACTGTTCACCATTGACACCTTCAATGACGTCAAGGACGACTGGTCCAAGACCACCTGGCGTATCGGCCTGGATTACGACATCAGCCCGGACACCATGGTTTACGGCTACGTGGCCAATGGTTATAAGGCTGGTGGTATCGGCGACGTCATCATCAAGCAGAGTGACGGCGAACGCTACGATACCAGCTATGAGGAGGAAGAGGTCATAACCTATGAGGTCGGTATCAAGAGTACCGTGCTGGACGGTAGCCTGAACCTGAGGGCAAACTTCTTCTACAGCGATTACCAGGGGCAGCAGTTCACGCAGTGGACCATCTACGACGTTTACGAGGTGGAAGTCATCGATCCCGAGACGGGTGAGCCCACCATCGAAGAGCAGGATCTGGGCACTTTCCTGACCCGCAATGCCTCCAACTCCCGTATTTACGGCCTGGAGCTTGAGGCTGATTGGAACGCCTGGGAAAACGGCTTTATCGGCGGTTATTTCACCACGCTGGACACCGAGATCACCTCGGATTACTGGAAGGCCTGGGGTACTGAGCCCGGCCAGGTGTTTCAAAACCACTATGAGATCGCAGTGGCTCCAGAAGATGCCGGCGTTCCGTGGTACCGCAACCTGAAGGGTAACGAACTTGCGTATTCACCCGAGTACTCATTCACTGTGAATATCAGGCATGATTTCCTGTTTGACAATGGCGGGCGGCTGACACCATACCTGAACATACACTGGGAATCCTCGTCCTACGTTGGTATCGACAACACGGACAAGTGGGACCTGGATCCGAGCGTATTGAATGACGGTATCGACCTGGATATCTATTCGGACAAACGCGACTCGTGGTACATGGCAACTATCAGCCTGAACTACACGGCGGCGGATGGTAAATGGTATACCGAGGGTTATATTTATAACGTCACCGATGAAGACGTAAACTGGTGGCAGGGTTATTCAGGCACGACGCCAAGTGCATCCAAGGCACAACGCGCCTATGGCGTGAAGTTTGGTTATAGGTTCTAACCCGTAAAAGCGGATAGCCCGGCACATTCAGTGCCGGGCTATCCCGTTTTTTTACATCCATCCCCACGAAAATTGTAACCAGCCTTGCTAATTTTGTATGTGCACAGCACAGGCAGCGGGTGAATTGAAATGAAAACAAAAACCGCGGCCATGTTACCGGGAGCGTTGCTTGCACTCTTGACAGTGTCATGCGGCGACGACCGTGTAGAGACACAGGCGCCGCTAATTACGACGGGGTCCGGATATAACCTGGTTTCAACGTCGGAAATCATTGTTACCAGCGAACAGGGCGACAAGCTTGCCCCGGAAACCAATGTGCGCTTTAACGAGGGACAGGCCAAAGGCGTGGTCATCGTGGTGCAGCCAGATGTACACAAGCAAACTATCGTTGGTCTTGGCTCGTCTTTCACAGAATCTTCAGCTTTCGTATTGGCCCATCTCGGTGCGGAAGACCGGCGCTCAGTCATGAACCAGCTATTCGGGGAAGACGGGGCTAATTTCTCACTGGCCAGAACCACAATCGGTTCGAGCGATTTTTCTGTAAAAGGTAAATACTCTTACGCCGACGAAGAGGATGCCACCCTGGAGCATTTCAGCGTGGATGTGGATCGTGACGGTTTCAGGCAGTCTGAATACCATGGTGTCAAAGACGAATCGTATGACTTGTTACCGATGATCCAGGAAGCCTTCGATATCAAGGCTGGGCAACAGCAACAGGATTTACGTCTTGTCGCCTCAGCATGGACGGCTCCACCCTGGATGAAAGATATCGAGGATTGGTTTATCAATGACTCATCGGATGGTTCCGCACCGGGAACAGGCGGCACCCTTAAAGAAGAGTATATTCCTGTTTATGCCGACTACCTTGTCCGATACCTTGACGCATACCGGGCTGAAGGTATTGATATTTGGGGTCTGACCCCGGTCAATGAACCAGAAGGCAACAACGGTCAATGGGAAAGTATGCATTTCACCCCGGAGACCCAGAATGAATTCATAAAGTCGTACCTGGGGCCTGCTTTGCAGGGCAATGGATACGAGGATCTGAAGCTGCTGATTTACGATCAGAACAGGGACAACATGATGCACTGGGCGGATGCCATCCTCGGTGATCCTGACACTGCGAAATACGTATACGGTACCGCCGTACACTGGTACGCGAGCACTATCAGCGTGTTTGAAGAAGAGTTGGAACAGTTGCACCAGAAATTTCCTGCGTTCGATATCATTCATACAGAAGGGACCATTGATAATCTTGGAAAAGAAGCCGGGGGCGGCATCACCGACCCGGTTGGTTTCAAGGAAAGCAATTGGTTCAATAACGATTCGTTCTGGTGGAACAAGACAGCGACCGACTGGGCGTATTCCGCTACCTGGGCGCCGAATCAACAGGACCACCCGATGTATGTGCCGGTGCACCGTTATGCAAGAAACATCATCGTCAGCCTGGATAACTGGGTCTCGGGCTGGATCGACTGGAACGTTGTACTCGATAGTATAGGTGGACCAAACCACGTGGAAAATTACTGTGGTGCACCCATTATGGTTGATGTTGATACAGGCCAGGTTTATTACACGCCTGTCTATCACGTGCTTGCACAGTTCAGCAGGACGATCAGGCCTGGAGACACGGTGGTTCAAACAAAACGGCAGTTGAATGGTCTCGATGAAGATGCCCTTCATGCCGTTTCCACCTTGAATGGAGACAACCTTCTGAGTGTGCAATTGCTGAATACGACAAAACAGCCAATCGAATTCGGTTTACAGATCGGCACACAGTTTGCACAGGTAGTAATTCCTGCAAATGCAGTACAAACTGTTCGTGTACAGTTGAACGGGATAACCAAACATTGAACTAGCAAGCGCGCTAGAGGAAGTAGCAAGCATGCATCTACAAGCTCTTGACTTGACCGTTGTTACAATATACGCGATATTTTTGCTGGTTATCGCCCAATGGGTTTCCCGGGAAAAATCCGGTCACGAGAAGAACACCAGTGACTATTTTCTGGCCGGTCGGGCACTGCCCTGGTGGGCAATCGGTGCTTCTCTGATTGCAGCAAATATTTCCGCCGAGCAGATCATCGGCATGTCCGGTTCGGCCTGGGTCATGGGTATTGCCATTGGTGCCTATGAATGGATGGCTGCATTGACTCTGGTCATCGTCGGCAAGTACTTATTGCCGGTATTTCTGAAGCATCGCATCTACACCATGCCACAGTTCCTTGAACAGCGTTATGACCACCGGGTACGTATGGTGATGGCCTTTTTCTGGCTGGGTGTGTACGTGTTCGTCAACCTGACCTCGATCCTGTGGCTAGGCGCTCAGGCTGTGACCACAGTAACCGGTGTCGACCTGGTTTGGGGCATGATCGGCCTCGCCGTATTTGCCACTGCTTACTCGCTCTATGGTGGCCTCAAGGCAGTTGCGTTGACAGACATCATCCAGGTGACCTTGCTGGTTTTTGGCGGCCTGTTGATTGCGGGTATTGCATTGCATGAAGTTTCAGGCGGGGAAGGCATTGTTGCCGGGTTCGGCATCTTGCTTGAACGTGCACCCGAGAAATTCGACCTGATCTTTGCCAAAGACAGTCCGCACTATCAGTACCTGCCAGGCATTTCTGTACTGATCGGTGGTATGTGGATCATGAACCTCAGTTACTGGGGCTTCAACCAGTACATCATCCAGCGTGCACTGGCCGCCAAGAGCGTGACCGAGGCGCAGAAAGGCATCATGTTTGCGGCCTACCTTAAGATGTTAATCCCGGTGTTCGTTGTATTGCCCGGCGTGGCTGCCGTGATGCTGGCACCGGATCTCGCGGCGCCGGATAGAGCTTACCCGACAGTGATGCGTCTGTTGCCCGTGGGTTTATTGGGGCTGGTGTTCGCGGCATTGATCGCGGCCATCGTTTCCTCGCTGGCATCGATGATGAATTCAATCTCGACAATCTTCACGATGGATTTCTACCGTCACCATGTAAACAAGGAAGGCTCTGAGAAGCACTTGGTCAAGATTGGCCGCACCGTCAGCCTGAGCGCAATGGTTATTGCCCTGATCGTGGCACGACCGCTTTTGGGTAACTTTGACCAGGCATTCCAGTACATCCAGGAATTCACCGGCTTCTTCACACCGGGTGTGTGCGCACTGTTCCTGGTGGGTATTTTCTGGAAACGAACGACCGCCAACGGCGCGCTGGGCATGGCCATTGGTTCGGCGATATTTTCACTGGGTTTCAAACTGCTGTGGCCGGCACTGCCGTTTATCGACCGGGTTGGCTGGGTATTTCTACTGTGTGTTGTGACCGGTGTCGTTCTTTCGCTGCTGCAGGGCGCTGAAGAACACCCGGATGCCATTGAGTACAAGGACGTGGATATCCGTACCACCAGTGGCTTCAACTGGGCGGCGCTCGGTATCATCGTAATGCTGGCCGCCCTTTACGTCACCTGGTGGTAAATCCGATGACGATCATATGTATACAATTTGTTAATTCCATCCTGGAGAGGTGAGCTGGCGAAAGTAACCATGCACAATAATGCGCTCAAGGTTGGCACTAAATATTGAGGATAGAAAGGGTGTATGACATGAATGATCGCTTAGCTGCGGTGAGCATCGGCAAAACACTGCCTTTGCTCGCAACCACCGTCATCCTGTGGCTGGTGTTGTTTATCCCGGTCGCGGAGAGTTCGGCCAAATTGTGGCCGTCTATACAGAGTCCGTTGGGGGTTGACCCTGCACTGGAACGACAGATTGACGGGCTGATGGCGCAGATGTCCGTGGAGCACAAGGTCGGCCAGATCATCCAGGCCGAAATCCGTTATGTTGAACCCGAGGACGTCAGGACATACCACCTGGGTTCGATTCTGAATGGCGGAGGTGCTTTCCCTGGTGATCACAAGCGCTCTGGTGCTGACATCTGGCTGGCACTGGCCGACGCTTTTTACCATGCTTCCATGGACGCCTCTGATGGCGGCATCGCGATACCACTGATCTGGGGCACCGACGCGGTTCATGGCAACAGCGGTGTCTATGGCGCCACCCTGTTCCCCCACAACATTGGCCTGGGAGCGACCCGCAACCCGGATCTCATTCGGCGTATTGCTGAAATCACGGCCATCGAAGTCACGGCAAGTGGTCTTGGCTGGACTTTTGCCCCGACCCTGGCCGTGGCCCGCGACGACCGTTGGGGGCGGACCTACGAAAGTTACTCTGAAGACCCGATGATCGTGAGTCAGTTTGCGAAGCAAATGGTTGAAGGTCTGCAGGGCGAAGTCGGTTCCGGAAATTTCCTCGGGTCCGGGCGCATACTGGCGACTGCCAAGCACTTTCTGGGTGATGGTGGGACACTGGGTGGCCAGGACCGGGGAAATACCCTTGTAAGCGAGGCTGAACTGATCCGGGTTCATGCACCGGGATACATCACCGCGATTGAAGCCGGGGTGCAGACCATCATGGTTTCTTACAGCAACTGGAACGGCGTCAAGATGCATGGGAACGGTCGGCTTCTGACTGATGTATTAAAGCAGCGAATGGGATTTGATGGATTGCTGGTGAGTGACTGGAACGGTTTTGAGCAGGTCAAAGGCTGTACGCGGGAGTCCTGTGCGGCAGCAATCAATGCCGGCATCGATATGTTAATGGCTCCCATGGACTGGAAGGCCTTGTGGAAAAACACACTCGAGCAAGTCAAGCAGGGTGACATTCCAATGTCGCGGCTCGATGATGCGGTGAGACGGATCCTGCGAGTTAAGCTTCGGGCCGGATTGTTCGAAAAGGGGGCGCCCGCCAGTTGGCCCAATGCCGGCAAGATGGAACTGATGGGTTCCGTGTCGCACCGTTCAGTGGCGCGCCAGGCGGTTCGTGAGTCACTTGTGCTGCTGAAGAACAATGGCCAGTTGCTGCCCCTGGCGCCGCAAGCAAGGGTTTTAGTGGCAGGGCCGGGTGCAGACAACATCTCCATGCAAACCGGTGGCTGGACCTTGACCTGGCAGGGCACTGAAAACCCGAACTCGGATTTTCCCGGCGCCACAAGCATCTATAAAGGCATTGAGGCGCAAGTCAATGCTGCTGGCGGCCAGGCTGTTTTGAGTGTCGATGGTTCATATTCAGACAAGCCGGATGTTGCCATTGTCGTTTGGGGCGAGGAACCGTATGCCGAATATATGGGTGATCTTCGTTTCATCCATTACCAGCCGGGCAAGAGGGATGAGCTGGAATTGCTTGAAAAACTCAAAGCCGACGGCATACCCGTGGTTTCGGTTTTTCTCAGTGGCAGACCATTGTGGATAAATCCTCATCTGAATGCGTCCGATGCCCTGGTGGCCGCATGGTTGCCAGGCAGCGAGGGCGGGGGTGTGGCCGATGTCCTGTTTCGTACCATCGACGGTGAAATTGCCCATGATTTTACAGGGCGCCTCTCATTTTCATGGCCAGCCCGCGCGGATCAGACTGATCTGAATATTCACTCACAACCCTATGATCCCCTTTTCGCTTTTGGATTTGGGATGACGGTAAATGATGTAGTGGAAATGGCTGATGTGCGTCCGTTGAATGGCGTTGGGCCTGATGCCATGCAACTCGCCGACATGGAAATTTTTTCCAGCGAATTGAAATCACCCTGGGCCTTAGGAGTAAACGCTGGTGCCGCACTTGATAAAGCCTATGACGACGGGAGCGTAAGTGCTCCAAGCGATATACCTGCTGAAAAAAATGACCTGCCACAGGTCCATGTGACAAGTAAAAATGCACGGGGCGGTGCTGTCCAGATGGATTGGGGTGGTGCGGATCCTGCCTATGTGTGGGTGACAAGGAACAAAACCGTTACGGGTTCCTCCCGAGCAATGGACATGACACAATACGCCCTTTCCGATGGGGCAATAAAGTTCGACCTGATGCTGAAATCCGGTGATCCGGCCGGCCTGCGGCTCGGCATGGGGTGCCGTGCAGACAATGCCTGTGGCGGCGGCGTAGACTTGTCAGCCTCGATTTCGGCAGAAAACGACATGGGCGTTTGGCGGTCATTTGAAGTTGAGCTGGAATGTTTCGCACAGCGTGGTATGGATTTCACCAGCCTTGTAGCACCGTTTGGCATCGGTAGCGACCGGCCTCTGCAAGTGGCAGTTTCCAATATTCGCATCGTTGCTGGCCCGGGAAATGCCCAGCCGGCCGATTGCGAACTGGAAAGCTTTATCGAGTAATTAGTTAATGAGTACCGGTGCGGCATCGTCGTCCAGCCTCGAAACCGGCCCAATGGGCGCCTGGGCCCGGCTTCAACAATTGAAAACTATCCACCCAGGCTCACCAGGCCAGGTGGGCAATGAAGAATTTCCAACCCGATTCAAGACAAGGAGTGCACGATGAAGAAATCATCTCCACTGGTTAGTGCATTTAAGGTGTTGTTACTGTCGGCCGTGATGTTTGTACTGTTTGCCGTGATATACCCCATTGTGGGTGTCGGCGAGGACTTGCCCGAACCGCCGGGTGACCCGGGCCAGGGGGCGATGATCCTTCTGGTATGTTGTTTTATCCAGGCCACGATTTTATCGATGTTGATATGGCGGTCCAAATGGTCGGGCTTGCGGTTGGTTTTGACAATGGCCGTGGTCTGGGTGCTGGGAGGGGCTGTCCTGTCGCAGATGGACACCATGTGGTTCATGCCCGAAACCGGACTTGAATTCATCGGAAAAATCGTTATTGCAACCGGTCTGCAGGCGATCCTGTTTTCGGTCATTGCTGTCTGGTTACTCGGTAAGTGGCGATCGGATCACCCGGAAGAAACACTCAACATCGATACGCCGGCGTGGGTAAAAGCCTTCCTGGTTCTGGCCATTTTACACATTGTGCTTTACTTCACCTGTGGTTATTTCATTGCATGGCAGTCCGAGGAGCTCAGGGCGTTTTATGAGGGTGAAGACCCCGGAAGTTTCTTCGCGCAGATGGCGTCCCTGCTGGAGGGTGACCCTTGGCTGTTTGCATTTCAGTTCTTGCGTGGCCTGATCTGGGCATTGGTAGCGGCCCTGCTGTTTGCGATGCTTGCAGGTTCGCGGATCAGCACCTCGTTGATCTCGGCTGGCGTGGTGGTTGCCCTGTTCTCGTTGATGCTGGCGTTACCGAACCCACTAATGCCAGAGGCCGTCCGCTATACTCACCTCGTGGAGACAATTGTTTCCAGGGGGCTATTTGCATTTACTGCAGTCTGGTACCTGCACTCTTTGCAACGACCCCGAGAGTCCGGGCTGGCTTAGTTCGTGGCCTGCCGGGATTTATCATAATCAAAACGGGTCGATTATTATGAACAAAGTGAAATCGGCAGATCAGCAATCATCCAGGGACGTCTTTTATAGCAGCAGACTCGCTGCCGGGCTCGAAATTGTTGTGCTTTTTGCTGTTGCGGTACTGATCATTGGTATCGGGCTTTCTTTCGTCGGTGAAGACCTGTTTGCCCGGCAATTGATTATTGTCGCGGCGAACATGGCCATGTTAATGGTGGTATGGCTTGGTCTTCGTTTACGGCGACAAAGCGTCGTTTCTCTAGGGTTATCTCTGGGATTCACTGGTTGGAGACCGGTTGTCACCGGTTTTGCCAAGTCTGTCGTTGTACTCGTTCTCGCCCTGGCTGGATTCATGTTCGGGTCCATGATCATGGCAAACATTACCGGCATTCCCCAGCAGGCAGATACGTCTGGCTACAACTATTTGCAGGGAAATCTGCCCATGTTGCTGGTATCTCTCATCTCCATTTATGTTGTTTCATCGTTTGGCGAAGAAGTGATCTATCGTGGTTTCCTGATCAACCGGCTTGAGTATCTCCTGGGGGGTGGCCGGAGGGCCACCTGGCTTGCCGTGGTTGTCAGCAGTTTGATTTTTGGCTTTGCGCACTTTGGATGGGGGATCGTGGGTGTGGTGCAGACCACATTCATGGGATTGGCGCTGGCGGGAAGTTACCTGTTATTCCGTCGAAACCTTTGGGTCCTGGTCTTGGCTCACGTATATCTGGACACGGCGTTGATTGTCCCGCTGTATTATGCATAGCGGGCAGTTATGCCAAATCCAATTACACAATTTTGAACAGCGCGTGCAGTGGTTCAATTTTGATGATCGTGAAGGGTTTAGAGCAGCATCAAAGCGTCAGCGTTTCCATCACCTTTCAATGCAGTACTAAATGACAGCTTTCCAGCCTTGCTTATTAGTCCAGGGCACTGGTCAAATTCAACGCGTGGATCACCTCGGCGTTTGGATCAAAGTCCAGGGACTTCAAATTATCATAATTTAACTCAAAGTCCGGGCGGAAGGTTTGCCCCAGTTCGGGATTGTCACGAAAGTGTGTAATGTAAAGGTGGGAGATGCCACCGCTCAACCAGGAGTGAGTCAGGCGGAACCCTACCCAGGCCCCGAATCCGTTGCCCGCCTGGGACGACGGGATTCCGACCAGTTTACCGCCAGCGGCCCAGTGGTCATACATGAAGGCATATCCCGAACTATTGGTAATGGGGGAACTAAGCAGAAAGATGTTTCTTGGTCGATAATAACCCGCATACTCGCCCGATTGGTACTCCTCCCAGAAAGTGACAGCTGTTGACGCCTCGTCCTCGATGATACGAACTGCCGTGTCACGGTTCATGGACGTCCCTTGTTCCGGATAACCCGAAAAATCGTAATCCTCTTCAAGCAACCTGATGGCTTGATGCTTGTTGATATTACGGATATTCCAGCCGCGATATTGTCTCCAGAAGAGCGGGGAATACTTCCTTATAAAAATACTTTTCTCATTACTGAAATCAATAAGTTCCTCGTTTCCATAAAGAAAATAAAACAGGATTGTCGAAATGAATGCATTCCCTCCCTGGTTCCTTCTCAAATCAATTATCAGGTTTTCCGTTTGGCTTTCCTTCATTTGCACGGCCAACTCCCTGAACAATTCTGTGGCGGAGGGAATTCCTGCGATCAACTCGTCCGTAGCGCTGGGGGGAGGGGTTTCGTTGTATCTCCGGTAGAGGTGCTTGGCCAGATCGGTCCGGATGGACTTCTGGGTCCGTGCTTCCATCTCAAACGTTTCCCTGTAGGCATACATATTCTCGATCAGGAGCAGAACCGTTTCCTTGTCTTCATCCAAGAAGCGATAGACATAATCACTTCTATCCGTCGAGGGTAGCTCAATGCTGGTTGGAGCAATGGTAAGTGCTTGCTGCCCTTTCTGGTTCGGTTCAAATTCCATTGAAATTACCGCGCCCTCAGGATCAAGCAGGCTAACCTGGATCGGCCCGCCCCCCCATTCAGGAACAAGGTGTTCCAACAAAGGTCTGTACCAGAGTGAGCCGTCATAACCAAGGTACCTTAGAAGCTGGTATTCATTGTCATACCCCCTTATTTGTGACTGTCGGTCCAGGAGGACATCCACGGGAACTGACTCAACAGCAAATAATCGGGAACCAATCAAGTTCTTGTGCGCTGGGTCAATCACGCCGGCAACGTACAAGATACCTTCAACAGCCTGGAAATAGAGGGGAACGCCCTCGGGAGAGTCCGGGTTCAATGAAAAAGGAGCCCAAAGAGAGGTATGCCCGTCACGCAGTAATGCCAAGAGCGGAGTCAGGTGACGGTAAAACTCGATCCGTGTCATCCCCTCCTCGGGAATGTTGCGGATCAGGTCCTGCATTTTCCGGTGAAATGCAACCTTTCCACCCGAGTTCATGTAGGGATCCGGATGGGTGGCTTCGAGTATGGACGCCATTTGCCTGACATCATCCACCAGGAAACTACGACTGATATTCAGATCCAGAACCCTTTGCAGCGTGCTAACGCAGGGCTTCCAGACGATTAGCAGGGCAAAGAGGACACAAAGCATCACCGCAGCCCTCCTCACCCACGCTGTCGCTGCGAACTGCAGGGTCAAACCCAGGAACGCTCCGAAACCTATGAAAATAAATAAAACTGACTGGTAGTTTCCAAGGATGTTACCGAATACCAGTGTCATGATGACTCCCCAGGCGAGCCAGAAGATCAAGGTTCGGTATTTTGAGAGGAATGCCATGATCATTCTAAGGTGGATTCTAAATACGGTTTCACTAACCATCTATTCCCTCCGTACATCTTGCCCAGGCCGTCTACTCAGCACGTAATCCCGTTGAATGAGGTTCAATACCGCTTTGTAACACGCTTCTCAGGAAAAGTCGTGGACGAAACCTGAAAATCGAAAAATTATTGATTTTTGAACCCAAAGTATTACTGTGTCGGTCTTAATCCGATAAGAGTACAAACAATGTTAAAGACCCTAACCTTGGTAATATTGCTATCTTCATTCCCAGCCGTATATGCGGGTGATTCTTCGGAGAAGGCCTTAGGTCAAAACTGGAAAGTTGACTTCTTCGATGACTTTGAGACTTTCAACTTAGAAAACTGGCAGGATCAGATATTGTGGGTCAACAATGAAGACCACTGCTATGTAAGAGACAATCAATATAATACCCGTGAGGTTAGCGAAGGTACGCTGAAATTGCGTGTTGTAAACATCGGTGAGGATCGTCAATGTGACAATCGTGACAAATTCGGCAAGATTCACCCTCCCACCAGGTACGTGGCGGGTCGAATCGCATCAAAGAACCGTAAGGAATTTGTCAAGGGCAGGTGGACAGCCCGCCTGAGGACCTGGGGTAATGGGCAGGCGGGAATGTTCCCGGCCTGGTGGTTACTGGGCGCCCGCAATAATGAGCCACCAGTACAGGAAGAAGATGAAGATGTCTGCTGGCCTATGACTGGATCGGGTGAGATCGATATTTTTGAACACCACGGCAGTGGAGACGAAAACCACTACGTTGCGAGAATCATCAAGAACCTGGGTCATTGCGATGGTGGCGACTGGAAAACTTACCAGAATATCATTGAAGCGAACCTGGACGAATATCACGAATATTCAGTGGAATGGTTGGGTGCTGACCTGGTGTTCCGGCTGGATGGTAAGGAAGTCGTTCGACTTGCTGGATATGGTGACAAGTTTCCGGAATCGATGTTTGCCATCCTTAATTACGGCAAGATCACGGAAGACCCTATGGAGGGTGAATGGGTGATGGAAGTCGACTGGGTCAAACACGAATACATAGAGTAAACTGGATCTCCAACGTTCGATCTTCCCAAATTCAGCTAATCACTCTGAGTTACCGCTGCTTTGCCTGGGGCCAGGCCGATCTGACCTCAAATATTTCTGTCTCTTCTCAGGGGCATCAAGGTTTGGCGGTGCCCGTAGGGGCCTTGAACGGGATGGCGAAAAGTTTCTCGATCGGCAGTGACTCGATAGCGGAATGTCCCCAGTTTGTGATAGTGAATTCCGAGGGTGTGTAGCTGAACGTGCCGTTGTTTTCGTCTGAAAACATGAAGTGGCCTGTACCTCCTGGCTCACGTACTACGGTCGTGCTGTCGAACTCACCGAATTTCATGCCGAGCGGCGACTTGAAGTTGATATCAACCATGTTACCGTCTGGACTGCCGCTTCCAACCAGGAAGATGGGATTGCCCAAGTCGTCGTAGATATACCAATACACTACTGCCAGCGGGTTGCCGCCCGGGTCTTCGCCGAATTCCACTGCGAACCCATGACCGTCTTGATCGCTGGAATACCACGAGCCGGAGTGCCGGGGGCTGGTGGGTGCCACGGTGTTGGTGATGGCCGAACCAGCCAACTCGGTGAAACCGTTGTCGTATACCCGCACATAGTCGACCAGCATGTCAGCTGGTATAGGTGCGCTGATGTCCGCAGGATTTGAAATCTGCGGATAATCGCCGCCGACGGCGATGTTCAGGATTATGAAGTGTGGCTCGTGGAGTTCAGTGCACTGTGCACATGAGCTTTCGGAAATGGCCATGGTCCAGATTGCCTTCCCGTCAATAAATGTCGAGACGCTGGCAGGTGTCCAGTCCATGCGGAAAATGTGGAAATTGTCATCAAGTGGTTCGGAAGTCGTGTACGACCCGGAATACATAGAATGACCGCCATTGAACTCCCAGTGTGCAGCCGAGCCGACGTGGCGATTGACCGTGCCGTTTACGATTGCCTGGTAGATACCCATCTCCATGATGTCCAGCTCACCACTTGCAGGCCAGCCGATTGAGCCAAAGCTGTTGCCAAGTGTCCAGAACGCAGGCCACAGCCCGTTTTCCAGGTCGGGAATCTTTATGCGTGCCTCAATGGTTCCATACTTGAACGTGAACTTGTCCTGTGTACGGATGCGACCCGATGTGAATGCGAGCTGGCCTTGCCCATCAGTGCCTTTAAGGACACTGATTACGAGGTGGCCATCTTCCACGCGGACGTTGTTGGTATCTTTGGTGTATTCCTGCAGTTCGTTGTTGCCCCAACCGCTGGCGCCGAGGTCGTAGGACCAGACTGACTCGTCGGGCACGGGGCCTTCATTGAACTCTTCGCTCCACAGCAGTTGCGCGCTGGCGGTGCTGGCGGCCAGGGATATGAGAACGGCCGAAACCTTCGTTATGAAAAAGGCCGCATAACTTGATTGCATGGTAATGCTCCTTGAATAACCGGATCAGTATAAAGGATCTTCTGATCAAAAAATTTCAGGTCTGGCTCCATTTCTTGAACTCATAATTGTCTCGTCAAATACTCGATTTGTAAAAGCATTTTTTGTCTGGGACATGGTATTTCTTCCAGAGCATCACTTCACCAAATGGAAAAAGTACTACCGCAAATATC
>CALBDB010000124.1 GCA_937927755.1 uncultured Lysobacterales bacterium
ACAGCATCGACATAAATACCGGCATCGCCACGATTATCGGCCCATTGGGCGCCGTGGGCGAATACAACGAAGGCGGATTGGCTTTCGACAGTGATGGTAATTTATGGGCTATTACTGACCGTAGCCTGGTTGGCAGTGGCAGCAGCAGCCAGATCTTGCGTATCGACGAGAATACGGGTGCAGCAACCGTTGTCAGCAGCACCATCAACGAGATTGGTTTTGAGAGCCTTGCAATTACCGCACCCACTGATTGTGTGGCGGACGGTTCAGCTATTGCGGATGAGCCCGCCAAAATTCCTACATTGAGCCAAAGCGGCCGCTTGCTCACAATACTGATTCTGTTGTTTGCCGGGATGATTGTCCTGCGCAGACGAGTTTCCTGATCAGCACACCAAAATCTGTTTTTGAAGCCAAACCGATCGGTTTGGGCTAAACTGCTTACATTCTGAAAACACCGGAGCTAAATCATGATTGGTGGAATAAGTGTCACTCAACTCCTGATCCTGCTTGTGATCGTCATGCTGGTATTCGGCACCAAGCGCCTGCGCAACATTGGTTCTGACCTCGGTAGCGCTGTTAAGGGTTTCCGCAAAGGCATAGAAGATGAACCCGAGAACAGCGAACCCGAAAAGATAGCAACCGAAGAAAAGACTTCCACGGAGCAGAACAACAAGAAGGAAAACGCCACGGTTTCAAAACCGACCGATACAGATGTTTGATATTGGTTTTGCCGAGCTGTTTCTGCTGGCCCTGATCGGTCTGCTGGTACTCGGCCCCGAACGTTTACCAGCTGTGGCGCGCACGCTGGGCGGTTTTGTACGCAAGGCCAGGGCCAGTTGGAACAGTTTGCGGCACACCATCGAATCAGAACTGGCTGAAGCCGATCTTTCGGCGCCTATCAAGAAGACCCAGGAAGAATTCAAAAAAATCGGCAAGGACCTGGCGGACATTCCCTCGTTTAACCCTGAGAAAACGGAAGATTCCGGCACCAGGGAACCGGAAATAACAGAAGAGCCCACTTCCGGAAAAGAAAAAAATGCATGAGATGCCCGAAGAAGACCAGGAGTTAAGTTTTCTCCAGCACCTGGTTGAGCTCCGTAGCCGACTGTTGAAGGCCTGTCTTTCAGTATTTGTCGTGCTGATTGTCTTGCTGCCCTTCTCACGCCACCTGTACGAAACCCTGGCATCGCCGATGATGGCTCAAATGCCGGAAGGCAGCAGTATGATTGCCATCGATGTTGCATCGCCATTCCTGACACCGTTCAAATTGACATTGCTGATCTCGATCATGATCTCGATCCCGGTGGTTCTGTACCAGTTGTGGGCATTTGTCGCACCAGCACTGTTCAGGCATGAGAAAAGACTGGCCCGGCCCTTGTTGTTTTCCTCGGTGTTTCTTTTTTACGCGGGTTGCGCGTTTGCTTACTTCGTCGTCTTTCCACTGGTGTTTGGCTTTTTGACGCGGATCGCACCGGAAGGTGTTGCCGTTATGACAGATATCAGCAAATACCTGGATTTTGTCATGACGCTGTTCCTGGCATTCGGAATTACGTTTGAAGTACCTATCGCGACGATTATTTTGGTTGCCACCGGCATTACTACGCCCGATAAGCTGGCAAGCTGGCGACCCTATATTGTCGTCGGCGCATTCGCGTTGGGCATGTTACTGACACCACCGGATGTGATTTCGCAGACATTACTGGCCCTGCCAATGTGGTTGCTTTTTGAAATTGGAATCCTGTTTTCACGTATCCTGATCCCGCAAAAGGATCCCGAAGAAGATTCCGGGGCCGATCAGGCTACCAGTTGATTGTCCGGTTTGTTACTGTTTTCGGTGGCGCTTTCATCCAGCCCGAAAATATCCCTGAAAGCCATGTACTGGGTGCCGAACAGCAGTAACTGAAACATCGGGCCGAGCACGAGTAACAGAAATGCCAGCAGGGATGACACGACACCCCCATCCAGCGCTGACAGGTAAAATGAAGCAAACAATAAAACAATTGGCACCGCCACTATCCCCATAAACAGGCCGAGCATCAACAACGGCCTCCAGTTCCGCCCCAGGGCCTTGAGCCCCATTATTATCGAACTGCCCACGCCCTGTTTCCTGAACCAGATCAGCGGTACCGCGAAATAGGTGATACTGCCGCTGATTGCGGCACCAATTAGCAGCGCAATGAAGGCGCTCTCCATGACCTGGGGGTCGATCAGTTGCACCGCGTCCAGGTCGCCCTGCTCAATCCGCGAAAGAATTTCAGGGTCAAGATCAACCATCTGCCCGGCAAACCCCAGCGAGACCACCAACAGGCCCAGGGCCATGACAATGGCACCCAGCAAAATTAACTGTCCAACACTTTTCCTGGCAGTAAATGGCAGAAACAACACGGCCAACATCGGTCTCTCACCCTGTTCAGCCATGTAAAAAGCATGCAGCATCCCGGCACTGAGCACCGGCAGACACAGGATGACGAGCAAGCCCGCGAGTTGGGCCTGTGAAAAGCCCAGGAAGAACTGAAAAAACAAGGCGATCAGCAGCAGGCGCAACGGTTGCCGGCGAACCAGTCCCCAACTGCCGGAAACCCAGGCCAGCCCACGTGCTGCCGGCAGTTTACGAATCGGTAGTCCCGCTTGCCCACTCATGCGTTTGCATGTGTCACATTGGCAAACTGAAGCGCTTCGACATCCCACTCGTGGGAGTTTTCGATAGCGTCCAAAACTTCTTCGGGTTCATCAACTACCGACCACATTTTCAGGTGATTGCGGCCCATGAAGCGCTCTTCAACACTGTGGTTCAGGAATTGAATCAGGCCATCATAAAAGCCAGCCGTGTTGATCAAAACGATTGGCCCCACCCAGCGGCCCAGCCGTTTCAGCGTAATCGCTTCGAACAATTCCTCGTAAGTCCCCGACCCGCCGGGCAGGGCCACCACGGCACTGGAGTCCTCCAGCATGAGTTGCTTGCGCTGGCGCATCTCCTTGACAATCCGCAGGCCGGTGAGGCCACGGTGTGTCAACTCGAGGTCTTCCAGGAACTCGGGCACCACGCCGTAGACCTTGCCGTCTTTATCGAGCGCACCATCGGCAACCGCGCCCATCAGGCCGCGCCCCCCTGCGCCGTATACAATTGATTTCCCAGCATCAGCCAAAACCTCACCCAGGCGCCTGGCGGCGTCATAATAGACGGGGCTTAGTGCTGAACTGGAAGAAGCGTACACTGTCACCATTGTTATATGATGTGTGTCAATCCAATTTTTTTCAGTCATTGTAGTATTGTAAACCAGAATAATAGATTCATTGGGGCGCATATTTGAACCAGCAGTTAAAACCGCAAGGTGTTACCCAGCCACCGGTTTCCATCGGTATTATTGTTGCCTGCGTTATTGTATTCCTGCTGAACAACGTTTCTGCTCATCTCGCTCTTTGGCCCATGTACAGCGGCCACTTTCAGCCATGGCAACTGGTCAGCTATGCGTTCCTTCATGGTGGATTTAATCACCTGTTCTTCAATATGTTCGCCTTGTGGATGTTTGGATTACAAGTAGAAAGGCTGTGGGGCAGCCGGAGATTTGTCCAGTATTACCTGATTTGCGTGCTCGGCGCAGGCCTGATCCAGTTACTGGTGCAGTACATTAGCGGTAATGTTTACCCAACCATCGGTGCATCGGGTGCAGTCTTTGGTCTACTACTCGCGTACGGCGTTATGTGGCCTAATAACAAATTGATGCTTATTTTTTTTCCGGTACCTATCAAGGCAAAATGGTTTGTACTGATTTATGGCGGAGCCGAATTGATATTCGGTGTTACCGGCGCGATGCCACAAGTCGCGCACTATGCGCATTTGGGCGGCCTGTTCTTTGGGGCCGGATTACTATGGCGATGGGGCTGGAGGCCGGGCATGACCTGGAATTAGCCCTCCTTGAAATCTTGGAAGTAGAGAATGACTATGAGCAAAACTTATCCTGTTATCCCTGCAGCAAGGGAACGCACACACGTAGATCAAAAACGATACGAAGAACTGTATAACTGGTCGGTTGAAGACAATGCCGGCTTCTGGTCCGAACAGGCCAGGAGAATCAACTGGATCAGACCATTCAGCAAGGTTAAAGACGTGTCATGGGATCGCAGTGATGTATACATACGCTGGTTTGAGGACGGCACGCTCAATGCCTGTTACAACTGTGTTGACCGCCACCTCGATGCCCGTGGCGACCAGACGGCTATTATCTGGGAAGGCGATGACCCGGCCCGCGATCTGCATATCACCTATCGCGAGTTGCACCAGCGGGTTTGCCGGATGGCCAATGCCCTGAAGGAGATTGGCACCAAGCGCGGTGACCGTGTCACGCTCTATATGCCGATGATTCCCGAAGCGGCAGTTGCCATGCTTGCCTGTGCGCGTATCGGCGCTATCCACTCAGTCGTATTTGGCGGATTTTCACCCGATGCACTGGCTGGCCGCATTATTGACTGTAAGTCAAATATTCTCGTCACTGCCGATGAAGGCTTACGCGGCGGCAAAAGCATTCCGCTGAAGAAGAATGTCGATGCAGCCTGCGAGCGTGACGGAGTTATGGACACGTTGGAATCGGTGCTCGTAGTCCGTAATACCGGCAACGATGTTGGCATGGTTGAAGGCCGTGACCACTGGCTGCATGACGTCGAAGCAGGTGTCTCCGATGACTGCCCGTGTGAGGAAATGGGCGCGGAAGATCCGCTTTTCATTCTTTACACCTCCGGCTCAACCGGCAAACCGAAAGGTGTCCTGCACACCACCGGTGGTTACATGGTGTACGCCTCGTTTACCCACGAGATGGTTTTTGATTACCAGGAAGGCGATATCTACTGGTGCACGGCCGATGTCGGCTGGGTAACCGGCCACAGTTATATCGTCTATGGTCCGCTGGCCAACGGCGCCATTACAATGATGTTCGAAGGTGTACCCAATTACCCGGATACCAGCCGTTTCTGGCAGGTGTGCGACAAGCACAATGTCAATATCTGCTATACCGCCCCCACGGCCATCCGCGCATTGATGCGTGACGGTGACGAACCTGTCAAGCGGACTTCCAGAAAGACCTTGCGCCTGCTCGGCACAGTCGGTGAGCCCATCAATCCGGAAGCCTGGGAGTGGTATTACAATGTTGTTGGTGAAGGCCGCTGCCCGATCGTTGATACGTGGTGGCAAACAGAGACCGGTGGAATAATGATCAGCCCGTTGCCGGGCGCAACCCCATTGAAACCCGGCTCAGCCAGCTTCCCGCTGCCGGGCATCACGCTGGATATCGTTGATAGCCAGGGCGTCCCGATACAGGGCGCCGCAGAAGGCCAACTCGTCATCACCGACAGCTGGCCAGGCCAGATGCGCTCCGTTTACGGAGATCACCAGCGCTTTATTGATACCTATTTCTCAACCTTTGAAGGCAGGTACTTTACCGGTGACGGCTGCAAACGCGATGAAGACGGTTATTACTGGATTACCGGACGTGTGGATGATGTATTGAACATCTCCGGTCACCGCATGGGAACCGCCGAAGTTGAAAGTGCACTGGTCTCACACCCGCTGGTTGCAGAATCTGCAGTTGTCGGTTATCCGCACGACATCAAGGGCCAGGGCATCTATGTTTACGTCACCCTGGTTGCCGGGGCTGAGCCCAGCGAAGAATTGCGTACGGAGTTGAGAAACCATGTACGTAAGGAGATCGGTCCAATCGCCACACCGGATCTGATCCAGTGGGCGCCGGGGCTGCCGAAGACCCGTTCCGGTAAAATCATGCGCCGTATCCTGCGCAAGATCGCTGAGAATGACTATTCGAACCTGGGTGATACATCAACTCTGGCCGAGCCGGAAGTGGTTGATGCACTGATTGATTCCAGGATGAATCGCTAAGCTTGAAATTCTGCGCAAAAACAAAGGGCCCCGGTTGGGGCCCTTTTTATTTATCTAAAAAAATTTTTAGTACTGCGTCGCCGGCTTATTGGAAACCGCTGTGCTCCAGCGGCCGTTCGCGGTGCATCAGGATCCATTCTGCATCCTCTTCAAGGGCAGCGGTACCAAGCGCCCTGAGCACCCTGCGGCGGAAGTTGGGGTTATCCGAGCTGTCCAGCAGACGTCTTGCGTTGGCCAAAACACCACTCATGAAACGGTATTGCTTGATCAGCTCTTTTTCCGCCTTTTTGTAGGAATACGCATCGCGGATACCCGCTATCAGCGGGAATGTACCCATTAATATCAGTAATGTCTTCTGTTGGGTGTCGGACATATCCGAACCCGCAATGGCCAATACGATTGCAATCAAAATACCGACCCACAACGTGAGCCTGCCCAGGTTCGTAGTTAGTTTGAACCTGGCAGCCTTTTCCTTTTCCTTGCGCTGGTAATACGATAACTGGCCGGTCTCACCGGATTCGTCACCGACCCATTGTTCAATAACCCAGTCTACCCAGGCGTCTATCGGCACATTGTCACGGCTGCGAGCCAGGCTTACGTTACGCATTACATGGCGGATCCACTCCAGGTCAACATCCTGCTTTTGCAGGAAGTTGTCGTAGGCAAACTCGGCCGATTGCACATCAATGACACCGGCCAGGCTCCAGTAAAACTGCACCCTCAATCCCTCTGCGAGCGCCCGGTAATCCAGGTGCTTGCGATGCCACTGCCGCCGCTCACCGACCTTGTAGAGAACGAAGCCTATAAAGAAAGCGAACAAGAAGATATTGACGAGAAAATCGAGCCCGTCAATTTCCGAATACAAGATGAAGATCAGACCGATCATTACACCGATACTGTGAATGGCGATCAGGCCCGCGGAAATTCGCTTCTGAAAGTGAATAGCCAGCCAGTCAGCTATGCGGTGCTGCTCGGCAATGTTTTGCGTACCAACGGGAAGTTCGTGATCCGGAGCATTCTCAAGCAGATCCACACCTTCTTTTTCAATTGCAGACCTGTATTTCGCCATGTCGCGGCCATAATCCTGCAAGCGGCTCAGCGTCACCTGGTAATCCAGTGGTATATGGTCTCCCCTTTCAAACCCCCAGTGCGCGGTTATCCAGGCGGTTTGCATGGCCTTTCGATCCTTGTGCGGACGGCCGCCGGGCCGGTTCCTGGAACACACGATATGATAAACCAGGTCGTTTTCGTTTTCGGCCAGCAGATTGGGTGAGTCATCCGCCATCGAGTATCCTGGCATGATACCGGTCAGGTGGTAATTGACCACGCTTGCCGTGCCGCCTGGTGCGTCGGATGCATTGCCATCCCAAAGAGCCAGTAAAACCTGGGAGTGGTTTGATATGAATATACCCAGCTGGGCATACTGGCGGTCACGAACAGCGGATGTTATCGGCTGACCCTTTGCCTCCGGCAACATGCGAAGGTTAATTATCTGCGCATCAGTCAATGATTCCCTGAATGCCTCAATGGCGGCAGGTGATGAAAAATCCCGTTCATATTCTGCCTGCGGCATGGGCAGGGGCACGACCAGTTTGATCCCCATTTCAAGTGCAATATCCGCAACCAGACGATCACTACCCTCTGCAAGAGGTGTGATCAATTGCAGCTTAAGATCCGGAAACCCGGTTTTGAGTTGCTGGAAAAATTCCCGCACTTTTTCTTGAAGTGCGGGAACTTCGTTCGTCACCAAGTCTCGATGCCCAGTGACCCCAATGGTCAGATACATAGTCGCATCTTGCCGATTATCGGCATTTTATTAACTGACAACTACGGATCAGGGAGGGGTTCCCGTGCCATCATTAAAGATACGTGGATCTGAATCAATCGACGGCATGCCATCACAGGTGGCGGTGACCGTATAAAAGACTTCGTATACAGCGGTATTGTCATCCTTAATCTGTATATGGTTGTCATTACTGCTGTCAGGTGTCACGACACCAGTTGACTGGTTTGCATAAAAATCGGCCGCAGCTTTCGCAGTGATATTTCCTTTGCTTCCCTCTGACATACCCAGTGTGACATTGTCCAGTTTCCAATTTCCACCCGCGGAGCAAGCCTTGTTTCCAGTCAATACGAAGTTAAACAGCGCATTTCCAGTTGCCTGCAAACAGCCATTGGTATTATTGGAGGAACAGTTGCCACGCGTTGTAATTTCCAGCTTGGTTTGACTGGCATTCACCTGCAGATTGACGACTGTTGCTTGAGCCTGCGCAGTTGAACAGACCCCGACAATCGAAACTACCGCAGTTACCTGCAGTAAGGTTTTCAGCCCCGTTACTTTCAGTTTCATTTTGGTTCTCCTTTGTTTTCTATATTGCGACATGTTAATTTCTGCGTACAGGGTAATGTTC
>CALBDB010000125.1 GCA_937927755.1 uncultured Lysobacterales bacterium
CGACAAGGTGCTCCAGTTCATCGTGCAACCCGGTGCCGGGGAAGACAAAGCTGTCCGGGGCGTCCGTACCGGCAAGCACCGTGACACCGGCAGCGTGCGCGATGCCGGTCTGGGCCAGCCCGAAACGGTAAAACGCCTGGTAGCTTGATTGACCATTTTCACCAGCCCTTTGCGCCATTGAGTCGGCGTCCTGCAGCCATAATTGCCTCAAAGGCCCGGGTATGGATTTAAGCCTGGGGTCGTTGCGATATACATCATCGCTTGCAAACGCATCCAGTTTCCGGGTGGTGTGGGTTGGCACATAAGCAGTGCCGGCATCGGCCATCGCCTGGTGGAGGGCGGTGCATAAGCCCTCATCGTGCTCGGCAATCATGGCCGTCCTGGTTTCGTTTGTGTAAGCCTTACGCGGGTCTCCGGTCTCTCTTACTGCTGCCATGCCTGGATAACATTCCCAGGCAAAGACAAATGCGTGCTCAATGCTGCGCTGTCCGGCCTCGACCGCTTCCAGGCCAGTGACTGCAAGGGGTTGATGGCCGGCCAGGTACATCCCGTTGGCACGGGCGGCTTTAGCCAGCGCGAAATAACTGTCGCGGGGCAGGCGGGTGTAGGGCTTCAGAAAGTCGATGTTACGCGCATGGTCAAACTCAACTCTTGAGCGTGCCCCCGTGGGATCAGGCGCTCCCAGTGCTTGGTCAAGACTGCCGGGAATCTCCTGACCACCGTTGATGGCCAGGCTGGTGACCTGGTCGAAGCGCGGGCCTGCCATGCGGGACTCGCGCACCGCTCGATCCCATGCCTTTTTTTCATCGGCACAGGCCACCCAGGCATCGGCGATGCCCATACAGCCACCCATGTCGCGCACCGCGGTGACGCCGGCAGCTATAAATAAGGGATGGGTCAGTGCCGGTGACATCTTGATGCTGTGAACATGCATATCGAACATGCCTGGAATCACATACTGCCCATTCGCCTCCACTAGCCTGGCTCCATCGGAGACCAGGTCTTTGCCCAGCGCGAGGATTTCACCATTCTCTACCAGTATGTCCTGGCCTGGTCTTAACCTGCCTTCAGTTACATCCACCACAATGGCATTGCGTATGAGCAATTTCTCGGACGCCTGTTTTGCCACGGGTGTTGCCAGTGGCCAAAAGACACCGGCGAAAAACCACAGGGCTGCCACGAGCAATGCACCCGCTAGGATTTTCAGACTTTTCAGGAAAATTCTTTTCATCCGGAGAAGGGATCAGGGCCCTTTTACACCTTCTTCATTACTGACCAAATATAGTGCACCAAAAAATAAATACCAGCTGCGCCGATGGCTCCTACAAAAGGGTGCCAGCGGGTGACCGGGGTTCAATTCCCGGTCGCCCTAAACCCGAATCAGGTTTTTACTGTGCCGGCACAAAATCCTGCAACACGGCCTGGCGCAGCAAATCGGGTGGCAGCAGGCCTTGCTTTAGCACGAAGTCATGGTATTTCCGCTGGTTGAACCGGTCGCCGAGGGCCATCTCTACCTCGGTGCGTAAACGCTCGAGGTTGCGGTAGCCGTAGTAGTAGGATGTCGCCTGTCCGGGTGCCAGGAAGGCGTAGCGGTCAGCTTCTGAGCTGGCCATCGCTTTCGAAAGCCCGATCTGGTTTATCATGAAATCGACCGCGTCTTCGGGTGCCAGCAAGCCCAGGTTGACCATTGGATCCATGAACATGCGGCCGGCTCTTTGCAGCCTGGCCAACAGGGTGAACAACTGGCCTTCGAGCGGCAGGTGCTCCATCATGATGGCTTCCGAGTACAGGCCCCAGCCTTCCACGTTTGCACTGTTGAAGGCATAGGTGGAGCGGGCCAGCGAGGTGCCGTTTTCTACCAGTGCGGCAAATTGCATTTCGTGGCCGGGCCGGGCTTCGTGTACGGTCAGCGCCCAGGTGACGGATTCGTGGCTCCAGTCATCCATCTGGCTGTCTTCGCCCTCCAGTGCCGGGTTGTTTTGCACCAGCACAAACTCACCATATTGGCCGGTATTGCCGACCAGTTGCGGTGGGCTCATGAAGGGTGCCGGGATACTGGCTGATTCCGCTTCGGTCGCCAGCCTTATGTTGGCATTGCGCTCGGGCAGGGTGATGATGTCGTGCTTGCGGATCATCTCTTCGATGGCCGCCAGCCGGGACATATAAACTTCCATGATCTTGTCCTGCGGGATCTGTTCTTTCTTCAGTTCCGCCATGACGTGCATCAGCTCGCCGTTTTCCCAGCCGCGTTTTTCGGCGATCTGGCGTGCGATTGAGCGCATCTGCGACTTGATTTCCTGGAAGCCGAACTGGGCGTCGCGGATCAGGGTTTCAGGGTCTTCGCGCACACCGAAGTTCTTGAGGTTGTCGGCGTAGAGTTCCGGTGGCAGACGGTGGTCTTGTCTTGCGCGCGGTACGATTTCTGCCTTCAACCATTCAGCATAGTCATCCAGTTGTGCCAGCAGTACATCCAGGTCCTCCTGGTAGCCTTCCAGCCCGGATGCTTCGAATATCTGCTTCAGGCCGCCGGCAAAACGCACCACATTGTTTAAATCACGTTCCAGTTCGCCTTTATACGGCCCCAGCAGGCCCGCTTCGGCAAAGCGCTCTGACGTGCGCTGTTTTGCCAGCTCGGTGATCGGGGTGAACCCTTCGGTTTTGCCGGTGTACTTTGCCAGACGTGTCAGTGCCGCCGGGTAGCGGCTGGCCTCGGCGCGCGGGTCCAGCAGTGCACGGAAACCAAAGAACATGGTTTGTGACAGGTTGTAATACGGCAGCATGTGATCGTGTTGCAGCGTTGCTGAGTGAATGCCGTCTTCCAGGGCCTGTTGCAGGATATTCAGATCCTGGATGACCTTGGGGTTCTCGGTGGTGCGCAGCCACTCATGGGTTTGCTCAACCAGTTGCCGGTCCACCGCGGTGCTGCGGGCAAACAGGTCCGGTCCCAGGTCCATGACGGAGTCGTCAAATTCGGTCAGGCCGAGGCTGGTGGCGCCTTCCGGCTGGAACTGAGACTGGGCTTTCAAAACCACCGTGGTGTATTCATTGCTCTCATCCACCCAGTCCTGGGCGGCTGCAGTTGTAAATACCAGGCTCAGTAAGATGGTCGATGTGATCGTGCTAAATTTATTCATTGTTGGGCAGGTTCCTTGAAGTTCGTGCACAAACTAGCCCAGGGATCAGGCCATGCACAGTGGGAAAAGTCATGCCAGGCCGTAGGAGCGATCGGCAAAGCCGGTCGCGATGCTCTTCTGTAGGAGGCGCGTCTCGCGGCGATATCGCGACCAGCTTCGCCGATCGCTCCTACAAGCTCGCGTTTTTCTTTTATAAACAGCAGTGCTTCGGAATCCTGCATATACTGAAGTAAGTAACACACTCCTGATCTTTCACCCCTGACCCTGGTAAAAAAGGAACGATGATGATGCTGTTAACTACGGACAACCCCGTGTTTGTTACCTATATGATTGCGGCCGCCATCATGATCCTGAAAATCATGGGGCAGGGCTGGATGACGGTTTACAGAATGCTCAAAAGCGACTCCGGCCTGGCGAGCCCTGAAGATTTGCAGGTGGGATTGATTAATAAGAATCCGCGCCCCGATCAACTCGAAATCAATGATTATGTAGATCGCTCGCGACGTATGCATCGTAATGATCTTGAGAATATACCGGCGTTTTTGGCTTGTGGTTTATTGTTTGTTGCTGCCGGGCCATCTTTGCTGCTGGCGAAGATTTTGATGTACGGGTTTGTGCTTTCCCGGCTTGCGCATTCGGTTGCTTATGCTACCAAGCAGACTCACGAGGTGCGTGCGACGCTTTATACGGTTGGGTCGATGGTGGTTATTGTTATGGCGGTTTACGTGTTGGTGGCGGTTATTTGATCGCTCCTACAGGTTGGCTTCGTTGTAGAGGCGGCGGTGGTAGGCCAGGTAGTCGCGGTTTATTTTGTGGGTTTCGATTTCGTTTAGGATGCCTTTCACTGCGCCCAGCAGCTTGCCGTCGTCTTCGATGGTGAATGCCCAGCTGTCGAACAGCACACGGCAATTGGGGCACAGGCACAGGATGTTGTTGGCCTTGTCGGGACCGTTGTGGGGGCGGCCGAGCGGTTTGATATGGGCTGCTTCTGCGTAGGCGCCGCCGAGTCTTTCTATTCGGGTTGAGCAGGCCTGGCAGGTGTAATCGTGTTTTTTCTTTACGCGTTCTGAGACCAGCGTATCCCTGACTATTCGGGTGGTGTAGGACTTGACCCGCTCGGGCTCCTGGTTGAATGGCAAGGGCAGTTCGCCTGCGGGTGTCAGGATGGGTTTGTCGTCGATTTTTCTGAGGGCAAAACAGTAAATTCTGTAGCCGGATTTGCCCCGGTCCGCCCACCATCTTTCGACCTGGTAGAGGCCGTCGTAGCGATAGGTGCGTTGCTTGGTGGAGCCCAGGCCCCGGGTGACGCGCACGGGCAGGCCCTTGTTGTAACTGACGACCAGGGCGAGGTTACCCCTGTCCAGCTCGGCATCGGCGATCTGGCGTTTTGTGTTTGGATCGGCGGTGACCTGGCCGCCGTAGATGATGTAGTCGCCGTAATCCTCGTCGTCCTCGTAGCCGCCTGAGACCACGATGGAGTCGGCGCCTGCGGTGGTTGAGCCGCTAATGCCGGCCTGGGTCGGCTTGTGGATGCCGGAGGCTGCGAGCGCGGCACGGCTGGGGAACTCGGTGCCTACGGCGATGTTTTTGATTTCTCCGAATGTGCGCACTGCAAAACCCCCGGGTGGAATGACGCTTACGTAATTGTAGACTTTTTTGGAGCTGGGGAAACACATGTAGGAGCGATCGGCGCAGCCGGTCGCGATATCGTGGTAAGACAGCCTTCCTTCAAAAGGGCATCGCGACCAGCTGCGACGATCGCTCCTACAGAGGGGGGGCAGGGGATGGCTTGTGGTGCTAATATATTATTGCTGAACGGCCCTTATGGGTGATCGGGATGAGTTGTCTTGACAGGTTAAGCGTTGTCCTTGGCCGTGGATTTTTCCTTGGCGTGCTGGGGTTTGTTTGTGCTGTTTCCTGGGCCCAGCCCACCGGTGATTACCAGCAACAGCGGCAGCGCCTGGTCGAAGAGATCAGCCAGGATGTAATCAATACGCGCACTTATATTGGCAAGAGCTCGCTGGATGACCGGGTTATGCGGGTTATGGGGCTGGTGGGGCGGCATCGCTTTGTTCCGGCTGATTTGCAATCCCAGGCGTACAAGAACCGGCCACTGCCCATTGGTTATGGCCAGACCATTTCCCAGCCTTATATCGTTGCCCTGATGACGGATCTGCTGGATCCTGAGCCGGGTGACGTTGCACTGGAAATCGGCACCGGCTCGGGTTACCAGGCAGCGGTGCTATCCCGGCTGGTAAGCCAGGTTTATTCCATCGAAATTATCCCGCAGTTGGCTGAGTCGGCTTCAGCACGTCTGAAAAGGCTCGGTTTTTCGAATATCGAGGTGAAAAACGCCGATGGCTATTATGGTTGGGAGGAGCACGCGCCCTTTGATGCGATTATCGTCACCGCAGCCAGCAGCCATATCCCGCCGCCGCTGGTGAGCCAGCTCAAGCCCGGTGGTGTGATGATCATACCCGTTGGGCCTGCCTTCCAGGTGCAACAGCTGAGCCTGCTGCGGAAAACGGCCGCTGGCGAGATTCATAGCCAACAGGTTTTGCCGGTCAGGTTTGTGCCCTTTACAGGCGAGCACTAATTCCATGCAAACCGGCGTTGCGCTCAAGCCGCCGCTGTTTTCCATCGCCCTGATTTCAGCGGCAGCGCTGGCTTATGAAATCCTGTTGATGCGGCTGTTTTCGATTATCCAGTGGCACCATTTTGCCTACATGATGATCAGCCTGGCCTTATTGGGCTACGGTGCCAGCGGAACATTCCTGGCCTTGTTCCAGCGTAAGCTTGAAGGCCGCTTTTTTGAGGCTTACCTCTTTAACGCCGTGATGTTCGGTGTTACGGCCGTGCTGTGTTTTCTACTGGCACAGGCAGTTCCATTCAATGCCCTGGAGGTACTGTGGGACCCGCAGCAGCCCTTTTGGTTGATGTTGATTTTCCTGCTGTTGTTTATCCCGTTTTTTTGCGCGGCCAATTGTATCTGCCTGGCTTTTTCGAACTATAGCGCGCAGTTGCACAGGGTGTATTGTTTTGACCTGCTGGGGGCGGGTTGCGGCGCGGCGGCCATTATCGGTCTGCTGTTTATCGTTCCACCAGCGACGGCATTGCAGGCGGTCGGTGCGCTCGGGCTGTTGTCAGCGGCGGTGGCCTGTTGGGAATGCAGGGTACAGCCTCACTGGTCGGTGCTGATCCTGGTCCTGGCTGCGGTTATCATGGCATCACCCGTGGCCGGGTTCTCGCTTCAGATTTCCCAGTTTAAGGGTCTGAGCCAGGCTTTGCGGGTGCTCAACGCAGAGCAGGTAGACCAGCGTTCCAGCCCCCTGGGCCAGTTGACCACGATCAGAAGTCCATCGATACCATTCCGTCATACACCCGGCCTGAGCCTGAACGCACCCGGTTCCATTCCTGTACAACTAGCAGTCTTTACCGATGCAGATTCGCTGGGGGTTTTGACCCGCTTTGACGGTGATTTGGACAAACTCGCCTATCTGGATTACCAGTCATCGGCCCTGCCATATCACCTTTTGGATAAACCCGCGGTACTGGTGCTGGGTGCTGGCGGCGGCGCGGATGTGTTGCAATCCCTCTACCACGAGCCAAGCCACGTGCATGCCGTGGAACTCAACCCGCAGTTCGTGGAGTTGGTAAATGAAGAATTTGCGGATTTCACCGGTGCGATTTACCGCTTGCCCGGGGTCACGGTTCACAAGGCAGAGGCCAGGGGTTACGTGGCCGGGAGCAGTGCCGCCTATGACCTCGTGCAGGTCGCATTACTGGATTCTTTCGGTGCGTCATCCGCCGGCCTTTATGCGCTCAGCGAAAACTACCTGTACACGGCAGAAGCCTTTGCCGCGTACCTGCAACGCCTTAAGCCAGGCGGCATCCTCAGCATTACCCGCTGGACACGCTCACCACCGCGCGACGGGCTGAAAATCTTTGCCACGGCAATCGAAGCGCTGGAGCAACAGGGTATAGCCGATCCGGGCCGATACCTGGCAATGATCAGGAGTTGGAATACCACTACCTTGCTGGTCAAAAACGAACCACTAAGTGCCCCGGCAATTGAAAGTATAAAAACATTCTGCCAACAGCGCTGGTTTGACCTTGTGTATTTCCCGGGCATTACAAATGGTGAGGCCAATCGCTATAACCAACTACCGGCCGCCTGGTATTTTGACGCCGCTATGCGCTTGTTGAAACCGGACCGTGCTGCATTCATGGATGACTATAAATTCAACATCCGGCCGGCCACCGATGACCGGCCCTATTTCTCCCATTTTCTGAAGCTAAGGACCCTGCCGGAATTACTTTCACTCAGGGAGCAGGGCGGTATGCCCCTGCTCGAGTGGGGCTACCTGGTCCTGATAGCCACCCTGCTGACAGCGCTGCTTGCCAGTTTTCTGCTGGTACTTCTTCCCCTTTGGCTGCGCCGGAAAAGTGGACCACGCGTACCCGGCTTGCATTGGCGCATCATGGCCTATTTCGCTGCTATCGGTACGGCGTTCATGTTTGTCGAGATTGCATTTATCCAGAAGTTCATCCTGTTTTTGCACCACCCGTTGTATGCAGTGTCAGTCGTGCTTTGCGCCTTCCTGGTATTCGCGGGTCTGGGAAGCCTGGTGTCGGCGCGTTGGCGTAAACATGTCTCGCTGCCGGGGGTCGTTGGGGGAATCTGTACACTTTCCTTGCTGTATATCCTGTTCTTGCCCGGCTTATTTGAATTTCTGGTGCAACTACCGGGTGGATTCAAAATACCCTTATCGGCACTGGTGATCGCACCGTTGGCGTTCCTGATGGGTATGCCTTTTCCGATGGGCCTCGGGATTGTCTCTGAAAGACTGCCGTCCTGGATTCCCTGGGCCTGGGGTATCAACGGCTGCGCCTCGGTGGTCAGCGCCATCCTGGCAACGCTGGTTGCGATCCATCTTGGATTTGTCTTCGTGGTATTCCTGGCGATATTACTTTACCTGCTGGCCGCGTTGGTTTTGCGTAAATACCCGGATAATGCAGGGATTGCAACACGTGGAGAGATTCTGGCAAAAAGTAAGGAATGAGCAAGAATATGACCGCGTATGTGGTTCCCCTCGGGTACATTAAAGTTGCGAAATGCGAAAAAACTGTAGAGAATGGCTGTATGGGTGCTAACTCATGGGTTAGTGCCCCCATTTGATTCAGTAGGTGATGGGACTATTGAGTAGAAAAAACCGCAAATCATTATTGCGTTTCCTGGAGTCAGGCTTTCTGGCGACGGGAGTTGTCCTGCTCGCTTCATTCCTTTTGATAAAGGGTTGGGGTGAGTACCAGGGCTGGTCAGATATCCGCGCTTTTGAACAGGCCATGGCCTTCACATCAGCACCTGCCGAACAAGCTGCCAGTAGCGGGGCCAGTTACGCGCCCGAGCCGGATTACACGCTTTGGTCGGACAAGCGCATCACCGAATACCACGAAGGCAATGCGCAACGTGATGATCC
>CALBDB010000126.1 GCA_937927755.1 uncultured Lysobacterales bacterium
TGAATCTTTTGGTTTTGGGAAAGGGGTCAATTGACCCCTTTCCCAAAACCAAAAGATTCATGAAGCGCACAGACTTTCATTATGATTTGCCACCCGGGCTGATTGCGCAGACGCCACTTGATGAGCGCAGCGCCAGCCGCCTGTTGTGTTTTGGTCGGCGCTCCGGAACTTTGGATGACCGGTACTTCAGCGACCTTGCTACCCTGCTCAATCCCGGCGACCTGCTGGTGTTCAATAACACGGAAGTCATCCCAGCCCGGCTTTTCGGCATCAAGGCAAGCGGTGGCAAGATAGAAATACTGGTCGAACGCATATTGGGCAAGCAGGAATGCATGGCCCAGGTTCGCGCCAGCAAAAGCCCGAAACCGGGTGGTACGCTGATCCTCGAAGACGGAAGCGCCTTACAGGTCTTGGGGCGAGACGGCGGGTTCTTCCATCTGCGCTCGGTTGAGGCCGACCTGATGGTAATTTTGAAAAATCTGGGCCATATGCCGTTGCCCCCCTACATCACGCGTGAAGATACAGAATACGACCGCCGGCGATACCAGACCGTGTTCGCAGAAACACCGGGCGCAGTCGCGGCACCAACAGCAGGCCTGCACTTTGACCAGCTATTGTTGCAGCAAATAAAAGAGGCAGGTGTTGAATCAACAACAGTGACATTGCACGTAGGGGCAGGGACCTTTCAGCCGGTGCGGGTTGATGACATCGAAGAGCACGAGATGCATGCCGAATGGCTGGATGTGTCTCAAGCCGCCTGTGACGCCATCGCTGCCACCAGGGCACGCGGGGGACGTGTCATTGCCGTTGGGACCACCGCAGTCCGCAGCCTCGAGACCGCAGCGCAGGATGGCGTCCTGAAACCCTTCTGTGGTGATAGCCGGATATTCATTTACCCGCCTTATAAATTCCAGGTGGTAGACGCAATGATCACAAATTTCCATCTGCCGGAATCTACCCTCTTGATGCTGGTCAGCGCATTTGCCGGTCATTCGCAAACTCTGGCAGCCTATAAGCACGCCGTTGAAGAACGTTACCGGTTTTTCAGTTACGGTGATGCGATGTTGATTTCATAGGCCACGATTGGGTACTCCGTCGTCGCCAAGGCCATGTAGTACCTTCCTTCAGGACACGCCGTGAACCCGTCCGTGGGGGCTCTTATGAAACATCCATGTTTCATAAGGTCCTGAAGGAAGGTACTACACACCCTCGGCTTTACAGGATGCCAACCAGATGCGCACACTCTTTCATAACCGGTGCATGCTTTAACGGGCGTTTTTCAGTGATGGGTCGGGGGATTGCTCCCGGAACCGTGAGCGACAAGGATGTCGCGACCGAGCCCCCATGGATGGGTTCACGGCGTGGTCCGGGAGTAACCCCCGGCCCAGCGCCGCACGGCCTTTGCATCATGACGACAGCAGTAGGTGCAATATCAAGGTCCGAATGGCAAAATACTCGCCCACCCAGCATCACAGTCTCTGAATTTTATGCAATTTGAACTCCTGAATACCGATGGTAACGCCCGCCGTGGGCAATTAGCTTTCGAGCGCGGAACCATAGAGACACCTGCCTTCATGCCGGTGGGTACCTACGGCACGGTCAAAGCCATGACCCCCAAGGCGGTTCGCGATACCGGTGCGGAGATAATCCTGGGAAACACCTTCCACCTCATGCTGCGTCCCGGCACCGAAGTAATAAAAGCACATGGTGGATTGCATGAGTTCATGCAATGGAAGCGCCCGATATTGACCGATTCCGGCGGATTCCAGGTCTGGAGCCTGTCAGAACGGCGCAAGATTACAGAAAAAGGCGTTACTTTTGCTTCACCGGTTGACGGTGCCAAAGTGTTTCTGGGGCCAGAAGAGTCAATGGCGGTTCAGGCGGCGCTCGGTTCGGATATTGTCATGTGCTTTGATGAATGCACGCCATACCCGGCAACAGAGCAACAGGCATCTGATTCCATGGAACTGTCGATGCGCTGGGCTGCACGTTGCAAGGATGCCCATGGGGACAGCGCTTCGGCCTTGTTTGGTATCGTCCAGGGCGGTATGTACGAGGGTTTGCGCCAGAAATCAGCCCGGGCCCTGGTGGATATCGGTTTTGACGGCTATGCGATTGGCGGACTTTCTGTCGGTGAACCGGAACAGGAAAGGGAGGACGTCCTCGGTTATACACTGCCTCACCTGCCGCAAGATAAACCCCGCTACCTGATGGGCGTGGGGCGTCCGCAGGATATCATCGCTGCTGTTCTTCATGGTGTGGACATGTTCGATTGCGTCATGCCAACCCGCAATGCCCGTAACGGGTATTACTTTACCCGCCGTGGCGTGTTGAAAATCAGAAACGCGCGATTCGGGATGGATACAGCGCCCATTGACCCGGAATGCGGCTGTTATACATGTCAGAACTACTCGCGCGCCTATCTGAAACATCTCGACCGCTGCAAGGAAATGCTGGGTCCCCACCTGGCCACGGTCCACAACCTGTACTTCTACCAGCAATTGATGGCAGGCTTGAGAAACGCCATCGAAGAGGGGGCGTTGTCCGGGTATGCAAAGCAGTTCCTGGATTTATACTCCGCCGGAGTTGACCAGGGTAATTGATAACAGGCCTTGGCCAAATTACGATAAAAACGGCGGTTTTATATTTCTGCTTGGATTATAATTGTCGGCTTGGTAGCGGCCGGTCCGTTTGAAAACAGAAACATGGACCCCACTTAGATTGGTAACGATCGAAACCCGACATAAAATTGGGGTAACCCCAAGAAATTAATAAGAGAATAAACATGGACTTCTTTATTTCGAATGCATATGCCCAGGACGCTGCTACACAGGGTGGCCTGATGAGTTTTCTTCCGCTGATTGTCATTTTTGCAGTTTTTTATTTCATGCTGATCCGTCCCCAGATGAAACGGTCGAAAGAACACAAGCAAATGGTGTCCCAGCTGAGTAAGGGTGATGAAGTGATAACCAATGGCGGTTT
>CALBDB010000127.1 GCA_937927755.1 uncultured Lysobacterales bacterium
ATGGTTACCGTGGTGGCATCCACCGTGCCGTCGACATCGGTGTCGTTCGCCACGACATCAATATCTACGCTGTCGCCCTCGGCAACTGTGTCGGAATCATCGTTCGCCACCGGCGGATCGTTGACCGGCGTCACCGTGATATTGACCGTGGCGGTGTTGCTGGTCGCGCCCAGGTTGTCCTGCACCGTGTAGGTGAAACTGTCGCTGGTGGTCGCCGAACCGTCATGTGTGTAGGTCACCTCACCCGTCGACGTATTGACGGATGTCGTGCCGTTGGTTCCGTTCGTGGCACTCACCGTCGCAGGGTTGAGCGTGCCGTCCGCATCGGTATCATTGGCCAGTACGGCGATCACCACGCTGTCGCCCTCGGCAACTGTGTCGGAGTCATCGTTGGCCACCGGCGGATCGTTGACCGGCGTCACCGTGATGGTCACCGTGGCGGTATTGCTGGTCGCGCCGTTGTTATCCTGGACCGTGTAGGTGAAGCTGTCGCTCAGTGTCTCCGAGCCGTCGTGCGTGTAGGTGACCACGCCGGTGGTCGGGTTGACCGAGGTGCTGCCGTTGGTCACATCCGTGACAATGGTCACCGTGGTGGCATCCACCGTGCCGTCGGCATCGGTGTCATTCGCCAGCACATCGATCGGCACTGAACCGCCCTCGGCCACCGTGTCGGAATCGTCATTGGCCACCGGTGGATCGTTCGCTTCCGTCACCGTGATGTTGACGGTGGCGGTATTGCTGGTCGCGCCGTTGTTGTCCTGGACCGTGTAGGTGAAGCTGTCGCTGGTGGTTGCCGAACCGTCGTGGGTGTAGGTCACCACTCCATTGGTCGGGTTGACCACGGTCGAGCCGTTGGTCACATCCGTGACGATGGTTACCGTGGTGGCATCCACCGTGCCATCGGCATCGGTGTCGTTGGCCAGCACGGCGATCACCACGCTGTTACCCTCGGCTACCGTATCGGAGTCATCGTTGGCCACCGGCGGATCGTTTACCGGCGTTACCGTGATGCTCACCGTGGCGATGTTGCTGGTCGCGCCGTTGTTGTCCTGGACCGTGTAGGTGAAGCTGTCGCTGGTGGTCTCGGAACCGTCGTGGGTGTAGGTCACTTCACCCGTCGAGGTATTGACAGATGTTGTGCCGTTGGTTCCGTTCGTGGCACTCACCGTCGCAGGGTTGAGCGTGCCGTCGGCATCGGTGTCGTTGGCCAGCACGGCGATCACCACGCTGTCGCCCTCGGCCACCGTATCGGAGTCATCGTTGGCCACCGGCGGATCGTTGACCGGTGTCACCGTGATGGTCACCGTGGCGGTGTTGCTGGTTGCGCCCAGGTTGTCCTGCACCGTGTAGGTGAAGCTGTCACTGGTTGTCTCAGAACCGTCGTGCGTGTAGGTCACCACGCCGGTGGTCGGGTTGACCGCGGTCGAACCGTTGGTCACATCCGTGACGATGGTAACCGTGGTGGCATCCACCGTGCCGTCGGCATCGGTGTCGTTGGCCAGCACGTCGATCGGCACCGAACCGCCCTCGGCCACCGTGTCGGAATCGTCGTTCGCCACTGGAGGATCGTTGACCGGCGTCACCGTGATGCTCACCGTGGCGGTGTTACTGGTCGCGCCGTTGTTGTCCTGCACCGTGTAGGTGAAGCTGTCACTGGTTGTCTCAGAACCGTCGTGCGTGTAGGTCACCACGCCGGTGGTCGGGTTGACCGCGGTCGAGCCGTTGGTCACATCCGTGACGATGGTTACCGTGGTGGCATCCACCGTGCCATCGGCATCGGTGTCGTTCGCCACCACGTCGATCGGCACCGAACCGCCCTCGGCCACCGTATCGGAATCGTCATTCGCCACCGGCGGGATGTTACCCGCACAGTCAGGGTCGTTGGAATCGACCAGACCATCACCGTCATGATCCAGGCCAAAAGCACCAAACTTGTTCTCGTTGTGGGGAGCAGGGGCCCCATTGCAGGAATCGATAGGTTTCAATGGAAAGTTGTCGTCGACACCGTCAACCGGTGAAACGTCGACGAGCGGATAATAGGGTGGCAATACATTTTCACCGACCGGTGTGTAACTTGCCGGATTCGCATCCGCGTGGCAGTCGGCACAGATTTGAGTGGTGATGGGATTACTATTTTCGTCTGTAAACCCCCCAAGGTTGGCATTGAAGTGCAGTTGGCGCAGGCCGGCGCCGGTGCCGCTCCCTGCAGGCTCCGGATTACATGGAACATCGTCTTCGGCACGGCCATGGCAGCCAACGCAGCCAATTGCAGGAAGCCCTACCCCCCCGCTGGAAGTGTTAAGAAAGGTGTTTCCTGCTTTTTTACCGCTCCCGTGGCAGACATTGCAATCGGAAGCACCCATCACACTATCGGTATGGCCAGCCATGAGGTTGGCATTCCAATTCGAACTGTCCATCAAAGAGATGTAGTCGGGGCCGTTGAATTCGCCGTGGCAATTGGCGCAGCTTCCCGTTGTGGTGTCTCTATCGCTCCCTGAGTACAACTCGTATGCACTCACCTCCGGCGCCAGGGTGACAAGGGTCGTGGTCGTTGCCAACAGGAACAAGGTGCCCAGCCAACTCCGGCCGCGAATCCATCCCTGGCGGATCGGTCGGCCGTGACCGTGTCCGGATTCCACAAGTGGGTGGCTTGTACCGTATCTGCCGGCTACCGAGGCGAACATTAAACCGAATGTGGTGTTTATGGATTTTCTATTCATCATCGTTTAGTTCACTGTGTTCCCGTTCAGGGAACAACCAGCACCTCAATTGTGTTCTTGCCGCCGTCTGCTATCAGTGCCTGGGCACCTTCGACCAGCAAACTTCCGGGGGATTTGAGTTGTCCGCTTTCCAGGCCATAGTCACCATAACCACCCAGGAACTCTCCGCTTACGGGGTCAAAAATAGATACCACGGCATGAAACATGTCCAGTACATGCAGCCTGCCGGTAGCGTCAAAATCCATGGCCTGTATCCTGGTGAAGGCTGGAGCGCCTGGAGTCTCACATACACCTGTAAACCAGTTGCAGTTTTCACCTTCGGTGCCTTCAAAGGTAATGCTTCTCAGCCACTCACCGTCAAGATCGAACACCTGGATCCGCTGGTTAAGACGGTCCAATACAAACAGTTCGGTTTCGTCTGCTGACAGGATGGCATTGGACGGCCCGCGTAGCTGGTGTGGATCCTTGCCGGGCTCGCCAATATTCTTAATTAACTGGTAACTGCTGTCGTAAACATAAATCGTGTTACTGCCGGAATCGGTCACGTAAACGTTATCCGCCGAATCCACCATGATCGATGACGGTGTTTCAATCTCTGTCTCACCGAAGCTGGTGAGCAGTGTGCCGTTTTCGGGGTTGTAAACTTCAACGTTATTCTTTTTATCACTGCCGACAAGAATATGACCTGCAGAATTGACCCCAATACCAAGTGGTTTTTTCAGGTCTTTGATTTCCTTGCTCAAAACCAGGTTTGAATCGTAGATGAAGACAGACCCGACCTTGGGATCGGTCACGTAATAATCACCGCTGAGATTGCGTGAGACTGCCATGCGGGTAAGGAACTTGGGATTATTCTTTAGCGACAACGCACTGACAGGCGGCTCGGCCCCGCAAGAATATTCATCCTGGATGTAGAGAATCAGCGCCCCGTAGTTGTTGAGGTAATAGCTGGCAGGTTGGCCGTACTGATCTTCACCGTTCAATACACTTTCCAGGAACACACACCAGTCCACCAGCAGAAAGTGCACGCCCGCATATAGTTCACTGAACGCCATCAGATCCCTGGCATTCAAGCGGCCGTCCGCATTGACGTCGCTGCGCTCACCGCAACCAAAATAATCATATGTGAATGCCAGCAATTCGCTGAAGTTCTTTGTGTAATATGAAGGATCCCTGCCATAGAGAGGGTCTTCAAGCTCTGTGGCTTCAACAAATGCACACCAATCGATTGTTGTGACATCCTGTTCGAGATACGAGGAACTGAAAAGGACAAGATCGCTATAATCAACGACCCCGTCTTTGTTCAGGTCGCTTTTGCTGACGCCTTTAGGTGCGGCGACTGCAACCGGCGCCAAGACCATCGCAGCAACCAGCAGGCTGGCGGTTATTATTCCAATTCTGAAGCGGGAAAAATTTATCATAGGTAATTACAACAAACCCTTTTCAAACTAGTGGCATAATACCATTGATTCAGCAACTTAACTAACGAATCAACCCGGCATTTACGTATTGATTGATGTAGGTCAGCATCTAAAAGACTCTATGCGGGCTGAACCTGAAAAGAATGATAAATACTTTACGCGAGCGCGTCTTGACTAACTCGGACATTCGCATGACAGCACCACAAATAATACCGCCAGATGTAGGAGCGACGCTCGCGTCGCGATTATCCATACCTTGTGCAAAATTGAATCAATCGCGACTCGAGCGTTGCTCCTACAGGGGTTGGTTTGTTACTGGGTTTTGCTTTCGGCAATCATGTTCAGGAATTTATCGGCCTCCCAGGCCAGGGTGCCCTCGGTGTCGAGTTCCTTGACCTTGTTAAGCGGCTCAATGGCTTCCTCGTTCCTGCCCATGGCTACCAGTACAAACCCTTTGCTGAGCCATGCGCGGGCGAACCCGGGGTCCACAGTGACGGCACGGTCGAATGATTCAATGGCCGATTGCCCATCACCCATGTAATACAGCGCAAGCCCCCTGTCATTCAGGCAATCTGCGCACATTGGGTCAACGGCGAGCGCCCGGTCGAATGTCTGGACGGCTTCCATGAATTGAGATGATCCAAAATACAGCTTTCCAAGATTTTTCAATGCATTGAAATCATTGGGGTTATTCTTGATTATTGTATTCAGTTGTTCAATTGCCTCGGCAGTATCGGTCGTACCTGCAGATGTGGGTTGTGGTTGTGATGTCGTAGTTTGTGTGCCGCTATCACCACAGGAAATCAAGCCGGCCAGGGCCAGCAGGATGAAAAGTTTTTTTAGATTGATCATATTTTTATGTCCGTGTGTGGTTCTGTACAGTTCATCAGGCATACATCGTGATGAAAATAACATGTTTGCTCTCAAATATTGGTATCGCCGGAATATTTTAATGAATACTGGCTGCAATTACTTGTAACGGGTTAAAATCCGCCGTTCATGAATACGCCAAAAACAAAAACAACTCCGCTATCGTTCATTTTACTGCTTTTCTATATTTCCGGCGCTGTGGCGTTGGTTTACCAGGTGGTCTGGTCACGCATGATGATTCATGTATTCGGATCCACGGCCCTGGCAGTGGGTACGGTACTGTCTGCCTTTATGTGCGGTATGGCTGTCGGGGCATGGTGGTTTGGCAAGGTTGCCGACAGGAGCCCGAATTGTTTTCGGTTGTATGCCTTGCTCGAAGTTGGCATCGCGGTAGCCGCATTCATTTCACACAGCTTGTTGGGTCAATTCGAGCCGGTCAACCTGGCGCTGTTCAATTTCTTTGAGTCTTCGGCCTTACTCTATAGTATCGTTCGCTTCATGCTGGCCTTTGTGCTGGTCATGGTACCCACGGTGTTCATGGGGGCAACACTACCGGTGCTCACCCGTTTCCTGGCCAGGCAGCGTTCGGTCATTGGCGTCAAGTTGAGCACGCTGTATTCCATCAACACTTTTGGAGCCGTGACCGGCGTCCTGCTGACGGGTTTCTTCCTGATTGGCAAATTCGGGATCCATGTCCCGGTGTACATGGCGGTTGTGGGTAACCTGCTTATCGGTGGCGTGGCCTGGTTACTGTCACGTCATGTCGTGGAGCAAACTGGCAGTTTCCAAACCAGCGGTGAAACTGATGCAGTGGTCCCGCCCGGGATTAATCCGCCGGGCCCAGGCATGATCAAGCTGGTAATTCTGGGTTTGGGGATTTCCGGATTTACATCGTTTGCATACGAGATTTACTGGACACGGTCGCTGGTATTCATCCTCGGTAATTCCACTTATGCGCTGACAACGATGCTGAGTGCATTCCTGACCGGTATCGCGTTGGGGGGATACCTGGTCAGGTTCCTGATCATCCGGGTCAGGGACCGTTGTGCACTGTTTGGCTGGATCCAGGTTTTTCTTGGCGTTGCCTCAGCGTTGGCGCTGCCGTTGTTGTTTGCCTTCGGTGACCTACAGACACTGACGAATTTCCTCGTGAAGGACTACAATCAGGCTTACACGACCTTGCTGGTCCGCTTCTTGCCGTCGTTCGCACTGATGCTGATACCGGCCATACTTATCGGGGCGACTTTTCCATTGGTGGGTCAGATCGGTGTGCGTAGCCCGCGACAAACAGGCTCTACCGTGGGGCGGATTTATGCCGTCAATACGCTTGGAAACGTCGTAGGGGCACTGCTTCCCGGTCTTGTGCTGCTCAATTGGCTGGGTATCCAGAAAGGGATACTGGCCATGGCCGCTTTAAATGCGACCATCGGCTTTGTCATCCTGTTCACCAGGCTCATGCCCGCATCGCGGCACCGGGCCTGGCGTATGGTGCTACCGGCCGCCCTGGTTCTCTCGCTGGCCGGCATGGGGCAGGCGCCAATGGACTTCCAGTTCCCCTCGAAAGGGGAGGTGAGTTCCCACCAGACGCTTTTCTACCGTGAAGGGCCCCTGGCGACGACCAAGGTCACCTATCATCCAAAGGCCAAAACCAAGGACATGAGCATCGATGGCATCATCATTGGCGGTGATGGACCCATCGAGTACAAGCAATACCTGCTGGCGCACATGCCCAAGTTGCTGCGCGAGGATGTCAGCACCGAGCTTTCAATTGGCTTGGGTTCCGGAATACTTGCAGGCGAAAGCACATTACACCCCCAGGTTCGGAGTATTACCTCGGTGGAGATCGAACCCAGTGTGATCGAGGGCGCCCGGTTGTTTGATGAAGAGAACCATCATTTGCTGGATAACCCCCGGTCACAGGTTATCCTTGATGATGTCGGTAATTTTCTGCGTACCACCAATGACCGCTACCAGGTCATAACGGCCGATGAAAAAATCGCACAGGATTTTGCCTCCAACGGTTTTTCCTATTCGTTGGAGTACTATGAATTACTGCGGCGTCACCTGACCGATGATGGCATGGTTGCACAATGGGTACCTGCCGACTTACCCCTGAGCCTGTTTAAGATGGTGCTCAAGACTTTCTCGGATAGTTTTCCGCATGTGCAACTTTGGTATTTTCTGCCTGCACGACAGGTCGGCGGTCCAAAAAATGCAATATTGATCGGCTCGAACGAGAAGATTCTTATTGACCCCGGGTTCATGGGCCGTCAACTGGCAGCCAACCCGGCTGCTTTCCGGAGCCTCGAGCCATATGGTCTAACTTCGGTTGAACCATTCTTGTCACATTACGTGGCCGATGAGCGATACATACGCCCCGTGGTTAAAGATGTGGCTACCAACAGCCTGGTATTCCCGCGTTATGAGTTTTACTTGCCGTGGAAAGAAGAACAGGTTCAAGGGAATGGCCCTGTTACAACACATGATCTTATGATTCAGCTAAAACGCCAGGCATCAACAGAATATTTTGCCGAACTATCAAAACGGCACCCGGATGTTGCGAAATTGAGGGCGACCATGACGTCGGAGAACAGTTATCTGCTGGCTTATCAGAAGTATATAAGCGGTGCCCCGCTTGCCGGAGTTTACAGGCAATTTGACAGTGCCCTGGCCATGGCGCCGTGGAACCAAAGCCTCCGGGCGCAAATCTACTCCGAGTATTTATTGGCTTCCATCATGGTGCCGTCGATGGCCAATAAAATCAAAATGAAACAGCGTGCGCAGATGTTATATCAGAAGCAGCAGAGGCAATAGATCGGTATTTGAATCGCTGTGCGGATGAACCCTGCTAAACCGTCACCCCGGATGAACCATTACCCGTATTAACCGTCACCCCGGACTTGATCCGGGGTATATTTTTTTAAATTCAATGGATACCGGATCAAGCCCGGTATGACAGTGGTGGTGATACCGGCATGACATTGGTATTACTTGGAAAAAGTAGCTTCTTCCAGCACAACCTTGTAGTTGTAGCCCATACCCAGGTCCACGTCGGCAATTACGATGCCCTTTGCTGTTACAAGGTCACCGACTTCTGCGAGTTCCGCACTGGTCGCAAGCAGTATGTTTTCAGGCTCTGTGCCGGTGCCATCCTGCAAGGTGATCCAGTTTTTCCCAAGGATGCCTTCGTTGACCTTCATAACCCTGGCCCGAAGCGATACCGGTTGGCCGTTCAGTTGTTCATATTCGGTGCGGATGGCTTCAATGGTCTTGCCACCCTCCAGTGGTTCAATTTCACCGGCTACAGGGGCTGCAGCAGCAGCACTTTTTGTGATGCCGAGTTCTTCACCAATCGACGAGACAGATGAGGCATCAGCGTGGGCCTCCGCCCTGACAAGGTTGGTAACAGTGATCCTCGGTGTGAACATGATGTTCTGAAAAGTACGGTCAAGTGTACGGCTGTGAAACTCACCCATCTCATAGGCGAAAATGTATTCCACGACATCACCAACCTCTACGTCGGTGGGCGGGCCAGCCAACCAGTGGCCGCTCTCTTCCAGGCGAACGTAGGTATAACCACCCGAATCCACGGTTTCCGCAACCGTTCCTGTACCTGAAGTACTTTCGCTTGCGATTGAACCAGAGGCGAAAAAGAGCAGGGTGCAGGTGATGATTACTGACTTCAAAATATTCATAAAAATCCTTGCTAAGGTTAATTCAATTTAATGGAGCTCAAAGTTGAGTTCGGATATCCGCACTATAAAGACTTCATATGACCGTTTGCTTGACGAATATCAAGCAACTGGTGATCACGTGGAGACGTAACAAAAATCCGGCATTTACGTGACATGGGTCAATTTGTCATCCCGGGGTTTACACCGGGATCTGTGCCGGGCCCGGTCATCACCCCATCCGGGTAAGTTGCCCCATCATGCACTGTTCCATGACAGCTTAGATAGCAAGTGCCGCTGTATTGTCCGTTTGAAATCCATGTGGGTTCAAAGTAGGGCCCTGCGCCGGAAATTCTTACTAAATTGCCGCTTACATTAGAGCTGGTAAGAAAATTGATCAGGTGAGGGTAGCTGGCCGAACCATGCGGGTCGTGGCAGTTTATACATGAAGTATTGTTCTCGACCACGTGTTCACGGTGCAGGAAGGATTCATTACCGAACAAACTGGCCGCATCGTGGCACTTCAGGCAGAGATTGTCGGAAAGGGTATTGAAATTGGATTGCGGGTCAAATTCGTAACGTAGCGCCAGGATTCCCTCATAGCGCGAGCCGTGCACGCCGGCAGGCCCGACACCGCCGGCAGCAGGGGATACATCACTGCTGTGGCAATCGCCACAGTAAATAAGGCTGGTGGTCCGGTCCAGGGGAGTGTCCCTACGAAGGCTGGGTACTTCGTTGTTGTTGTTCGGGTCGTTCCTGACAACCGGATGATATGACTGCAGGGTTGGGTTGCCCGGATCAAATTTATCACGCAGGTTGTAAGTATCATCCAGCCGGGACATATTGTAGTTGGTTGCTGTTGAGCAACGGCGGTTAGCACAGGCGCTCTTTGCGGGAATTCCGTGGCATTTGAAACAGACTTCGTACTCGTAATCTGCTTCTTCCTTGAACCTGCCATTGACATCGATACCCGACACACCGACCAGGCTGCCGTTAACATAAGGTGGTACGGCGTGGTCTGTTTCCAGGGGGCTGTTCGGATTGAAAGCGATCATCGGTGGTGAACTGCGGCTGGCGTGCGGGTTGTGGCAGTCTTCACATTCTACATGCAGCGGCGTATTTAAGGGGTTCTCCATTTTATGCGCAGTTAGGTCTCCCCGGGATGGCCGATCCACCGGATGCCGGAAAAACTTTTGCTTGTCTGAACGTATATTTTTCCTGGAAACAGTGCCGTCATGGCACCGGTAACAGGTTTTCTCTTCAACATCAGCAACCAGCCTGGCCGGCGTTGCGGCATTGTGGGAGGCGTGGCAGTTCATACATGAATTCTCGCCCACGTTTCGTCCTCTCCATTGGGCTTTTCGCTCAGGCCATGGATTACCGCTCTTTGGTTCCGCGGTGGAAGATGCGTGTGCACTACTATCCCAGTCCCAGTTCATGCCTGAATATTGGTGACAAGAGGTGCAAAGTTCACCGTTGAGTGTAGTTTTGTGCAGAAATGGTGGAATCTTGTCGCTATGCGGGTCGTGACAGGAGGCACACTGAATTTCACCATCCACCAATGGTAACTCCACGCCGCTCGGGTCGTGTAATCCCCGGTCTTTGATCATCAGTGAAGTATCATAAACGATGCCGATAGGGTGATCATCGGAAAGGTCGGTACCAAGATTTGAACGACCCTTCAAAAAGGTTTCTTGCAGATCATTCTTGGGGCCACGCTGCTTTTTTCCACCATAAACCATATCCCCGAGGGCAATAGTGCCATCGTGGCATGAGAGGCAAAGACCTGATGGCCCCTGCTTTTTACTTGCAACTGCATCAGTCGTGCTGCTTTCATAATTGGTATATCCACGGGACCGCCGGTTCCACATGGGCGAATCGCTTACAGCGGTATGCGGCGTATGGCAGAAAATGCATATCCGGTCCTCGGTTTTACTTTTTATTGGACCTTTCCCGGATGTCGAAAGATTATGCACACTGTCAGCAATGCTTCCTGCAGCCATGATATGCGAGGAAGCCGCAAGACACAGGATAATCACGAGGCCTTTTCGCATACTAGTTTCCCTCACGAAGGAACTGAAATACCTGCACCCTTTGGTTGAAAGAATCCGCCACATAAATAAAATCATTCCAAGCTGCCAGCCCCGCCGGCATCTGAAAGGCGCCGGGGTTGTCGCCGGCCTGCCCAAAATCCAGCAGAAAGGTACCATCCTGCCCAAAAATCTGCACGCGGTTTGACAGTGCATCTGCCACGTACACATGGCCCATGGAGTCGACCGTCACGCCTTTCGGTTGTGAGAATTGACCCGAACCCTTTCCATGTTTTCCGAATGTTCCCTGGTGATGGCCTTCGGAAGTGAAAATCTGGATACGGAAATTCATCGTATCATTGACAAACAGGCGATCATTGGCAAATGCCAGGTGGCTTGGGTAATTGAATTCCCTGTCTGATTCTCCACGTTCGCCAATGGTGTACAGCGCCTCGCCATCAAGATCAAATACCTTTACCTGGTGTGCCAATGTATCAGCTACGTACAATCTATGATGTACCGGATCCAGGGCCAGGCTGGTAGGGCGCAGAAGATTCCCAATAGTCGACAATAGTTTAAAACGATGGTTCAGAATGAAAACCCTGTTTAATTCAGAATCGGCTATGAATAACCTTTTCTCATCAAGGGCTATTCCGATAGGTGACTCGAATTTGTAATCACCCGCACCAGTCAGCTGCTTGTAAGTTTTTTTCGCTTTATTGAATACGTGTACCATGGCTGCCCCCGGGTCGGCTATAACAACCCGGTCCATATTGGCTGCTACCGCGTAGGGGCGGGTCATATGGCGATCATCGCTACCGGCAAGGGCATCCCGAACTTTACTGGAGAATGATTTACGCAAGCCCATGTCTTCGGGACCGCTGATTTGGGTGACAAATCTAATACGCGCTTTTTCAGGCGGTTGGGGCCAGACGATATTGATTGTCTCGTTCTTTTCTAGTGCTGGATCGGGATTTGTCGTTGCACAGGAAACTGTCAGAATTACTGCCAGCAGATAAATTAGAAAAGCCCATCTCTTGCTCATCAAAATTTCCGTATCAGGTTGAAAAATATCAGGTCTTCGTTAGTTTCTGACGGGACTGCGTCTGCGCGGTATGTATCAGTCATTCTTTGATTATGGACATAATTCATATTAAAGGTGACTTTACGATAAAACCACCGCAGCCAAACTCCAGCAGTGATGAACTCATCATCTCTTTTGCCGGTGCTGAGAGCTTCACCTTCGTAATAACGTCGCCACATGCCCAGCTTGGGTCGGATTAGGAGGTTGTAGCGTGGCTGCCAGTCGACAGACAGTTCGACGCTGTACATGTCGGTGTTCAGGGTGGTTGACTCGGTAATCGACTGAACGGCACTCAGGTTCCACCGGGTGTTACCGGAAGTCGCCCAATTGACTTGTTCACGGTAGGTGAAGGCAGTGGCTTCGTAGGTATCGTAACGGGTGTAGTTTCGATCTGCACTCAATAAAACTTCAAATCGTGATATGTCCCAGCGGAATTCGAGCTTGGTCCTGACATCGCGGCGGGGGTTAAGAAAACTATCACCCTGGCCGGAGATCAGTTTCTCATCCATGTCGGTATAGGAGTGTTTGAATCTCAGCCAGCCAAGGTTGAGACCGAGGTTGTAGTTGGTATTCGTGGTTGAGTATTCCTGTGACGGCAGCGCTATTGCCTGGTAGCTAACCAGGATGGTGTCACCGACTGCTATTTGTTCGCCGGGGATGGCCTGCACCTGGGTCAGGTCTTCGGGCAGGTCGAAAACAACGTAATCAATACCTTCGGTGTATACCACTGATCCGTCCGCGCTGGTAACAATGATGGTTGAGGTAATGACAAAGCGCCGGTTGAGGACCACCGCCCCGTTCAGGGGTACGGTATTGGGCTCATTGATAACCTCAATGATATCTTCCCTGGTGTCGCGGTCTGTTACCTGGTAGGAATACCCAAGGCCGGCCGTGAATGCAGCGCCAAAAAAATTCTTGGTATATTGGGTCGACAACCCGCCACGCCACCGCTTTACATCCTGTGGGTCGGAAGTCTGTGACGAACCCCACAGATAGCCCCTCGTGGCCAGGTTGTTGTATAACATGTGAGAGATGTTAAAGCTGGCGTCATGCGCAATGGTTTCATAGTTCTGGCTTATGCTGGTCAAGCTGTAATTGCTAAAGCTGGATATATTTCTCGCATGCTGGATGGTCGCGCTTTCGATCAGGTTGATACGGCGGTTGGCATTAAACCCTTTGCGGTCATAGTAATCGAACCTTGATCTCAGGTTGCTGTTGCTTCCCCAGGGCAGGTTGTGGCCCAGGTTAATACGATCCAGTTCGTAATCAAGGTCTCTGCCGGGAACCCTGTCGTCCAGGACCAGGTGCTCTGCAAACAGGGTTGTCTTGCTGCTATGCCCCTTGAGGGTCACAGTCTTTACGCGCTCATCGCGCCGTATATATGCGCTGCTTACGTTATTGCGGGTCTGCAGGACTTTCTGGAAAAGCGACCGGTCTTGAAAGCTGAGATGAGTGGGGAAGGCCGGGTTCTTCCAGTAAACCGTGGCACTTTGGTTTTCGAATTCAGACTCGTAGCGGCTTCCCAGTGAGCCTGAGTTAATATTGGTTCCGCGCGCGGCGTCCACGCTGTACCAGAATGGGCCCGGTGTTCCCTGCAGCATGTCCACGCGGAACATGTAACTCAGATTGTTACCTGTTATTTTTTCGGTTGTATTAACGGAATCGTATTTGCTCCAGAGATAGTAAGGTCTCAAATCAAATTTGAACCTGACAATTCCCGGGTCCAGGATGTAACCTTGCTGGCTGATATCCAAACCGACATCCCATTGGTAGTCTAGCGAGTCGACAGAGTCGCCAGCATCCATGAAACGTCGGGATGCACCGTCAAAACTGGTGAAAGCTTCAATCTCTGGCGGATACAGGGAAAGCCAGTCCCAGCTCCATGCTTGCACGGACCCGCTGAAGACTGAAAATACAAGCAGTGCCGTAGCTATCTGAATTAGGCCAAAGTGTTTCATCGTGTATTGGTCTTTTCACACTTCAGGCTCATTCTTTGGTTACAACATGGCACCTGTTACAGGATTGAAAATCTGAACCAAAGGCCAGTTTGCCGTTATGGCAGGCGCCGCACACTTTTCCTTTACTCATCAGTTCCATGGTGACCTCTGTGCCGCCGCGCTTCATTTCAAACAGGCTGTCATGGCAGGCATCGCAACGATAGTTGATCCGGTGAATCCAGTGGGGAAAGATAGAGGGTGGAAAAGACTGTAGTTCTGCTGCGGCATCGGCCGAGTCATTCGCACGGCGCTCATACTGGAGGTCACCGGGCGCAGCAAAGGTAACGGGGCTGATGATTGCCAGCAGCAAGCAGCCCAAAGTAAAACCGAGCACTTGATGTATTGTTGTTTTTTGCTTTGACATTCGAGTCTTCCTTCAGCCCATGTCAGCGTTTCAGATGACAACGTTTGCAGGCAGTGAGGGAAAAAGCAACATTGTTCTTACCGTGGCATACACCACAGGAAGCACCAGCGCGCATCTCTTTCATCGTTGCCGGGTTTCTTTTGTAGGGGTAGATTTTCATGTGGCAATTCTGGCAACTCAACAAGGCCGTGTGGGTCGAGTGAGGGAAGTAGGCCTCGTTCTTTGGCTTTTCATGCGGGATGATGAAGTCATACTTGAACGCCGGGACAAACTGTGTCGTTGCATCGGCGCCAAAACGCGGCCGCACGATTCCCTGTTCCATGGCGGCTGCCCAATCCGGGTTTTTCTTGTAATCCTTCGGCAACTGCTCCAGGGCCTGTTCCCAGCTTGTGACCGACTCTATGGCCGGTCGCGGCTGGTTGTCGTTAGCTTGAAAGGATCCAAAGGATCTTGAATCAGTTTCCTGTTTCTCTGCTTCTGCCAACACTGCTTCGCGGCGCGCGTTTTCCTGGCGGTTTTTCTCGGCGATCTCCTCTGCCGAGGGCGGTTGGATGTCAAAAAACAGCTGCCGGGTCTTAACACTGCAGGAAACAAAGACCAACAGGCACAAAAAAACCAGGGCGACTTTCGCCGCCCTGGCTGTTTGTTTCAGTGTGTCCGCTCGCAACTGCATATGGCGAACAATATGAACTGATTTACTTAATATGGCAAGCTAAGCAAAGTGAACTTGCATCGTTTGCCACGCGCAGGAAACGACCGTGCTCATTATCATGCACCTGGTGACACGTGGCGCATTCAACCTGGTTGGAGCCTGTACCTGTGAAGAATACCATGCCGTCAGCTTCTGCATTTGCCTGGGTATCAAAACCTGCGTCTGATGCAGGGTTATAAACCACGGAGATCGGGTGATCGTTTGACAGATCTTCGCCAACGAGACCCCAGCTGATGAAATTGCCGGTTTGGGCAGTTTGGTACAAGTAAGGCAGGTTAACCAGTGAATCGAGAGCCTGGACACCATCATGGCAGCTTAAGCATGCCGCTGAGTATGGATCAGGAGCTGACTGGATGGTCATGTCAATCGTGTCGCTGTCATACATGGTGTACGAAGCGGTATAAGTGGTACGGTTCCACAATGGTGCAGCGCCAACAACCGCGTTATGCGGTGAGTGACAGTAAACGCATATGCCTTCAAGATGCAGGCCGGCGGCCGGATCAGTATTGGTAGATGACAAATCGTGGTTTGAACCAACGATAGTGAGAGCGCTGGCTGAGCCAGAAACTACTAATAACAGTGCAAGGGCTAAGATCTTATTAAGTTTCATTACTTACTACTCCTTCCTAGGAATAAAAAATTTGACGTTAAAGTTTTGTGTTTTCTTCATGCGTCAATGTGAAATAACTGGACTAGCATTGATAAAAAAGTTTTGTGATCCCTTTTCCATCGACGCGAATTATCCGATTTTAGAGTCCTTAGATCAATCACAATCACCCCACTACTTGACCTATGTCAAGTGTGGTGGTGATATAGGTCATGAATTGATTTTTATGCCCGGTAAGTGCATGATTTTCAACTATTCGGCATCTCCGATAAACTCAAACATCTGGATTCGCTGGTTATACTGGTCAGCGATAAAAATCCGGTTGTTCTTGTCGACATGCATACCTGCCGGCAGTGCAAACTTCCCGGGTGCGCCTGAGCCACCTGTGCCGACATACAGCAAAAGCTGGCCCTCTTCATTGAATATCTGGAAATTCTGGTACGAGGCATCAACTGCGTAGATATGATTGTAGGTATCCACACCCACACCCTTTAAACGGAAGAAATCTCCGATGCGTTGACCAACCTGGCCCATGTGGAGTACATAGGTTCCATCCGGTTCAAGCACCTGGACCCTGAAATTCATCGAGTCTGCAACGTAAAGACGGCCATTGGCATCTATGGCGATATTGGTGGGGAAATTGAAATAGCCAGGATTGACACCGTTTGCACCGATGATGAAATCAACATTGCCTTCTTTGTCCAGCACAACAATCTGGTGTTTCTTTGTGTCTACCACGTAAAGTCTTTGTGTCTTTTCGTTGTAAGCCATCCCGGCAGGCAACTCGAAGACATCCTTGCCGCCGTATGCGTCGATGAAATTACCTTCGCTGTTAAAAATTACAATACGCTGGTTCATGGAGTCGCTGACATACACGTTGCCCTCGTCATCGGAGGTTACACCTACCGGCTTGGAGAGTATGCCTGCACCGCCTGCGCCCCAGATTTCTGTCTTGTTATTGTTGTTTAGGTCAAAAACCACAAGGCCGGTTATGCCGGTGTCGGCAACGTATACTTTGCCCCTGGAATCACTGTGAACAGTGTAGGGCTTGGCCAGGCTGGAAACCATATCAGTCTCTTGCTTGCCCAACAGCACATCACGAAGCGTGATTTTCTCGTCCGGAATATCGATCTCGACGAGATCGCCCAGGTAGCGGATTCGTGGAATTTCAGGCGGCAGGGGCCAGACTGTCTGGTGCTCAACTTTTCTGACCTCTTCAACGGGCCCAGGTGCAGTGGCACAACCTGAAACAAGCAAAATGGCACTGGCTGCGCCGATGAGAACGGTTGACTTCAGCAATATCCTCGCTACGGACTCAACTGAAGTTCTGGTTAACTGCAAATTCATTCGTTTATCTCCTCGTGTGGGGTCGTGGAAGCCGATCACCCATCCTGCATAAATTTTTGACCCGGTATTTTAGCGAGTTTTGACCAATAGCTAAAAGGGTATTCGCGCTTTCGACCCGGGCGTGTGCAAACAGTTGCACTAGTTTCCAACTTCTTTTTGATAAATTGATCTAGGTCATGTGGGAGCGACGTGCTCGTGGCGATTCTCAAACTCAAACAGATCGCGACCAGCTGCGCTGATCGCTCCTACAGTTTCTGCCAGGTCGTGTAGGAGCGACGTGCTCGTCGCGATTTTCAATCCGAAACAATCGCGATCAGCTGCGCCGATCGCTCCTACAGCTTGTTCAGATAGTCGCGAGCCAGTGACTCGTAAGCGGGAAATTCGCGCAGGATGCGGTTGAACGCATCGTATGCCGCCTGCTTGTTGCCCAGATGATAATGCAGTTTCGCCAGGTTCAACAGCGCCTGGGCGGATTTGGGGTCGATCTCGACGGTGGCCTGGAATTGCGCCAATGCCTCTTCAAACCTGCCGGCATCGATATAAACAATGCCCAGTTCATTATGAATCTTCGCGGAAGCCCCGTTCAGTTCGATGCTCTTCCTGTAATTGTCGATTGATTGTTCAAACAGACCTTCCTGTTTATACAGTTTGCCCAGGTTGGCATACACTTCCCATCGCGGTCCGCCGAGTTTGATCAAATCCTCGTACAGTTTGATGGCCTCTGCATTCAGCCCCGCAGTTTGTAGGGTTTGTGCAAGGCGGGCGATCCGGTTCAGGTCGTCCGGGTGCTCGACAATGCCCCTGCGGGCCGCCGCAAGCGACGGCTCCAGCCTGGTCATCACGCGCTGCAAAATAGCTCTGGCCTGCTCTTCGCTGGCCCTGGTCGGGTGCACCGAAGCAACGGCTCTCCGGTAAAAGCGCGCGGCCTGTACAAGGTCTGCGCGTGACTCGTAGATCTGCCCGCGCAGAATCCATGCATCATAGGGCTGGTCTTCGTAGATGCGGGAAGCTGCATCCAACAGTTTTAATGCCTCGTCCGGCCTGTTTTGCAGATAGGCTAATTTAGCCTGGTGATACTCAAGCCGTGAGTCGAGTGGCGAAATTTCCTTTGCCTTTGCAAAATTCTCCAGTGCTTGCGTGTATTGTCCGGCTTCAAAATAGTGTTGTCCCAGGGCGTTGTGACCCTTTGCCCGGTTTGAATAAGGTTTTGTCATGTCCTGCATCACCGATTCATGCGTCCGCCAGACATCGTTGCGCTCGAAGGCCAGCCAGGCGTAGATGCCAAGTATGGGCAGCAGGATAATCAATAATCTGGCCTGGCCGGTTTTCCGCCCGATACCCATCAACATCACTGCAAAGCCGTATGCATAAGCATAGGACGACAGGTATACGTAGCGGTCTGCGACAACGGGATTGGTCAGGAAGATATTCGATACCGGTATCAGGCAGATCAAAAACCAGAGCAGGGCGAACAGAGCCCGGGGCAACCGTCGCCTGTATAAATACGCCAGCGAAAGTAAAAGGCCCAACCCGAGCATGGCGAAAATGGCGGCGGCCGAAAACAAGTCCCTGCTGAATTCAATTTGATACTCGGTGGAAAGACCCAGTGGTATCAAAAGCCTGGACAGGTAAAAAAAGGGGATCTGCAAGGCCACGGCCAGCCTGGAGACATAATCGTAGTCACCCACGGTAAGGATCAATTGCTCGTTGATGAACTGGCTTTCGGTGGCGTGGTACTTGAAAATGAAAAAGAAGATCACCGCCAACACTGCAAAAGGCAGCACTCCCAGGTAGGCCCTGGTTGTCCGCGTGGGCCTGAAATACAGGAACATCACCAGGATAAGCGGCAACATGATAGTGGTTGCCTTGGAGAGCAGCGCACAGGCAAACAGGGCGAAGGCGGCCAACAGGTGCAACCACCTTTGGCTGTCGATGAACTTCAGGTAGTAGATACAGGACAGGAAAAAGAAAAGGCCGGAGAGCAAAACGTTGCGGGCGTGGATGAAGCTGACCACCTCGCTGTGCAGGGGCAACACGGCGAAGAGCGCTGCGGAAGCGAGCGCGATCCGGGCGCCAACACCGTCCTTTCCTGTCCCACCGGTGTTGAAAAGGAACGTATCCATGATCCGGGTCAGCCAGTAGACGGCCAGGACGTTAAGGCAGTACAGGAGCAGGTTTGTAAGGTGAAAGCCAAACGGGTTCCAGCCCCAGACCCGGTAGTCGATAATGTAACTGAGATCCCGTAAAGGCAGATATTCAACGCTATTAAGCGGCGACAGCCACGGTGATTGCAGGGTTGCCGATTCATAGACGGCCTGTCCGACCAGGAAGATATTGTCATCCCAGACAAACCCGAAGAAGAGTGTGTTTGAAAATACCAACAGCGCCAGCAGGACAAGCAGTAAGACGTGCCAGGCTGATCTGTATTCTTTAAAAATATTGATAGTCAACGGCCGAATTCCGGAAACGGATTATTATATTGATTCTGGCCTGAATTAAACACGATTTACTGTCCGGGACAAGTCTGCGCCGTATATTATGTAGCCTGCTTGTTGATGCAAATCAACATCCGGCTCGCGGCGTGATGTATGCTTACCCGTCAAAAAATTACGAGTAATATGGTCAATAGCGCAAGAGCACACTGCGACGTTTTACAGTTTCTTACGTTGCCGGTATGGCCCGGATATGTGGAATACTGAATCGGAAAAACTAAATCCCGGATCCGGTGTTCCAGGCCGGCCTCGCCCAGGCAATCACCGCCGAGGGCACCGACGTTGCACAGACCTGTC
>CALBDB010000128.1 GCA_937927755.1 uncultured Lysobacterales bacterium
GGCTCTGTGAGCACCCATACACCGGCAAAAATCGTGAGGATATAAAGAACGGTTATTACTGTTTTCCTGAAGGAATGCATTTGGTTTTTTATACAATGACAGCGTACGGTATAGATATCATTGGTATCCCACATCAAAACACGGATTTCATTGGTCATTTTTGAATTGGGCAACTGAATGACATGCTTTAGTAAGTTTAATCAGACAGCCCTTGGGTCAGAGTCAAGTGCCAGAGTAAGCAGCCTGGGAGTCAAGGGGAGAAATGGTGCCGGCACCAAGATTTGAACTCGGGACCTACTGATTACAAATCAGTTGCTCTACCAGCTGAGCTATACCGGCACAGGATATATCAGGGGGTGGAATTTTATGTGCTGTGGGCCGCCAGTGCAATGTTTTTGGACGAAAAAATCAACCGCTGACTGCCTCGGCCCCAGGTTCGTTCGCCGGGTCGTTCCCCGGCTCACCCCCGCCAAGGATCTGTGACTCTTCAACATCGGGACCATCAAACAACTCCTGCTCCGGGCACGGTAATGAACGCTGCATGAAATCATTCGGCCGGTTTCGCATATCCAGCGCAATCAATCCGGACCCGGGATTCTGCTCGTAATCCAGCCAGTAACGGTACTCGACCTCGCGCTGTACGCGCATCAGTGCCTCAAAGCCCCTCTCCTCGAGGCTTTCCTTGCGTTTCTGGGCATTTTTCTGACGCAGGAAATAGCCCAGTGAAATACTGTTTTTCCAGTCGCCGCTATACATTACGGCTATGTCTTTCAATCCCAGCGCCTGCAACGAAAGCAGCGCCTGGTTCGCCTCTAAAAGTGACGCATACGGCGGCAGAAACACCCAGTAGCCTTTTTCCACGTATGCCTGGGTCTGACGTTCACTGATTTTGGCCGAGACTGCCTGCAATTGCGTGCGAACTTCGTCCATATCCTCGGTTGAGTGAAACGGGCCCAGGCTAAAACACTGCCGGTTGCCGCTCAGCAAGTCCTGATCCTGGGCCAGCTCGCTGAAAAGGTACAAGGTCGGGATACTGGTGTCCTCAACGACAGCCGGGGTTTCAACCGGTTCCTGTTGGTCAACGGGTTCATTGCCCCGGAACGCCAGCAGCAGCAGGTTAGCCACTATCAGGCTGATGACGATGATTTTTAACATGAAGACATTATATCTTTGTTTTGTTCAGACTGACTTCACCTGAATGCAATTTCAGCACTTTGTCGCCGATGTCCAGCAACAGCGCGCCATCATCATCAACACCCAGCGCGATTCCCTCGATCTGGTCGTGTCCATCCTGGGTGCTGATAGTCTTGCCTATCAGTGCATCCATTTGCTTCCAACGTTCCTTGAATGGCGCAAAGCCCTGCCCGGCAAACGATTGAATGTGGCCGAATAACTCATCTACAAGCATAGCTGCAAGACTGTTGCGTGATAAGCCTGGAAGGCGGGATTGCAGGTCTGTCCACGGTTGGTCGATAACCCCGGCCGCCTCTTCATGCGGCATGTTTACATTGACCCCTACTCCCAACACCACTTGGTATGGCCCCTGCGCGTCACCTTGCATCTCCACCAGGCACCCGCACAACTTGCGTCCATCCAGCAGGATGTCATTTGGCCATTTGACCCGGTGGCCATCCAGACCGGCGCGCTGCAGGGCATCTGCAGTTGCCAAAGCCACTACCAACGGCAGGCAACCCAACTCAGACAAGGGCTGCTCAAACCTCCAGCCCAGTGACAGGTACAGGTTGCTGGCAAAGGGGGAGTGCCACTGCCTCCCAAGTCTACCCCGTCCTGCGGACTGGTGTTCAGCGAGAACGACGGTGGCGTGCTGCTCCTCAAGCGGTAACCGGCGCAAGGCTGAATTGGTTGAATCCAACGAGGTTTTTACCTGCAAATCGCGGAGTTGCTGAGCGACCTGCGGTTGTACGCCGGCGAGAATAAGAGCCTTGTCCAAAAGCTCAACTCTTTCATTCATACAGGACAACCCCGGTCAGCGCTTGCGGGAGAAAAGGCGTATTCGTTCAAAACGGTATTCCGTTCCATCCCTGAGGCTGCGCATATTGGAGCGATGGGTGAACAACAGAAACAGCGACAGGACAATCGAAAACAACAAGAGGCTGCGGTCATCCAGCCACCAGGCTGCAGGTATCAGGCTGAAAGCGGCGAGCACCGTGGCCAGGCCGACATAACCCGTCAGCACCAGCGTCGCCAGCCACGTGAGAAGCAGTGGCAGCAATACCAGGGGTTCAATAACAATCATCGCACCCACCGCCGCAGCGGCGCCTTTGCCGCCACGAAAATCATGCCAGATGGGAAAACAGTGCCCAACCACCGCTGCAAAACCGCAGAACATGACCAGCAGATCCTGGCCGACTCGCTGTGCCGGGTCACCAATATCCAGCGCAGGAATCCACCAGGCAGCCAAAAAACCTTTACCCACATCGATTACCACCACGCCAAGGGCAAACACCAGGCCCTGGGTCCGGAACGCATTGGTGCCACCCGCATTGCCGCTGCCCTGTCTGCGGATATCCACTTTCTTGAGCTTGCCCACCATCAGGCTGCCTGAAACCGAGCCGAGCAGGTATGCCAGGATAACTTTTAAAATTAATGCAGCCATATGTCCTTCAGACTCAGTTCAGCTGGGCAGGTTGCGGCAAAAAACCCAACACCAGGCCGCCGGGGCCGAGGTGTACACCCAGGGCAGGGCCTGCTTCCGTTATGTGACAGGAATGCACCCTTGTGTGCCGGCCCAGTATATACCTGCGCAGGATCAGGGCGCCCTCGTGATTGGCTCCGTGTGCAATCAGTATCCGGTAGGTCGTTTCCTTGCGCATTCTCCTGACCGCCGCCTTCCCAAGCGCCACCGGGCTGGCGCCGATCCCGGGAGTCAGGCCGGCCAGGCTGAAACGGCCCTTTTTGGCAGTCAATATCGGGCTGATACGCAGAAAATTAGTGAGCTTCTTCACCCACACCTGCAGCCGGCCGCCGCGCGCGAGGTATGAAAGGTCCTGAGGTATGGCAAACACGCGTGTCAGCGGCCGGCACTCTTCCAGAAGTGCTTCGACCTCATCCAGCGACATTCCGTGCTGGGCCGCTTCTGCTGCGATGACGGCCAACACACCCTCTCCGCAACTTCCGCTCTCGGTATCAAAAACACGCACACGCCCCTCAAATCGCTCCGCCGCCGTTCGCGCTGCCTGCGTTGTACCACTGAGGGCTGCCGAGAGTCCCACCGACATTACTTCATAGCCATGGGCGGTGAGCAGGTCATATTGACGGCTGAAATCTCCAACTGGCGGCTGCGAGGTCTTGGGTGATTCGTCACACTCTTCCAGCATCCGGTAAAGTTCTGACGGCTGCAATGAAACATGGTCGATGTATTCTTTCGCACCAAAATTAAGCCTCGCAGAAACCATGTGGATGGCCAGGCGCTCCTGCTCTTCGAGGGGGATATCCGCACCGGAGTCCGTGACTATGGCGATCCGCCCGGCCTGGTTCATTAAACCATGCTGGCGCTCCATGTCATCGGCCTTTTGCTGATGCAATTCACCAAACTCCTCGCAGGCGAGGTAAGCCTCACCTGGATTATTGATGTGCAGATGCACCCGGACACGTTTTTGGCCCCCGGCGACCACAACGGAACTGCAATCCAACTGTTCCAGGCGCGCCATGATCGCGGCACGATCCAGCGCATCACCTTCGATCACACACTCCGTGCAAAACCGGTGTTCGCCGGTATCCATTTCCATCGTCGTGCTGCTGGTCAGAAAAATATCTGTTTCATCTACCAGCGTTTCATTTACCACGCCGCTCTCAATAAATGACCAGATACCTTCCAGTAGGTCCACAAACCCCTGGCCACCGGCATCAACAACACCCGCCTTTTTCAATACGGGCAACAGTTCCGGCGTATTGGCCAATGACTCACGCGCACAGGACAGGCCATATTCCAGGAGTTCACGGATGTCATCGACGCCCTCATCGTGTTTGCGCTCAAGGGCCAATGAGAAATCTTCCAGTACCGTGGGCAGCGTTCCGGCAACCGGCTCTGACATCGCTGTCCACGAGGCTTTTGCACCTGCATTGCTGGCCTTCACCAATGCCGTTGCGGTCAGAACCTTACTGTCATCCAGTGATTCGCTGAAACCGTGGAAGTATTGCGCCATGATGGCGCCTGAATTACCCCTGGAGCCATCAAGCGATGCATCGGCCAGCCTGGCCATCAGTTGTTTCAAAGGCAGACCTTGTGCTTTTTGGACAGCCTCGTGGATAACCTTGAAACTGAAAGCCATGTTGGTGCCGGTGTCGCCATCCGGTACCGGGAAAACATTGATCCGGTCGATGTAATCACGCTGTTGGAAAAGACGCTGTATTCCAGCAGTCAGACCGCGCACCAACCGGGTCGAGTCAATGTAAGAAATGGCCTTGGTCAATGGTAAAGCCCAGTCATAATGAACCGGTGGGAAGTCTATCATGGGGTGAACTACTGGCGCTTGAGAAGGGGATGAATTTATTTGGATGTTCTGTTCTGACTAGCGTTGTTTCTAGCAAGTGAATGCTGAGGTTTGAGGGTTTGACGTGGGGCGCTTAGGGTGTGGGGTGCTGAGCCGGGGGTTACTCTCAGGACACGCCGTGAACCCATCCATGGGGGCTCGGTCGCGACATCCTTGTCGCTCACGGTTCTGAGAGTAATCCCCCGACCCATCACTGAATACCCCCGTGCGTAAGCACACAGTCAAATCAAACTTTTTCGGAATTGCACGGCACTCGCCTAGCCAAGGGGGCGGCGCCAACAACACCCTTTCAAATTGGCGAAAATAACCGGCATTTAGCCGAATCTGCAATCAGGCCACAAAGTGCGGCAATGGAACCCTTACAGGGCCTTATGGCACATTTGGCACGGTATCTGCATCGTTACAATATGTAGCAGGACAGGAGGAAACAATGCAAGACAATACTTTCTTTGACAGCATCAAGAGAAACCTGAATGGTGAACCGGGACAGCCGATCGTACTGGGTGTCTGCAGAACACTTGCAGAGCGCTTTAACCAGGAAGTCTGGCTGATCAGGTTGGCGGCAATTGTGCTGGGTGTTTTCTACAGCTTTATTACACTCGTCGTGTATATCCTGCTGGGTCTGTTTCTGGAAGAAACATCCCACCGCACCAAGAGCCTGTTTGAGGGAATAGGTATCTGGTTCAGAGAGTTTACGGAAAAAGTGGCAGAGAAATGCAGCTGTGGAAATTCCGGCAACAGGTCATCGGGCAGGCATTATTAGGACACGCCTCCAGAACGTTTGCGCCCTACTGGTCTGAAGACACATCGATCCTGAACCGATAAACATCGGCTACCACGGTTTGCTGTTCCCGCATGCCGCCTACCAGGTAATACCAGCCATTTGAATATGGCAGCCCGCGATGGTCCATCGTACCCATGGGCAGGTCGCCGTGAACCCGCCATTCGCCACTTTTGAATGTGTAGCTGAACACCGATGATTCGGGTGTAGCGGGGACACCGTTGTAGCCTGTCCCGTTAAAGTTATATGGATTGGCAGACCCGCCGGCAAACACGACACGTCCATTTTCATCGCCCGTTGCCGCCATGCGGTAACGGCTGGCGCCTGGATGAGCCACAACCGGTCGCCAATGAATGCGCCGGTGATTTTCAGCGTCAATCCTGCCGAGCCAGCACTGGCTTGATGACAGGAACTCACGCGGGACCGCATCGGCCGGGTATTGAATTTTTACGCCGTCGCAAACGAGCATCCGGTCTTCGAAGATTCCGCCGGAATGGCCGAACACCGGCTCGCCTGGCCACGGCGTGGCTTGTTGCCATTGCAGTGTTTGCGTATCCAGCACCTGGACAAGGTTTACATTTCCCAGGTCATGCCAGCCGCTGACGAGATAGACATAGCGGTCCTTGTAGACCAGTGCGACCGAGTCCTCGACCGGGACCGGCATATCGGTGACCCGATCAAGCTTCGATTTTCCCGGCCTGGCCGTATAGACACCCGGTGTGGATTCCTCGCTACCATCTTCGCTGACAGTGTAGCCACCGAAAACCCATGCGGACATCCCCACCGTGACAGCCGAGGCCGCCAGGCGACCGGCAGCGCCAGGGACGTCCGCCAGTTGCCGCCAGCTTTCAGCCCCCGGTTCCAGTACGTTTGCGCCCGAGGTTATGTCCTGCCAGGTTTTACCGTGACCGAGGCCTAAAAAACTGTAGACATAATCTCCCTCCCCGGTCGAAACCAGGGCCACTGCATTATTGCTGACGGCTTGGCTCAACGAGGGTAATCGTTCACTGATCATGGTGTCAGCAGCGATGCTATGCACCATCAGCCAAAGCAGCAATCCGAAAAACTTTGAATTCACTTATTTGTCTCCAGGAATGCTGCAAGTTCCGCCTGGTCGAACGGCCAGAACAACTCGAGTTCATTATCTGTACGTTTCAATACCGGAACGTATATACCGTACTGCTTGAGCAATTCGAGATCGGTCTCGATATCGACTCTCAGGTAGCTTTCGCCCAGGCCCGACACGTGCAAGAGCTCTTCTGCTTCATCACACAAATGACAGTCCGGTTGGTAATATAAGATCAGTTGACTCATTGCGATTGCCCTCGCATACATATTTATCAGGTTAGAATCATGGCACAAATTTCCGGAGAAGCATGACATGGCTGTCAGCGTTTTTGAATTATTTAAAATCGGCATTGGACCTTCCAGTTCACACACGGTCGGGCCCATGCGTGCTGCCCACACTTTTGTAAAGCACCTGGACAGCTTAAACCTGCTGAGCCGGGTACAGCGGATACGAGTGACCCTGTATGGCTCACTGGCCTTTACCGGCCGCGGTCACGGTACTGACAAGGCGGTGATGTTGGGTCTGTCAGGAGAATTGCCGGACCTCATCAACCCTGACAAGATTGATGAAATTATCGCCGGGATACAAAAACACGGTCGCATTGACCTGGCAGGCCAACATGGGATCGCATTTAACGGAGCAAGCGACCTGGTTTTTTGTAAGCGCGAGTCACTGCCCCACCATCCCAATGGCATGCGATTTTCAGCCTACGCTGACAACGACGAGAATCTGGCTGTGCGCGACTACTACTCTGTAGGTGGTGGTTTTGTTGTCAACCAGGATGAAGCTGCGGCCGACCGGATCGTAAAAGACAGATCGACCTTAACCTATTCTTTCAGCAGTGGTGATGAGTTACTGGGCCTGTGTACAGAACACGGCCTTCGCATCTCAGACATCATGATGGCAAACGAAAAACACTGGCGTGATGAACGTGGCATCAGGGATGGTCTGTTACACATCTGGGGCGCCATGCATGGCTGTATAACCCGGGGGTACTCCGCCGAAGGGGTATTGCCCGGCGGCCTCAAGGTACACCGGCGCGCACCTTCGCTTTTCCATGAACTCAGCCGGCTGGACCAGGCTGTTGAGCCGGATCCATTGACGATTCTTGACTGGGTCAATTTATATGCCCTGTCAGTCAACGAGGAAAACGCCGCAGGCGGTCGTGTAGTGACTGCGCCAACGAATGGCGCAGCAGGAGTCATTCCGGCCGTTCTCAGTTATTACAATAATTTCATTCCCGGGAGCAATGAGGATGGCATAATCGAATTTCTGCTGACAGCGGGTGCTATTGGAATTTTGTATATTCTCAATGCTTCAATATCCGGGGCGGAAGTTGGTTGCCAGGGCGAGGTCGGTGTCGCCTGCTCGAGGGCCGCCGGTGGATTGACCGCAGCGTTGGGCGGCAGCATGAGCCAGGTCGAAAACGCCGCTGAAATCGGCATGGAACACAACCTTGGGCTGACCTGCGATCCGGTTGGAGGGCTGGTTCAGATACCCTGTATTGAACGTAATGCCATGGCTTCCGTCAAAGCGATTAACGCGCAAAGGCTCGCAATGCAGGCCGAAGAACTGCACAAGGTGTCTCTGGACAAGGTTATAAAAACCATGCGGGAGACCGGTATCGATATGAAACATCACTACAAAGAAACCTCCCGCGGCGGCCTGGCCGTCAATGTCATCGAATGTTGAGTCTCAACAGGATTGCAACCGTCGTTACGTGTTTTTGCCTGTTTTTGGCAATTACTTCCAGGGCCGGAGATATGTATAAATGGCAGGACGATGATGGTGTCTGGCATTTCAGCTCCACCCCGCCCGAGACTGAAACGCGGTTTGACACCGTCGAGATGCCGGCGGACCCGCAACCGATGATAAGCATGCGTAAACTGGGGATTGACCGCGAACCCGAGTATTCCTTTATCAACAATATCTGGGGACCGATTGAGTTGGAGCTGAGGCTTCATGACGCAGAAAATGTAACTTCAGAGCCACCCTTGCCGGCACGGCTTGTTTTACCGGGTCAAACCGAAAAACGTTTACTGAAAATCAGGGCAACCGACCCTGGCCTGGGCTTCAGTTTCCGTCTCTCATACCATCAAATGATAGGGCCGCCACTCGATCAAATACCGCCCGAAGTTGACTATTTCCCGCCATTTCCGCTGGGCTCGCAGTTTCCCATCAGCCAGGGTTTTGATAACGACGTCACGCACAGCGAGCCTCCAAACCAGTATGCGGTGGACATCGTGATGCCTGTTGGAACACCGATACTCGCCGCCCGGGCGGGCCGTGTGATGGACATGGAGGATGATTTTCACGGTGCGGCCCAGAAAGAGCGCTACCTGACCCGTTCCAACCAGGTCCGTATCCTGCACGATGACGGCACCATGGCGGTATATGCGCATCTGCAGGCCAATAGCCTGCGCGTGAGACAAGGTGCAACAGTGACCCGCGGACAATGGATCGCGAATTCCGGAAACACCGGTTACAGCAGCGGCCCACACCTGCACTTTGTTATCCAGTTGAACGCCGGTATGTCACTGGAATCCATACCGTTTCGCTTTATTGCGCCAAACGGCGGCACCATAACCCCGGCGAAGCAAATGATGATAGACGGTGTGTTGGCAAAAAAATGATGTAACAGGGAGTAACCTGTTAAAATTCGCGCCTTGATTACCAGTCCGAATTCCATTCATGTCAGAACTGCAGAACCAAATCGCCCGCCGGCGTACATTTGCCATCATTTCCCATCCGGATGCGGGTAAGACCACGCTGACCGAAAAACTGCTGCTGTTCGGTGGCGCCATCCAGATGGCCGGAGCGGTCAAATCCAAGCGGGCAGCACGTCACGCAACTTCGGACTGGATGAAACTGGAACAGGAGCGCGGTATTTCGGTCACCAGTTCAGTCATGCAGTTCAGTTACAACAATTTTGTCGTCAACCTGCTCGACACACCGGGCCATGCTGACTTTTCCGAAGACACCTACCGCACCCTGACCGCGGTGGATTCGGCGCTGATGGTGATCGATTGCGCCAAGGGTGTGGAGCAGCGCACCATCAAGCTGATGGAAGTCTGCCGTTTGCGCCAGACCCCCATATTCACCTTCATCAACAAGCTCGACCGCGAAGGCCGTGATCCAATCGAATTGCTCGATGAAGTGGAATCTGTGCTCGGTATCCAGTGTGCGCCCATCACCTGGCCGATCGGAATGGGTAAGCGCCTGAAGGGCGTATACCACCTGGTGGATGATACTGTGCACCTTTATGAGTCGGGTAAGAACTACGTAACCCAGCAGGCTGAGATTATCCAGGGCATCGACAATCCGTTACTCGATGAACGGCTGGGCGAATATGACAGCCAGGAATTGCGGGATGAGATCGAACTGGTCAAGGGCGCCAGCCATGAATTTGACCCCCAGGCCTACCTTGAAGGCGACCAGACCCCGGTGTTTTTCGGTTCAGCCATCAATAATTTTGGTGTCACACCGTTATTGGATTCATTCGTCGAACACGCCCCGGCCCCCGATTCCCGGGCGACCACCGGGCGCGAAGTGAAGAGCAACGAAACTGCCTTGAGTGGTTTTGTTTTCAAGATACAGGCCAACATGGATCCGGCCCATCGCGACCGGATAGCGTTCATGCGTATCTGTTCCGGCCGCTTCACCCAGGGTATGAAACTGCGCCATGTGAGGCTGAACAAGGACATCAAGGTTCCCAATGCGCTGACGTTTATGGCGCAGGATCGAGGTCATGCCGATGAGGCATGGCCCGGAGACATTATTGGCCTTCACAACCACGGCACCATTGCCATCGGTGACAGTTTTACCGAGGGTGAGAAACTTCAGTTCACGGGTATTCCGAATTTTGCCCCGGAGCTATTTCGACGGGCGCAATTAAGGGACCCACTGAAGCTCAAAGCCCTCCAAAAAGGGCTGCTGCAATTATCCGAAGAAGGTGCAACGCAGTTCTTCCGGCCACTGATGGGCAATGAACTGATCCTGGGTGCAGTGGGTGTGCTTCAATTTGACGTGGTAGCCTATCGCTTGAAGAGCGAGTATAACGTCGACTCCGTTTTTGAAAACGTCAACGTACAAACTGCACGATGGGTCAGGTGTGAAGATGAAAAAATGCTGACAGATTTCACCAACCAGCTATCAGCTAACCTGGCGCGTGATGCCGCCAACCAGTTGGTTTACCTGGCGCCGACCCGTGTCAACCTGCAATTGACCGAGGAACGCTGGCCGGATATCAATTTCGCAGCGACCCGCGAAACTCTGTTGTTCGCAGAGTGAAGACTTGAACAACCTCGTTGCCCGGATGCATGCCCTGTTCCCCGACCGGAGCAGGCGCGGCGCAATCTGGGCAATTTCCCTGCCGATCATGGGCGGAATGATGTCGCAAAACATCCTGAACCTGGTTGATATCGGCATGGTGGGCCACCTGGGCGACACGGCACTCGCTGCTACCGGTATTGGCAGTTTTACAAATTACCTCGCGATCTCGTTCATCATCGGCCTTTCAGCCGGTGTTCAGGCGCTTGCCGCGCGCAGGCTGGGAGAAGAGCGGCACGGTGAAACTGCCGTGCCATTGAATGGCGGCCTGATATTGTCCCTGGCGATCGGTGTGCCGCTTTGCGCTTTGCTGTTCCTCGCCATACCCTCAGCATATACATTTCTCAGTGACGATCCTGCCGTCATTGAACAGGGCGTACCCTACCTGCAAATCCGAATCCTCAGCATGGTGGCCGTTGGAATGAACTTTTCTTTCCGTGGCTACTGGAGCGCCATCCATATGACAGGCGTGTACCTGCGGACGCTGTTGATCATGCACGCGATCAATATATTTCTGAACTGGGTGCTTATATTCGGAAACCTCGGTGCACCCGAGCTAGGTGTATTTGGAGCAGGTTTGGCGACAACCATATCACTATATATTGGCACCGCCCTGTACTTCTTTTTTGCATTTCGCCACGCATATGACAAGGGCTTTCTTAACAAGCCCCCCAGTAGCAGCATTTTGTGGCAGCAGTTCAAACTGTCGCTGCCTTCCAGTCTTCAGCAATTGTTTTTCTCGGCCGGCCTGGTAACGCTTATCTGGATCATGAGCCAGATAGGCACGGCCGAAATCGCTGCGGTCAATGTTTTGATGACCTTCCACATCACCGCAATCCTGCCCGCTTTTGGTATTGCCCTGGCTGCCACGACATTGGTGGGCAATGCCCTCGGACGGGGTGACACGGATGACGCCGCCCTGTGGGGCTGGAACGCTGCAGCCATTACGCTGGTGTATGGAGTCCTGCTCAGTATGTTGCTGATACCTTTTGCCGATCCTTTGCTGGGTATATTTTTAACCAACCCTGAGACCCGCCAGCTGGCCTATTGGCCAATGGTGCTTTGGGCGCTGGTGATCGGCTTTGACACCAGCGGAATGGTGCTGATGAATGCCTTGATAGGCGCTGGGGACACCCGTCGCAGCATGTGGATCAGTGTCATTGCGCAGTGGGGGTTTTTCCTGCCATTTGCCTTTATTGCAGGGCCCGTGCTGGGTTTTGGTCTGTTGGGCGTCTGGGTTGTAAACGGGATATACCGGGCAGGCCAGGCAATGGTATGCATCCAGGCCTGGGCGGGAAGACGCTGGGCCGGTATTGAGCTTTGATTTGCCACGTACCGGTAAAGCCGATACATTGCGACTCTGATAAAAAAGCATCACTTCCCCGGGAGCATTGAATGATAAGCAGCATCGCCTTTGGTTTGTTCGGACTCGCTGTACTGGTCTCTGTTGCATTTGCATTCTCGAACAACAAAAAATCGGTTGACTGGAAACAGATTGCTGCGGGTATTGCTTTGCAGGTCGTATTCGCCATCATCGTGATCCTGGTGCCGGGCGGCCGGGAATTTTTCAGTGCCATAAGCCGGGTATTTGTCAAAACCATCGATTTCGCGATGAGCGGTGCACAGTTTATTTTTGGTGACCTGGCCAACTCTACAAATTTCGGGTTTATTTTTGCCTTCCAGGTGCTGCCAACCATCATTTTCTTTGCCTCTTTAATGGCCGTGCTCTACCACATCGGCCTGATGCAAAAAATCGTCCAGGGCATGGCGTGGGTGATGCTGAAGGTCTTGCGGATCAGTGGCTCTGAATCGCTATCCGTCGCCGCCAATGTATTTATTGGCCAGACCGAGGCGCCTTTGGTTGTCCGCCCATACATTGCAAAAATGACGGAATCCGAACTGTTTACGATGATGGTGGGGGGTATGGCGACCATTGCCGGCGCCGTGTTGGCTGCCTATATAGCCATGCTTGGCGGCGCGGATGAGGCGCAAAGATTGTTCTATGCCCGGCATTTGCTGGCCGCAAGTGTGATGGCCGCACCGGCAACCATTGTGATTGCAAAGTTGCTGAGACCGGAAACTGGAGAGTCACTAACCAAGGGTACTGTTCATCTTGAGGTTGAAAAAACCGCAACCAATGTTATCGAGGCAGCTGCCAACGGTGCTGCGGACGGCGTCAAGCTCTCACTTAATGTGGGTGGCATGCTGCTCGCGTTTATCGCCCTTATCACCATGATCAATTTTCCCCTCGCCTGGTTTGGCCAGGTGACAGGAATTGAACCCCTGATCGGGGAAACATTGAGCCTGTCTATCATCCTCGGCTATATCCTGTCGCCGTTGGCATGGATCATCGGCATCCCGTGGAGTGAGGCAGTCCTTGTCGGCGGATTAATCGGCGAAAAAATCGTCATCAATGAATTCGTGGCCTATATGCACCTGGGGGAAATCAAGGATACACTTTCGACACATTCCGTGCTGATTTCGACCTACGCCCTGTGCGGTTTCGCCAATTTCTCTTCTATCGCAATACAACTGGGTGGTATAGGTGGCCTGGCCCCTAACCGCCGTTCTGATATTGCACGTCTTGGTCTGCGTGCCGTGCTGGGTGGAACACTTGCGACAATGATGACGGCTACAATCGCAGGCGTCCTGACAACGATAGCGGGTTAAGAAGCCAGCACCAAAAGCCGTGTCGGATCATTCACAATTTAACCTGTTCAAGCAGCGGCGTTTTATGCCGTTCTTTATTACCCAGGCCCTCGGTGCGTTCAACGACAATGTTTTCAAAAACGGACTGGCCGCTATGCTGGTCTTCCACAGCAGCCAGTTGGCGGGGCTGAATACCGACCAGGTCATCAACCTAAGCGCCATGGTCTTTATCCTCCCGTTTTTCCTGTTCTCGGCCATGTTTGGGCAGTTTGCAGACAAGTTTGAAAAATCCGTCCAGATCCGCAACATCAAGCTGTTCGAAGTATTTATCATGCTCGCAGCAACTTTGGGGTTCTGGCTGGATTACCTGCCCCTGCTGCTCATTGTGCTGTTTTTGCTCGGTTTTCAATCCACCATGTTTGGCCCCATCAAGTACGGCATCATCCCCCAGGTACTTGAGCGCCGTGAATTGATCGGCGGCAACGCGCTCGTTGAAATGGGCACCTTCGTCGCCATCCTGGCGGGAACCATCGCCGGCCCCCTTTTGATGGGTATCGAGGCCGATTGGCCGGTCTGGGTCAGCGGCACGGCCCTTGCGGTTGCAGTGCTTGGCTATATTGCCAGCCGTGGCATCCCCATTGCCCCTGCGGTGGCCCCCGACCTGAAGATCAACTGGAATTTCATGGCAGAGACTGTCAGAAATATCCGCTTCATCAGGGAAAACCGGGTTGTGCTTAACAGTGTCCTTGGTATTTCCTGGTTCTGGTTTTTTGGCGCCACCTTCCTGGTGCAGATACCGAGCTTTTCAGAAACCGTTCTGGGTGGTGATGAAAGGCTGATGTCCACGCTGCTGGCAATGTTCATCATTGGTATCAGCACGGGTTCGTTATTGTGCGAAAAACTATCCGGCGGGCAGGTTGAGATCGGCCTTGTACCATTTGGCGCCATCGGCCTGACGCTGTTTGGCGTTGATATGTATTTTGCCAGTGCCGGTGAATTTGCCGCCTATACCGGCCTGGGCGATTTTTTTGCTGTGGGGGCAAACTGGCGAATCATCGGTGACCTGTTGATGATCGGGATATTCAGCGGTTTCTACATTGTGCCCCTGTATGCGCTGGTTCAACAGCGCAGTGCCCCGAGCCACCGCTCGAGGGTCATTGCAGGCAACAATATCCTCAACGCCTTTTTCATGGTGATTTCAGCAATTTTCGCCATGATGCTGCTGGGCAATGCCGGCTTCACTATCCCGGAATTATTCCTGGCAACCTCCCTGTTGAACCTGCTGGTTGCAATTTACATCTTCAGTATCGTACCGGAATTCCTGATGCGTTTTCTGATCTGGATATTGATCCATACCATTTACCGGGTAGAGGTCAAAGGTATCGATAATATCCCTGAAAGCGGCGCCGTCATCGTCGCTAGCAACCATGTCAGTTTTGTAGACCCGCTGATCATCGGCGGTGTGATCAGGCGGCCGGTAAGATTCGTCATGTACTACCGGATATTTCAGACCCCAATGCTGAAATCTGTGTTCAGGCTCGGCAAGGCGATACCCATCGCGGGTAAACACGAGGATCCCGAGGTACTGGATCAGGCTTACCTGCGCATCCGTGAAGTCATCGACGAGGGTGATGTGCTGGGAATATTCCCGGAAGGCCAGATCACGCCGGATGGTGAGATAAAGTCCTTCAAGAAGGGCGTCGAGAAAATCGTCAGCGAACAAACTGTCACGGTGGTGCCAATGGCGCTATGCAATTTGTGGGGCTCACTATTCAGCCGGCGCGACCCATTGCTTAAACGCAGACCCTATAAATTTCGTGCGCGAATTGAATTACGCATAGGGAATCCGATCCCGCCCGCTGAGTTAACCGCTGAGCGCCTGGAGACCGATGTGCGTGAACTCAGGAAAGCTGATCGTTAAACGATGGGCGTGCGGCCGAGCATTTCCAGCAATGCGTGAAAGCGGCTTCCTGGGGCGTGCCGCAACTGGCACATTTCCATTCACGCAGGGGCTCGAGCTTATCGGGCGCATCCAGTTCCCCGATCAGTTCTTTGGCACGCGCTTCATCCGCCTCGTTCAAAACCCATAATTGCGGAATCACCTCGACAAACGGCAATTCTCCCGCTCCGGACGTGCCAAACTGGTTTTTCATGAAGGTTGGGATATTATTGTTCTCAAGCACCGATTGATAATGTCCCACCAGTGCGATATCGAAATCTTCAAAAACTTTGATCATGGGCTCAATTCCGGAATGACAGTGTGTTTAGTTGAGGATACATTACAATGGCAGTAGCATGAAAAAAATCACTAAAACCGAGCAGCAGTGGCAACAACAACTCGATTCCGAGCAGTTCCGTGTAACTCGCAAAGCCGGCACAGAAGCACCTTTCAGCGGGCAATATTGTGACCATACCGGAGCCGGGTATTACCACTGTGTCTGCTGTGATTACCCTTTATTCAGTTCTGAAAGCAAATACCATTCTGGTTGTGGCTGGCCGAGCTTCCATGGGGAACTCGACACGGCCGAAATCACCCAGCGCCCCGACCACAGTCACGGCATGAGCCGTATCGAACTCCTGTGCCCCCGGTGCGATGCGCACCTCGGACATATATTCAATGACGGACCACCGCCAACCGGCCAGCGCTACTGCATCAATTCGGTATCGCTGATCTTTAAAGGCACTGATAATCATTCCTGATGATTGCCCGCCTGCCGGTCATCCTTGTAGCGCTGTACCTGCTGACCGCCTGTTCAGGACCGGGTTATTACATGCAGGCGATCTCCGGCCAATGGAAATTGATGCGTTCCCGAGAGGAAATACAAGCGTTACTGGATAACCCTGAGACCAGCCCGGAACTTGCCGCACAGCTACAGTCTGCAAGCCGCATAAAGGTGTTTGCCGAAGCCGTCCTCGATTTGCCAGGCGACGGCAGTTATTCAAGCTATGTTGAAGTCGGCGGCAGTGCCCTGGTCTGGAATGTCATTGCAACCCCCGAATTTTCATTGCAAGCCAAGCAATGGTGTTTTCCGGTCGCCGGCTGTGTGCCATACCGTGGCTACTTTGATCAACACAAAGCCAATGATTCAGCCGACCGCCTGCGCAGAAAGGGTATGGATGTTCACGTTTCACCTGCCGCCGCTTACTCTTCGCTCGGCTGGTTTGAAGACCCACTGCTCAGCACGATGCTGTCCGGCTCCGACACTCGCCTGGCCGCCTACCTGTTCCACGAACTGGCCCACCAGCGCCTGTACATCAAGGGTGACGGGGCATTCAATGAAGGTTATGCCAGTTTTGTTGAACAGGCCGGTGTGAAAATCTGGCTGGAGTCACAGCAACGCGATAGCGACTTGCTTGAATGGCAACAGCTCCGGCAGGCCAGAAGGGACGTTGCCGCACTAATTGACAATATTCGTGCAGAGCTGAACGCACTGTATCTCTCGAGTCATCCGGAGGCCACCAAGCGAAAACAAAAGGCGGAAATTCTCGACTCGCTTTCAAACTCACACGAACAGTTGGTAGAAGGGAAATGGGCTGGCAACCGGTATTTCAACAGCTGGTTCAAAGAGCCTGTCAACAATGCAAAACTCGCGCTTTTTAATACCTACCAGGGCAGTAACTGTGGATTCCAGGAGCTGTTGGACAAGGCGGATGGAAATATGAAGGAGTTCCACCGGCTTGCCGGGCAGGTATCTGGGCTACCTGGAACCGACCGTGAGAAATGGCTGAATCAACCGTGCATGAGCCAAGAAAATCATGACCCAGAAGTTTGAATCAGTTGGTACAATGTGAGAGCTGACCCTGTTCAAATACGGCGCAAATTTGTGACCCGGATAAATATAAGAACATCGATCCTGCTGTCGACCATTTTCGTTGTCCTGATGCCTTTCCAGGGTGCCGCATTTGCAGCAGAAACAGAAAACCCTGTGCTTGCGTGCCCGGGCCCCAGTCTCGCGCCCATGTTCAAAAAAGTGCCAAACCGTGACACAAAGCCTGTTTCACTCCAGTCCTGGCAGTTTGACGCTGCAAAAACCGGTACCGCCGAGGCTCGCGACCAGGTCGAACTGCGTCGCGCAGATCAGTTTCTGTCCACCGAGATATTAATGTACGACCCTGAAAGCAAAACCGTGACCATGCCGGGCGCGGTAGCTTACAAGGATTCCATCCTGCATATCGCGGGTTCCAGCGCAGAGTACAGTTTTCTCGACGAGAGCGGACGGTTCACGGATGTCGATTACGGGCTAACCGGTTCCAGCGCTAAGGGCAGCGCCAAAGAAATCCTGATTGACTCTGGCAATCAGTCTTTTTTGCGCCAATTGCAGTTCACTACCTGCCCGGGCGGCAAACCTGAGTGGCTTTTGACGGCCAATGAACTGGAATTGGACTTCGAGAAGGGCATGGGCAAGGCCAGGAAGGCCAAGCTGGAGCTTTT
>CALBDB010000129.1 GCA_937927755.1 uncultured Lysobacterales bacterium
ACTTGACTCTGACCCCATCACTCGCTGACCCCATCATTCCAAGGCTTAACGAATTTGCCTGTGCCAGTTTCTGACCAGTTGTTTGACATCGATATCTTCCCCGCCCTTGCTCCATTTCTCGGCAAAGTCGACATCTCTGGAGTTCGGTGGCGGGTTTGGCATGTTCATCTGGAAACGCACCGGCATCGGAACTGCCGAGCCCATAGCAACCAATTCACCGCGAGCCAGTGATGTCAGTGCAGCAAAGGTGCCGCGGGACGAATCCGGCACCATGTCGCGCAGGTATTCCTGGTCATCCGGGTTGGATATACGCAAGCAAAAGAAGGTACCGCACTGTGCCAGCACGGTCTCGGAGACTTCATGCGGACGCTGGCTTACGACGCACAGGCCAACGCCGTATTTACGTCCAGCCTTGGAGATGTGTTCGAAGGTGCGGCGGGCTTCCTTGTAACGGTTGTCATCACCGCGTGGAATGTACTGCTGCGCTTCTTCGCAGACCAGCCAGATGGGGAACTCAAGACACTTCGGATTCCAGAAATTGAATTCAAAGGCCAGGCGGCCAATCAACGCGGTCACAGCTGGTGCCACGTCATACGGCACAGCGCTGAGGTTCAAAACTGTCACGTTGGCCTTGGGGTCACCCAGGCCGACAAAGTCTTCCATCAGGTCCACCAATGTTTCGGTGGATGTACGCAGCTTGGGGCTGAGCATGAAATCGTAGCGATTGTCAGCCATCATGCTGTTCATACGCACCAGTAACTGGTCGAACTTGCCGAATAGCGGACCCTTGGTTTTACCAAAGTCATCGGTTTCCCGGTTGGCGTCTTCAAATTTCTCGTGTAGTTCTTCCAGTGAAAAATAGACCGGTGAATCAACCGTGATATGGCCGAGGCCGGCATGTTTATTGGCCTCGATACGCAGGTCACCGAGTGCGTTTCGCAGGAATGCAAGCTGGACCGAGGCATTGATGTCATCTGGATTGATAAACAGGTCGGCCAGGTCCGAGTAGGTAAGCAGCCAGTAGGGCATCTCAAGGTCGAGCGCATCCATGCAGCGCACCTTGCTGGATGGGAAGGGGGAAGACGCCAGGGCGTCGGTTTGCTTATCCCCGTATTCGCCATGCAGATCCATGATGATGATGTGTGCATTGGGCATGTAACGCAGGGCAGCCTGGATCAGGCTGGTGACGGTCCACGATTTACCCGAACCCGTCTGGCCCAGGATGGCGGAGTGTCTGCCGAAAAAGGCCGAAGGATCAAGATAGACATCGATTGATTCAAATGAACTGAGCTTGCCGACCTTGTAGAACACGTCACTGAAGTCGGAAAACACCCGCTCAAGGTTCCAGTTTGAAACCACCTCCAGTTCCGCCCCCACGGTCGGAAAATGATGGATGCCACGATCGAAATCACCGCTTTTACCAAATTCACCCAATGGCGACAGGCGCAGCTTCTTCACTTCGTGACCATCGGCATCGCTCTCCAGCCACATACGGTCTACCATGCACAAAATCTTGCTGTCGGATTGCTTGACAATCAGGTACGAGCCAACCTGGCCAATCCTGATTTTGTCCATGCCGATCATCTTGTGGCTGGGGATGTTATCCAAGTCAGGTCTTAACTTGGCAACGAAGTGATCAGGGCTGACCTCGGTCAAATGGCCGAGCAGAATATCTTGTTCAGTGTTCATTCTTGCAGTCTCCTTCAAGACAGAGCTGATACCTTGTTGGTGTTCTTATTGTCTTGTTGTTCCATCCGTAGATCAGTTGGCGACCGAAGTCGGAATTCCAGACCAAGAGAGTACTTACTGACCGGTAATTGCGCAAGCCGAAAACTATACCATTTTCAGTCTTGCCGTGGCTTCCTGCAATGTGTCGTCATGCTTGGCAAAGCAGAACCGCACGATGCTCTGGCCGGGGTCCTGGTCGTAAAACACCGACACCGGGATTGCGGCAACCTTTTGTTCCCGGGTCAGGCGGGCAGCGAATTCGGTGTCCGGTTCATTACTGATGGCGCTGTAATCGGCCAGCTGGAAGTAGGTGCTGTCTGACGGCGCTAAACTAAATCGGGACGGCTTCATCAATTCGCAGAAAAGGTCCCGTTTGTGCTGGTAAAAATCACCCAATTCATGATGGTGCTGCGGACAGTCGCGCATGAAATCCGCCAACGCATACTGCATGGGTGTATGGGTGCTGAAATTGACGAACTGGTGGATACGCAAAAACTCTTCCATAAGCGCGGGCGGCGCGATGCAGTAACCCACCCGCCAACCGGTGGTGTGGTAGGTCTTGCCGAAGGATGAAATGACAAAGGTACGGGCGGCAAGATCCGGAAAGCGAAGCAGGCTCAGGTGACGGCCGTGCCCAAAAACGATGTGCTCGTAGACTTCGTCAGAGATTATGTGGATATCACGGTCACTGACAACTTCGCGTAAAGCTTGAATATCTTCCTCGCTCCAGAGACATCCGGTCGGGTTGTGCGGTGTATTGAGAATGATCAAACGTGTACGATCAGTGATCGTGTCACGGACCTGTTGCCAGTCGATGGCAAAGTCGGGGTACCGCATGGCGATGTGCTTTGTCACCCCGCCGTTGAGCGTGACACTGGGTTCGTAAGTGTCATAGCAGGGGTCAAACACAATGGCTTCGTCACCGGGGTGGATCACTGCAGTGATTGCGCAAAATATAGCCTCTGTCGCGCCGGGTGTAACTGCTACCTCACGGTCCGAATCTATTCTGCAACCGTAGAGATCCAACACCTTTATGGCAATCTGATTCCGTAGTTCGGCAACGCCGGCCAGCGGTGCGTACTGGTTGTGGCCGTTGGCGATATGCCAGGCGACCCGATTGCGCAATGCCTGCGGACCGTCGAAATCCGGGAACCCCTGGGCCAGGTTAATGGCCCCGTGGTCCTGGGCCATCTTTGACATGACTGTAAAAATATTGGTGCCTTTTCCGGGAAGTTTGTTTTTTAACATCTCTTGCACGTTCTGAATTGATCCGATGCTCATACTACTTTATTCACCCCTAAACTGGTTATCATTACGTCCGCCCTCCATGAAGAGCCGAGAACTATGCTTTCCAAACCAAATGTCAAGAAAATCTGTGTCGCTGCCTTTGTTCTGCTTACGATCTCCGTGTTGGCCTCGCCGGTGCTTTCCAAGAGCGAGGAGCAAGACGCTGCAACACCGCTCGAAGGTCTTGAGTGGCGTCTGATCGGCCCTTACCGCGGTGGCCGTGTAACCACGGTGACAGGGGTGGCGGAAAATCCCATGCTGTATTACATGGGGGCCACGGGTGGTGGAGTCTGGAAAACCGGGAACGCAGGCACCACCTGGGAGAATATATCGGATGAGTTTTTCAAAGTGGGTACGATCGGTGCAATTGCGGTTGCAGAATCTGACAACAACGTACTGTATGTCGGCACCGGCGAGTCACCCATCCGCGGGGTCACAACCAGCCAGGGCGATGGTGTGTGGAAATCCACCGACGCCGGCAAGACCTGGAAACATATCGGACTTGAGAAAAGCGGCCAGATATCGCGGATAAAAATTCATCCCAACGACCCGGATATCGCCTGGGTTGCCGTACAGGGTCAGATCTGGAGCCCTAACGATGAACGCGGAGTTTTCCGCACTATCGATGGCGGCGAAAACTGGGAACATGTTCTGAAGGTCAACGCCAATACCGGCGCAGCGGATTTGAAACTCGATCCAGGCAACCCGCGTATCCTCTATGCCGCAATGTGGAACCATGGCCGCAAACCCTGGTTTATTCACTCTGGCGGCGCCGACGGTGGTATCTATAAATCCATTGACGGTGGCGGCAGCTGGAAAAAACTGAGCGGCGGGCTACCCGAAATGGTTGGCAAGATTGGCCTGGATGTATCGGCAAGCAACCCGGACCGTGTATACGCCGTCATCGAGGCAGAGCCCGGTAAAGGGGGGCTGTGGCGCAGCGATGATGCAGGCAAAACCTGGACCCTGATCAACGGCCACCGCGTATTGCACACACGCGCCTGGTATTACAACCACGTCACGGCCGACCCGGTGGATCAAAACACCGTTTACGTTCTGAACGTGCCGATGATGAAGTCGGTTGATGGCGGAAAGAACTGGGAGAAGATGAAAACCCCGCACAGCGACCATCATGACCAATGGATAAACCCGCGTAACAACATGAACATGATCAACGCCAACGATGGCGGTGCGACGGTCACCTTTGACGGCGGCAAGACCTGGTCCAGCATCATGAACCAGCCCACGTCGCAGTTTTACCGGGTGACGACAGACAATCTCAAACCTTTCAGGGTCTATGGTGGTCAGCAGGACAATACGACGGTTGCGATCGCCAGTGAAAGCCACTATGGCGGTATCGGCGTTGAAGATTATTTCGATGTAGGTGGCGGGGAAAGTGCCCATATAGCCTTCGACCCGGACGACCCCACGCTGATTTATGCCACCACCATCAATGGCACCTTAACGGAGTACGACCATTCGGCCCGGCATACCCGTTATATCATCCCGTTCCCCGAGTTGGTATACGGCAAAGATGCAAAAGACCTGAAATACCGCACCAACTGGAATGCACCGGTCGCCGTTTCGCCACATGATCCATCCATCATTTACTACGGCACGCAATTGGTGCTGCGCAGTACCGACCGTGGTGCAAGCTGGACCGAGTTCAGTCCGGACCTGACCCGCAACGATCCGGAAAAACAAGGCCGGAATGGCGGCCCGCTGACACCGGAAAATGTGGGGGCAGAGTTTTACAACACCGTTTTTTATATCGTTGAATCACCACACGAGAAAGGCCTGGTCTGGGTGGGCAGCGACGATGGCCTGGTACATATCAAGCGTGACGGTGCGGACAATTGGGAAAATGTGTCACCGGATCATCCGGGCGAGGCCATGATCAATTCCATCGAAATCAGCCCACATAACAAGGCCACGGTTTACCTCGCAGTAACCGGCTACAAGCTTAACGATTTCAAACCGTATATTTACAAGACCACGGATTATGGCAAACGCTGGAAGCGCATTGACAAGGGTTTGCCACAGGATGCTTTCGTACGTGTTGTGCGCGAAGACCCGGCACATCGCGGCCTGCTTTACGCGGGAACCGAACTCGGCATGTTTGTCTCTTATAACGATGGTGAAGACTGGCAATCCCTGGATCTCAACCTGCCGCCGGTACCAATCACCGACCTTGCGCTCAGGCATGACAAGCTGGTTGCCGCCACGCAGGGCCGGGGGTTCTGGGTGCTGGACGACCTTTATGTCGTACGTCAGTCAGTGGCTGATTTTTCCGAAAAAGCGTTGCACGTGTTTACCCCCGGGGCAGCGGACCTTGGCCGTGGAGGTGGTGAAGCCGGGCTGTTTGAAGCATCCAATCCTGATGACGGTGTCACATTTTATTACCAGTTGGCCAAGGATTCCGAGGAGGCTCTCAGCATCGAGATAATCGATGCAAGCGGCAATCTAGTGCGCAGTTATTCCAGCAAGGAAGGCGATTTTGAACGCTGCAAGATAGGCAACATGGATCCGAGAAGGCCATTTGAGCTCAAATACCCAGAGGTCAAAAAAGGTCTGAACAAGTGGACCTGGGATCTGAAGCGTCAGGGAATCGACTGTGTCGACAAGATTACGCTGTTCGCGGGTTTTGATGGTCCGCGCGTGGCGCCAGGGCAGTACAGCGCCCGCATATCTGTTGGTAAAGATGTGCAAAGCGTATCTTTCCAGGTGGACATGGACCCGCGTGTCAGGGCAACGGACGAGGAAATCCAGTTCTGGTCCGAGCGCCTGTCAGAGGTGTATGGCTTGCTCAATATTGCCCTCGGTAGCCTGGAAGATTTACGCCAGGCCAAGGGACAAATTCAGAACCTCATGAAGGACAGTCCCGCTGATGAGAACCTGCATCGTATCGGAGCCGGGGCGATGGAGAAAATCACTGGGTGGGATGGACAGATTATCCAGGTGTTACACCAGACTTACGAGGACGAAGATGCCTGGGAGACCATGCTGGCCGGACAACTGCGTTACCTGATGGATGTGATTGACGAAAGCGGGGCGCCCGTGACGGGGGGTGCGCTGTTGCGGCTCGAAGACCTGAAAGCCGAGTGGGGAGAACGGCAGGCAGAGTTACAGATGATCAAAGCCGAATATATTGATGTTATCAACGAGTGGGCGCAGGAGCGGGGTGTTCCCCACGTTACATCACCGGCTCTGTAGTCAGGTGCCGTTACCGAGGGGTGGTGTTGTACACCCCCTCCAGTGAGGTTCAAATTCTATGAGTGACCCAAACCCAGCTTGTACTTGACGCTGTCGGCAACGGCGTCGGCAAATTCCTCTAGGTTTTCGTATTTCATTTTTTCAGCGAACGTGACCAGCTCATCGACCGATTTGCTCATTTCCACGATCTCTTCTTCTGTGCGGCCGCAGCTTTGGCATTGCTCATCCAACAACAGACAGTCTCCGGTACAGGGGAAAAATTTCATTTTTTATTCCTATTTGTATGATTCGAACAAAGCCACCATGAAGTCCCAGGTCTTGCCGATGGAATCGACTTCGATCTTTTCTTCCGGCGAGTGCGGGTTCTTGATAGTCGGGCCGAAGGATATCATGTCCATGCCGTCGTACTTGGAGCCAATGATGCCACACTCCAGTCCTGCGTGGATGGCTTCCACGACGGGCTCCTTGCCAAAGCGTGCCCGGTATACCTCGAGGCAACGTGCGAGCAACTGGGAATCCATGTTCGGCTTCCACGACGGGTAACCGCCGCTGGTCTGACCCTCGGCGCCCGCCAGGCGGGCCACCGACAGGATGCGCTCGCACAGTAAAGCGAGGCTGTCCATATTCGAGCTGCGCTGGTTGGACAGTATAACCATTTTGCCGTTCTCGATGTTGACCGTGGCCATGTTGTTGGAGGTTTCCACCAGGCCTTCGATGTCCTTGGACATCTCGGCCACGCCATGTGGATAGGCAAAAACCGTGTCAACCGCACGTTGTGTCGTGTCAGCACTGCTTGCTTTATGGTTGCCGTTAATAGTGACCAGTTCCACGGTCAGGTTTGGATCAGTTTTTGCGTATTCGGATTTCGCCTTTTGTTCCAGTTCTGCGACGATGCTGCGGGCTGTTGCGACGCCGCTTGAAGGTATCAACAGAACAGCCTCTGCATCACGGGGGATCGCGTTGCGGGCTGATCCTCCGGTGACGGTTGAAATCCGCACATCCATAGCCTGGCCGATAAGGTGGATACCCCGGAACAGGAGCTTGATCGCGTTGGCACGGCCTTCAATGATATCTATCCCCGAGTGACCGCCGGCCATGCCGCCGGTAACCAGCCTGAATGCGCTATGCGAGGGCAGGTCTTCATCGGCGGTAAACGGTAGCTTTAAACGGGCATCCTCACCGCCAGCGCAGCCAACCGTGAATACACCCTCGTCCTCGGAGTCGATATTGAGCAGTTGTTTACCCTGGATAAACCCGGCTTGCAGTGAAACTGCGCCGGTCAGACCCGTTTCTTCGTCGGTGGTGAAAAGTAACTCAAGCGGCGGGTGTTCGACGCATTTATCGGTTGCTGCCACCATCGCCATGGCAATGGCGATTCCATTATCTGCGCCGAGTGTCGTCTGGTTGGCCGTCAACCAGCCATCGTCGGTAAAGATCAGTTCTATCGGATCCTTGTCAAAGTCGTGGTCGAAGCCCTTGGCCTTTTCGCAGACCATGTCCATGTGACCCTGCAATACCAGTGTCTGAGAGTCCTCGTAACCACTGCTGGCCGGCACCTTTATGAGTACATTCAGGGCATCGTCGGTTCGCGCTTCAAAGCCTTGTTCAGAAGCCCAGTTCATCAGCCACGCGACGATTTTTTCCTCTTTCTTGGAAGGTCGGGGAACCTGGCTGATTTGATGGAATGCGTCAAGGATCTTTGCTGTATATGCGTGCTCGATATTCATTATTAGCCTCAATTTAACGTTAGATTCCCGCCAGCCGGGAACCTACTTTAATGGAGCATGATTGAAGGGTAAATGACAAGGATCAATGCAGGGCCAAAGTGCCGTTTTCCTACGCCGACCAGGGGCGCTTGCGGCTATGAATCCGCGGTCGTCACTTTTAGCATTTTTGAATGAAAACAAACAAAAATTGCCTGGGCCGGATTGCCCCGGGACATGTATGATGGCCGCTGCCCAATTACAGTTGTCCGCACTCGAGATTTTGAACCGGCCCATGAGTTCCATACACGAAACACTCCAACAGGTTTTTGGCCTGCAGGAATTCAGACCATTCCAGCAGGAGATTATCGAAGAAACCGTGGGTGGCGGGGATGCTTTCGTGCTGATGCCCACCGGTGGCGGGAAATCCCTGTGCTACCAGCTTCCGGCCCTGCACCGACCGGGACTCGGTATCGTGGTTTCACCGTTAATTTCGTTGATGAAAGACCAGGTTGATGCATTGCAGGCCAATGGCGTCAGTGCAGCCATGTATAACTCCAACCTGGGTGCAGAAGAGGCCAGGTCTGTATTGGCCAGGTTGCACAATGGTGAACTGGATCTTCTTTACGTGGCGCCCGAGCGCATGATGCGGCCGGGTTTCATCAACAGCCTGGAGAATATTCCGCTGGCGCTGATTGCCATTGACGAAGCCCATTGTGTTTCGCAGTGGGGGCACGATTTCAGGCCGGAATACGCGGCGTTGGGCGAGCTTAGGGAACATTTCCCGGAGGTGCCCTTTATCGCCCTGACAGCCACAGCCGACCCGCAAACCAGGGACGATATTGTGCAGGTACTCGGGCTGCGCAATGCACGCCAGTTCACCACCAGTTTTGACCGCCCGAATATCCGCTACACCGTGTTGGATAAACACCGCCCGCAAAGCCAGTTGAAGCGATTCCTCGTAAACCGCGGTGACAGTTCCGGAATTATCTACGCCCTGTCGCGTAAAAGGGTCGAGGAGATCGCTGCCTATCTGTGTGCGCAGGGTTTCTCAGCCGACGCCTATCATGCAGGTCTTTCTGCAGAAAGACGGCGGGATGTGCAGGAGCGGTTTATCCGCGATGACGTGTTGATCGTCGTCGCAACGGTGGCATTTGGCATGGGTATAGACAAGCCCAATGTCCGCTTCGTGGTGCATTACGATCTGCCCCGGCACATGGAGGGTTATTACCAGGAAACCGGCCGTGCCGGCCGTGACGGTCTTGCTGCTGATGCACTGTTATTGTTTGGCACACAGGATGTGGCAACCGCCCGCTACCACCTGGAGCAGGGTGGTAATCAAACCCAGCGGCGTATCGATGCACACAAGCTGAATTCGATGGTGGGTTTTGCCGAAAGCCTGACCTGCCGGCGGCGGGTGTTGCTGGGCTACCTGGGTGAGCAGCTGGAAAATGATTGTGGTAACTGCGATGTTTGCCTGGATCCACCGGAGCGTTACGATGCAACCGAAGCGGCTAGGAAGGTGCTTTCCTGTGTTTATCGTGTTGGCCAGAGTTTTGGCATCAAGCATGTAGTCGATGTGTTGCGGGGCGCGGACAATGAACGGATTCGCAAGTTTGAGCATGAACGGCTGACGACCTACGGCATCGGCCTGGAATACAGCTCGGCCGAGTGGTTATCCATCGTACGTCAGCTGATTCATCGTGGGTATCTAATACAGGATATTGCCGCCTTTTCAGTCCTGAAGCTGACGCCGCAGGCCTTGAAGCTGTTGCGGGCCGAGGAAACACTGGAGTTGGCCCGGCCCCGTGTGCAGGAAAAACCTGCCAAAAAGAAAAAGAAATCCGGTCCTGTCGCCGACCTCAGTGAAGATGACCTTCGTTTGTTCGAGACCCTGCGCGAATTACGCAAGCAACTGGCCAGTGAGCAGGGCGTTCCACCCTACGTGATCTTTGGTGATGCCGCGTTGGTGGAGATGAGTATCGAACGGCCGACCAATGAGGAAGAGTTTCTGGAGATCAACGGCGTGGGACAGGTAAAACTGGAACGCCATGGTGCCACTTTCCTGGAAGCGATCGCCTTTGACGAGGACTAACACCCCTCACAACCAGCCTGGCTCGCCTTTATTATTGAGTGATCTTTTTATGCACCACTAATTTGTGCAGTCTGCCTGCTTTTTTTGCGCTACTATAGGCTGCAACGGCAGATTAGATTTGCTCTTTGGCATTGAATAGGGAGGGAATTAAACATGTTTCGTTTGAAATTCGGTTTTGTTTCGTTTTTGAGTGTCATGGCCATGGTTCTTGCGGCGCCACTTCTGGCGCAGGATGCCGGCACCCACAGCGGCAAAGAACTCAGTACTGAAAAGCCCACACGTCCTTATTCACCCTATGCATCCCCCTACTCAGAGTATGATGCCGGGGTGGACTATCCGAACCGCGTGTTCTGGGGTGATACCCATCTTCATACCTCGTACTCCATGGACGCAGGCGCCTTCGGCGCACGTCTGGGGCCGACGGATGCCTATCAGTTCGCTCGTGGAGATGAGATTGAATCCACCGCCGCTGGCCGCGTCCGGCTGGCACGGCCACTGGATTTCTTGGTGGTTGCTGATCACTCGGACAATATGGGCTTCTTTCCGGACCTGAATGCTGGCGCCGATCACTTGCTTGCTGATCCCACGGGTAAGGAATGGTACGACAAGATTCAGGAAGGCAAGGGTATGGAAGTGGCCATGGAAATCATTGACTCATTTTCACGCGGCACCTATCCCGATGACATCATGTACTACCCCGACACTGAAATGTACAAGAGCGCCTGGGCCTCGACGATCGAAGCAGCCGAGAAATACAACGACCCGGGTAAATTCACTGCTTTCATTGGTTACGAATGGACATCCCAGCTTCCACCTGGTCAGAACCTCCACCGCGTGGTGATCTACCGGGATGGTGCGGACAAGGCTAGCCAGACCGTGCCGGCCACAACATATGGCTCACAGGGCAGTACGGAACCGGAGTACCTCTGGGGCCTTTTGCGGACCTATGAAGAAAAGACAGGCGGCGATGTGCTGGCGATTGCGCATAATGGTAATCTGTCCAATGGTCTGATGTTCCCGTTGATAAACCCGGTGGACAACAAACCGCTGACAAAAGAATACGTCGATACCCGCGCCAAGTGGGAGCCGTTGTACGAAGTCACCCAAATCAAGGGCGACGGCGAAGCCCATCCATTCCTTTCACCCAATGATGAGTTTGCCGATTACGGCACCTGGGACAAAGGCAACCTCAACCTGAGTGAACCCAAGAGCGACGAGATGCTGGTGCACGAGTATGCACGTAGCGCTCTGCAGTTGGGTCTGAAACTTGAGGCCGAGCTTGGGACCAATCCTTACAAGTTCGGCATGATCGGTTCAACCGACAGTCATACAGCTTTGGCTACGGCAGATGACGACAACTTTTTTGGCAAGCATTCCGGCTCTGAACCCAGCCCTGAACGGATGCAGCACCCATTCGCCAAGTTCGGCGACCTTTCTATCATGGGTTGGGAAACCCTGGCCTCCGGCTACGCGGGTGTCTGGGCGACCGAAAATACCCGTGAAGCAATCTGGGATGCCATGCAACGCAAGGAAACTTACGGCACGACCGGACCGCGTATGCTGGTGCGGTTTTTCGGTGGCTGGAATTTTGAGGAAGCCGATGCCAAAACGCGCCAGCCTGCCGCAGCGGGCTATGCCAAAGGTGTGCCCATGGGTGGTGATATCAGCAACGCACCCAAGGGCAAGTCACCATCATTCCTGGTGGGTGTCCTTAAAGACCCGATCGGTGCCAATCTCGACCGCGTTCAGATCGTCAAGGGCTGGGCAGACAGCGATGGCGAACTGCGTGAACGCATCTACGACGTGGCGGTTTCAGATGGACGTGAAATCAACGCGGAAGGCCGTTGTACAACACCGGTGGGTAATACGGTAGACGTGGCCAGCGCGACCTGGTCCAACACAATTGGTGCGACTGAACTGATCAGTGTGTGGAAAGATCCCGATTTTGATGCATCATTGAGAGCCTTCTATTACGTCCGCGTGCTCGAGATCCCGACACCCAGGTGGACCGCCTATGACGCAAGGTACTATGGTCTTGATGTGTCCAAGGAAATTGAAATGGTTCAACAGGAGCGTGCCTATACTTCTCCAATCTGGTATACACCATGACACATTGAGAAGTTTGTTATGAAAACCCGGCTCAACGCCGGGTTTTCTGCACCTGGCCAATGGCAGTTTCTGGCCGCTTGGTCTGCCCCCGGTTTCCCAAACCACC
>CALBDB010000130.1 GCA_937927755.1 uncultured Lysobacterales bacterium
GATATCTACCCGCTGATGTTGTCCATACTGGGGCTTGATGCCCCGGACAAATTCGATGGTGACCCATGCAGGCTGGCCGCGATTTTAATCCCTCCGGCAACTAAACCCGGTTTTTCCAGTGAGCCATATAAATGTGATTGACCCTCGACCTGGTTTCCGGATCTGAAAAACCGGAACCAATAAAAGCATTGCCCCGCCCGTTGTCTGCCGGGTCTTCCGGACAGGGCGAGCCATCAAATCCCGGCCCCGCATCCGAACAGGCAACCTGGTCCATGAATTCATAGACGCGTGAAACCGAACCGTTGGCAGAGCGGGTTTCAGTGACCTGCCAGACCCCGGCCCAGGCATGGTTTTTTGAGACGTGGATATCTATCCGGTAAATGCCATTCCCCTTTAAGAGGGGTAAATGCCGGCCACGGCAAAGCTGCCAGTCGCTGATAGGCGCGGCGCCATCGTTACCACTGAAGTCTTCAATAAAGAATGAAGGTCCGCCTGGTGCATCCGGACAGCCGTCAAATAAAGGAACAGGTTGACCGGGGGCGTCGGGCAGACAGACCGAGTTAGCCAATATGCCAATAGCCAGGCCCCTTCCCCGATGCGGATCGTCCTTCACAGGCCCACGCAGACCGATGGCCACGTGTGGACCGGTGTCAACGTCAAAATAATCTTCGGTATGCCACTCGCAAAACAAACCCATGGTTTCATCATCGGCCGGGGCTGGATAATCATAAAGGCAGTACTGGTCCTTCCCGTGACCGAAGCCCAGGTTCACCGAACCCAAAGTCTTATAGGCAATGCCTTCGGAACGGAAGTACGAAGGCAGTTCCTCAGTGGGTACCAGTCCTGGCTGTTTTTGAGTTTTCATTCTGGTTTATAGCCGTATTCATTCTGGTTTATAGCCGTATATTAAGTAGTGGGTATCGAGGACTTTTGTTACCCTAACCCGATGCGGCAAGTAACGCACACTTTGAGCACGGAAACAAACGGTCCGGGCTTGTATGACATCACCCGCCAGGTGGCTGATTGGTGCCGGCAACAAGGGGTGGATGAAGGCCTGCTTACCCTGTTTATGCGTCACACTTCCGCCTCGCTCACCATCCAGGAAAATGCCGATCCCGATGTCTGCCGCGACCTGAACGATTTTTTTGCCCGTATCGCACCCCGGGATGGTCCTTATCGGCATACCTGCGAGGGGTCCGACGACATGCCCGCGCACATCAAGACCGCCCTGACTCAAACCCAACTTGTCATTCCGGTTCAACGCGGCCGTCTTGTGCTGGGAACATGGCAGGGGATTTATGTATTCGAACATCGCGATCACCACCACAGGCGTCAACTGGCAGTGCATTTATTGGGCGAATAAAACTGTTTATTATTAAGGTTTATCCGGCCGAAATTTCCGGATACAGGCAAACCAACAGGAGATGAATGATGGCAAATAAACGTGTAGCAGTTGTCTTATCCGGCTGCGGCGTATTCGATGGCGCCGAGATCCATGAATCGGTATTGACATTGTTGGCACTGGATCGACAGGGTGCCGAGTACCAGTGTTTTGCCCCTGATATTCCCCAGCATCACGTGATAGACCACATCACCGGCAACGAGATGGACGAATCCCGGTCGGTGCTGGTCGAGTCGGCGCGTATTGCGAGGGGTGACATCAAGGCCCTCAGTGAATTTGATTCCGATGACTTTGATGCATTGATGCTGCCCGGTGGTTTCGGCGCGGCCAAGAACCTTTCGAGCCTGGCCTTCGATGGTCCGGGCTGCAGTGTCAACACCGATTTGAAAAATGCGGTAAGCGCGATGATCGACTCGGGTAAGCCGATCGGTGCGCTATGTATCACCCCCGCAGTGCTTGCAAAAATACTTGAAGGAAAGGCAGCCACCCTCACCATAGGAAATGATCCTGGTACGATCGACGCCATCGAGTCCATGGGAGGGCAACACCAAGTGACCACGCATGGCGAAGTGGTGGTCGACGAACGCCTGAAACTGGTAACGTCCCCATGTTACATGCTGGATTCCTCGGTCAGCCAGATCGCCGAAGGCGCGGAAAAAACTGTCAAGGTCATGCTGGGAATGGCATAAGCACCAGCAATAAAGAGGCCGGCATTTGCCGGCCCATTTTCTTTGTGTCGCAATACAAGTTCCGATGAAACGTAATTATTCGATTTAACAAACGCCGGCTATTTATACTGTGCCCAAAGTCCTGAACGGTCATAATAGAGCCTTGAACTATTCGATAAGAAATGCAAGCGGGCATGACCTGGCAAGTGTGCTGCAACTGAATGAGTCCGAGGTGCCGCATGTCGGTCGCATCAGCCTGGACGACATGCAGGATTTCCTGGCAAAAGCCGTCTATTTCCGTGTCGCCTGTAATGCTGACGACCAGGTAGTGGCTTTCCTGATCGGCCTTGACCCGGACACCGACTACCACAGCCCGAACTTTCTTTGGTTTCGGGATCATTACAAAAACTTTGCCTATATCGACCGCATCGCCGTTGCACCGGGCGCCCGCCGACAGGGTGTCGCCGAAGCGCTTTATGCAGACTTCGCCGACGCCACGTCTGACTGGTCGGTACAGCTGTGTTGCGAGGTAAATCTGCGGCCTGAAAACCCGGTATCCATGACCTTTCATAAACGTCTTGGCTTTCGACAGGTGGGCACGCTGGAGTCTGACAATGGAGCGAAATCAGTGGCCTTTCTGCTCAAGCCGGCGCGGTGACGGCAGCTTTTGAATAAGAGACCGAAAAATAGTTGGTATCCGGGCCGGATTTATGCCAATTCAGCGCCCATTTGACCACCGCTTCGGCTAGAATTGAACCCATCGCGTTTTTTGCACAAGGATAATAATGGATAGCTTCCTGATTTCAGTCGCGGGGAATATCGCCGCTGGAAAATCTACGCTCACAAAGGCCCTCGAAAGGCGATCAGGCGGAAAAATCATTTCGTTTTTGGAGCAGGTGGACTACGTTAAAAAGCATGGCTACCTGGGGAAATATTACAAGGCAGTCAGCGCTTATGACCGCCTGAAGGGCACCAAGCTGAACGGCGAGGACGCCGGCGAGTTCCTGAAGGTGAAACTGGAGGCCGAATACTGGGGGTACAAGATCCAGGAAACCTATTTCCTGTCGAGACTGCTGGATCTCGGCGTCTTGCATGAACTGCTCCGCGAGGGTCAGTCAGTGGCCCAGGACAGGAGTATTTACGAGGATCAGATCTTCACCAAGAACTCCAACAACTACGAATACATAACCGACGAGGATTACAGGAAATACCTGGACCTGTTTGAACTGGTCATGAACAACAAGCCGACACCCGATCTCATTATATACCTGGAAAGCGACGTGGCGGCCTTAAAGAACAGGATCGTCGGCCGCAACCGCAGCGAGGAATCTGAACTCGCGGCACCCGAGAACACATATCTGTCCAACCTCAATGATCTTTACAGGCCGTGGATCATGAAATGCGGGCACCCATACCTGATCATTGACACTGAAAGCATCGATTTCAGGACAAATGACGGTCTCGAGCAGGTCGTGGAAGGCATAGTCCGCGCCGTTCCAGGCACTGAGAGGTTGTTTAAATGAAACGCACCATCGGCATCATGGGGAACATTTCGGCGGGCAAGACCACATTGTGCAAACTGATTGAGAAGCGGTGGGACTACGTCTTCTATCCCGAAGAAGTCGATGAACTCGTGCTCAACTTCTATTACGGCGACCGCAGGAAGCACGCTTACAACACCCAGGTATTCTTTCTGTCCAGCCGCTTCAGAAACTGGTGGCATATGACCATCTCGCCGCACTCGGGTGTAACCGACCGTATCAAGGAAGAGGACATCCACATATTCACCGAGAAGAACTATCGCGATGCCTATCTTTCCAAGTCGGAGAAAATGATCCTCGCTCACCAGTTCGACGCGATGAAACACAATATCCCGGAGCCCGACCTGGTGATCTACCCCCACACGGAAGTAGATGAACTCAAAAAGAGGATTGAGAGCCGCCTGAACAGAGAGGGTAAGGTCCGCGAAGGTGAACGGGGTCTTCTTGATGACAGTGACACATATCTTTCAGACCTGAACAAGCTATACGAGGAGTTCTATCCCCAATACCAGGGCAATAAACTGCGTATCGAAAGCAATGAATGGAAACTCGTTAACGGCGACGGTTCGATCCGTTACGACAGCGCGGAAGCAGACAGGCTGCTACAGGTCATAAAGGACGCCCTGGTCCAGCATGGCTGAACGAATTAATGACCGCACCACGTCGCCCGGTATTGTTGTTTACGTCAAATCCATAATGGACTAGAGTAACGCCCTTAATTTCGCGACACTGATCAACAGGTACTCAAGTGCTCCTTCAACATGACAATTACGGATACAGTTGGCTTGTCAGTGTTCATGGCAAGGCGCACCTCGCCATTCACTGCGCACCGCGCCTTGCTGCGAAACCCCACAGAAGCGCTGAATCCGCAATTACCACCTTGAAGGAGCACTAAAATGGCAAATTATTTCAACACCTTACCGCTGCGTGAGCAACTGGCTCAACTGGGTAAGTGTGAGTTTATGGATCCGGCCGAATTTACCGACGGCGCCACTTACCTGGCGGGCAAAAAGCTGGTGATTATCGGTTGCGGATCACAGGGCCTTAACCAGGGCCTTAACCTGAGGGACAGCGGCCTTGATGTGTCCTATGCTTTGCGCGAAGCGGCAATCAGGGATCAGCGTCAATCCTGGAAAAATGCGACTGAGAACGGCTTTACCGTTGGAACCCCCGAGGAATTGATCCCGCAAGCCGACCTGGTGTTAAACCTGACCCCGGACAAGCAGCACAGCGCGGTTGTCACTGAAACCGTTCCTTTGATGAAAAAGAATTCCTGCCTGGCCTATTCACACGGTTTCAATATTGTGGAGGAAGGTATGCAGGTACGGGATGACATCACCGTCATCATGGTGGCGCCGAAATGCCCCGGCACCGAGGTTCGCGAAGAGTATAAAAGGGGTTTTGGCGTCCCTACCCTTATCGCCGTACACGAGGACAACGACCCGCGCGGTGAAGGCCTGGCCATTGCCAAGGCATACGCCGCCGGCACGGGCGGACACAAGGCCGGTGTCTTGATGTCATCGTTTATCGCCGAAGTAAAATCGGACCTGATGGGTGAACAGACCATCCTGTGCGGCATGTTACAAACCGGTTCGCTGCTGTGTTTCGACAAGATGATCGAAATGAACGTGGAACCCGGTTACGCAGCAAAACTTGTCCAGATCGGCTGGGAAACCATTACCGAAGCACTGAAGCACGGTGGAATCACCAATATGATGGACCGCCTCTCCAACCCGGCCAAGCTGAAAGCCTTTGATCTGGCGGAAGAACTGAAAACCATCATGCGGCCTCTTTATAACAAGCATATGGATGACATTATGGCGGGCGATTTCTCGGAGGGCATGATGGAAGACTGGGCCAACGACGATGCCAAGCTGCTCGCCTGGCGCAAGGAAACCGGCGAAACGGCTTTTGAAACAACGCCGGCCAGCGACCAGGAGATTCCGGAACAGGAATATTTTGACCACGGAATCCTGATGGTGGCCATGGTCAAGGCGGGCGTTGAACTGGCGTTTGAAACCATGACGGCTGCGGGCATCAAGGAAGAATCCGCGTATTATGAATCGCTGCACGAAACACCTCTGATCGCCAATACCATTGCACGCAAGAAACTGTTTGAAATGAACAGCACCATTTCAGACACAGCCGAGTACGGTTGTTATCTCTACAACCACGCCTGCCTGCCCCTGTTGTCAGATTTCATGAGCCGCATCAATACAGACGTCATCGGGCGCGGCCTAGACCTGGACGATGACGGTGTAGACAACCAGCTGCTGATTGAAGCCAACAGGGCCATCAGGAGTCACCCTGTCGAAGCAATCGGCCAGACACTTCGTGGTTACATGAGTGCAATGAAAAAGATCACCTAATAAATAAAGAAAATGCTTTATCATGCTGAATAATATAATTTTTGATAGAGCATGTATTCAATTTAACGAATCTTTCTCACTGCGCGAAATCGACTGGGTCATTGAGCCCGGGCAGGTCTGGGCCATCATGGGCGCCAGCGGTTCCGGTAAATCAGCCCTCGCTGCCGCACTGGCCGGAGCCGGCCGGGTTACCGCAGGCACGCTGCGGGGTCTCGTTGCAGATACGGGTGTCGTGTCACTTGAATCGCAGGCGGCACTAATCGAGCGTGAGCGCCTGCGTGACGACAGTGATATAACCGACAGGATCAATGAGGGCACCCCCGCCAGGGAAATTCTCGACGAGGTCTGCGCCAATGCCAAACTGCAGAGCAGACTGACCCGGTTGTTTGGTATTGACAGTTTGCTCGACAGGGGCTTTGGCAAGCTGTCTACCGGCGAGACCCGCAAGCTTCTTTTCATCCGCGCCCTCGCCAGCAAACCCGATATGCTGGTCATCGACGGTCCGTTCGAAGGCCTGGATGCCCGGACGGTCCCCGTGATCAGTGAGCTCCTGCGGAACCTTGCCAACGATTTGCCCATGGTACTGGTCATCAACCGCCTGGATGAACTACCGGAATTCGTCAGCCACATTGCCCTGCTCGAAAAAGGCCGCATAAAAACGACCGTAAATAGCAGTGACACGACTGCCATGGCTGCGCTGTCCCAGCTTTTTCACCTGCAAACGGCCGACATCCAGATCCCCGCTGCAATCCCCGGCGAAAGCGCACCACCGTTGGACTGCAATAAACCGCTGGTGAATATACGCAACGCAAGTGTCCGTTACACTGACAACCTTGTTTTTGAAAACCTCAACTGGCGTATCGAACCCGGCCAGCACTGGCAACTCACCGGCCCCAACGGCAGCGGCAAAACCAGCTTGCTGAACCTGGTTACCGGCGACCATCCGCAGTGCTACGTCAACGATATTTTCGTATGCGGACACCAGCGCGGCAGCGGCGAAAGTATCTGGGATATCAAGCAGCACATCGGCTACGTGTCATCCGCATTACACTGGGACTACCGTGTCAGCATCAGCTGTAAAAACGTTATCATTTCGGGCTTTTACGACAGTATCGGCCTGTACGCGAAAGCCACGGACCTGCAGCAGGAAATCGCCGTGCAATGGCTGGAAATCCTGGGCCTGCAAGCGCGCGCCGGACAACCCTTCAACCAGTTATCCCATGGCGACCAACACCTGCTGCTGATCGCCCGGGCGATGGTCAAACACCCTCACCTGCTGATACTTGATGAACCCTGTTTTGGCCTGGATGATTTGAGCAGGCAACTGGTGTTGGCGCTGATCGAAAAGATTTGTGGCGGTTCTGAAACTACGGTCATCTATGTCAATCATCATGCACAGGATCAGATTAATGGTATCAATAATTATCTTACGCTGGATGGGGCAACGTAAAATCAGGTCAACACCAACAGGATGCCGTGCATTACCCATGGTGTTCGTCGTTTTGCTGTCCGCCAATTGTTTGGCAGGCGGCGCGCAGGAGTGGATAAAAATCGATGATTTTGAGCGCCAGTCCCTGGGCCGTTACTGGCAGCTTGAAGATACCCGTAACGATACCCACCCAAAAATCGAGAATCCGCAGGTCACTGAAATACAGCGTGAGGAATCAAATCAGTTTTTGCTGAAGAAAGCCGCTGCGGACGGGATAATGGGCAACAGGAAGGCCCTGACATTCAAACAACTGCCGGTACCCGTAGCAGTCGGCGCCACTTACACTTTTTATGCCCGGATAAACGTGGAGTACTTTCCCAACAACCATATTTTCGGTTTGAGTGACATGGGCCCTGACGATATTCAGCTTCATGATTACAACGCTTTCGAACCCAGCATTCGGATAACAGATAAAGCCGAAACCGACGGCACGAAAAATGATGGAACACTGATGGTCCGCACGGGTGAAACCTATAGCAAAATCTACAATCCTGAACAGCAACGTGACGCACAACCATTGCAGCCGGATAACTGGTACGCGATATGGATGGTAGTCAACAATGCGCCGCTCAGGGACGGAGGTCAGAAATACGATGTCTACGTGCAGGGGGGCGATGAGTTTCCCGTTCAGAAGCTTGTCTACAGCAGTGCAGATTTCCGTATGAAAAGGGAACGGCCGCTTATCTATTTCCTGGCCAATTGCAATACCGGCCCGGCGGACAACCCTTACGGTAACGGCGGCTTACGTTACGACGACCTGTACATGGCAAAAGGTTCCGTGCTTACGACCCCCTGAATTGCCAGGTAAGACGGGCGGGCTTTCACCCGCCCGGAAAATCTCATGAATCCAGTAAATCAATCGCCGTCGGTGATACTCACGAGCGCCCCGGTGTAAGGATCGACTGCGCTGCAATCTGCGCCTGCATCCAGCGGGCATTTATCACAGGCATCACCACGGCCGTCACCATCGCTATCCATCTGGACGCCTCCGTCCATTGGCCGGACCGGGTTGAAGACCTTTTGGCAGTTGTCGATGTTGTCGACGACACCATCACCATCCCGGTCGCCTCCGCTTGCCGGTTCCATGACCAACTCACCCGTGTATTCTCCCGGCCGGGACGGTACGCAAGTAGGCTCGTCAGGCGGAGCTTCACAGAAAAACAGCGGGTAGGAATTAGTATTTTCCGATGCTATCAAGCTCAACGGCAGCGGATCACCGAAATCAAAACCAAGGTATTCATCTTCAACAGCCAGCCACCATGTTTCCCGCAGCGGGCAAACGCTTTTCTGTTGGCCGCAAACCTCTATGTTTTCACACAACTCACCCGCAACACCGGCATATGCCGCGTAAAACTCGTGCAGGGTCAATGGCAGGTTCTGCAACAAATCGGCCTGCCCGTATAGGGCGATGCTCCCGACATAGGTATAGTCGCCGATAAAAAGGAACGGCATCGCCGACCTTCTGAGCACAAGAACGGTGGACTGGGCATCGGCGCTGATGACTGCAAGGAACGGATTATCCACGTCGCTGCCGTCAAATATCGCGATGTCGCCGAAATGACCTGCTTGCAGTGAGCCAACCCGGTCGTCGATATGCAATGCGACGGCGGGGTTGTGGGTGACCATCATCCACAACTCGCGGTCGCTGAACGCGCCGTTGAAGTACTTGCCGTTCATTTCTGCTGCACATGCGAGTTCACGGCCCAGGTGCATCGAGCCCGACGGTGTCCAGTCTGTGCTCAGTGCAATCATCACACCCTGGTTATCCAGCATCGTCACCGGCGCCGTATTGCCGTAAAGGGATACGTTTGAACGGGGTGACCAGATCAATGACGCTCGGTTCTCGGCCAGAGTTTTCCCGTCGTGCGCATCCACGGCAATACCGTGCACCATGGAAAATTCATCGTTGACCATGTCGCCCACGGCGCTCAGGCAATCGAACTCGGTTCCCGCGGCAATATTGATGCCTTCCGAAACATGCGGCACGTAGATATCCGTATACTGGTTTTTCGACCTTCCGTAAAAGGTGTGAACACACTCCTCGTGTTGCTGGTATTCCCACCAGTACTCGAGCGGAAAGGTGTCGGTGACGATTTCGAGCGGGTATTCCGTGGTTACATCCCACAGCAGGTCATCAAACAGCGGAAATGACCACCAGGGAGGATCAAGGTTACGCAGGAATCCTAGCTCGCTGCCCGCCCCGGCGATCGACGTGGTACCCGCCATCACCTGCCTGAGTTCAGACCAGGCGACCTTTGCCTGGCTGTAATCCGAAGGGGCAGTTACAGCGGGAGTTCCGCGCCAGTCATTACGATGGCCGTATCGGTCGGTTGTGGCCGGGGTTGGATAATTGTGGTCAAAACCAAGGTGATCGTGTGTGTTGATCAGGCCCGGAGAAACCACACCTTCAGCACATTCGATGAGGGTCGAGGTTGATATATCCAGGTGTTCAGGCCTGTCCGCACTGCAACCCACGTAAAGAATCAGACCGCGGTCATCAACCAGGACTTCGCCGCCCTGGTAGATCGCGTCGAGTGCGAGGATGTTCCCCTTGATCAGCAGGGAGTTGTCACCCGTGGTTACATCACAAATACCATCCTGAGGTGCCGCTAGCGTCTCGCAGAGAACTACTTTCGCATCCGGAACCTTTAGTTTCTTGATTGAATTTTCTTGTGCTGGCGCACTAATTGAACAAACTAAGAGCGCCAACATCGTCAGAATTGAGATAAAAATCTTATTCTTCATCTGTCACTCCTTTTTTTTGACACTAAAAAAAAGCACTAACCCACTGGCAACAACCAGGAGATTAGTGCGGGTCTTGTCGCTTGATCCGATGCTCACGAGCTTCCTCTTGAAAGCAATACACAAGATCACTACCGAAACGTCAGCACAGCTATTTAGCAACGGGGTTATCGGGGCTTTTTATTATGAATTTGTATGGACAATCCAGCGCTGAAACAGAGATACTGAAATGTCCGTTTACTCTACTCTTTTGCAGGGCAATCGTCCACATGCGTAAGCAGTTGCACCCTTCCTGATTTTATAGAAGTAACCGGCACAAGGTGATTGCTTATAGCCGTTTGCAGTGCCAGCGACTACGCTTAGTTAACGGGCTCTTCAGACCCAGCCTTAGAAGAAATGGGAAAAACCCAGACATGTAAATAAATGAGGTTTTGCCTGGAACACTGGCGTTTGCCTATGCATACATGGGTGACTATGAACAAGCCATGGAGTTTCTGCTGGAAGCCAGGCAAAGTGAAGACGTCGAGTTACTTTTTCTGGATGATGCAGGCTTGGATCCGTTGCGAGACGACCCCCGGTTCGTACAACTTATTCGCGGAATGAATCTACCGGAAGATGTTTACCTGACCTCAATTGACAGAATATCCGAAGATTCCGAGGCGCGCTGAACCTTCCTTTATCAGTGACTTGAATAACTCAAACCAGATCAGATCTCTATTGTGTGACGGGCCTTATTTTTTACCAATTCTTCATTGTGGGCAAGCTTAATCATTCAGCTAAAAATTGCCAACTAAGAACGCATTACCGCCAAGACATATACCAAACCGTTATCCTCACCCCTGTCCTTGCTGAATTTCCTGATACAGTTCCGCTGCGCGTGTCTGTGCTGTCTTTAAATCTTCCGGGGAGAGTTTGCTGGCAGCAAAATCGCGATTGTTTATTGCGCCCTCATCACCGGAAATTGCCGCTATGCTCGACCAAACATAGGCTTCAATATCGCTTTGTGGCACTCCCCGGCCTGTGCCGTACTTTGCCCCGAGATTCTTTTGAGCGCTTGCATAGCCTTTCTCAGCAGCTTTGCGAAACCATTTAGCCGCTTCGGCGTGGTCTTGTGGAACACCCTCACCGCTATCGTACATGCATCCCAGGTTGTATTGTGCTTTAACGAAATCCTGGTCTGCCGACTTGCGCAGCCATTTCACGGCTTCAGAGACGTCTTGCGGCACACCATGTCCAACGTCGTACCGCAGTGCCATATTGAATTGGGCGGACGCATCGCCCCGCTCAGCGGTTCTGAGATCCCTTTTGACCTCTTCAGCATTGGGGGAGCGATTATACCTGGCTTCCATGAAGCCTTTCCCAAGTGGGGGGCTGCTGTTGTATGCCGCAATACCAGCTGATGTTTGCGCATTGATGCTACAGGAAAGGAATATCGCTCCAGCTGCGATTATGTACTTCAAATTCACAATAAACCTCCTTCAGCTGTTCACTTGATTTGTACATGGTATGCGGACTGAATAGCCATTGGATCGGAAAACTACCGGGTTCATATTTACAGAACTATATGAATTATCTGGCTATGAAACAGCATTCACGAACTTTCTTTAAATATAGCCCATGGCATTTTGCTTTGCTGTATGACTTATGCAGTGTGTGACCGCTTGAGGCTGAGGCTGTATCATTGTTTTTGATCTTCTCTCCATTTTTAATCAGAATTTTATTTTTAAGAAGCAGTTGAATAAATCGTATTTTCTTTTAAATACAACATGTTGCCGGATTTTTTTCTGATCGGAAATCAGGTTTTTTACTGTTTGCCGAAAACCAGATTTAAGAGTAATGTTATTTATCACTAACGCTTCATTCCAAGGAGGGAATCATGAAAGCAGTCAGCATCCCATTAGTTCTACTCGCCTGCGTTTTTTCGCTCGGCAGCGCTCACGCTGGAAAACCCATCAAAGACGACGGAAGTTTCCTCGGAAACGGTTATCCCAGCGGTCCGCATTACAATATGCATTTCCACGGCAAGGCAGACACATTTAACTGCCCGGAACCGCAGTATTACTATGAGGTCACGGTTGATCCTGTTATCGCCGATGAATATGTTATTGGCGACCTGGTGAAATCATGTCCTGAACTGTATACCTGCGTCTTGACCGACCAGGAGTACTTCGGCAATGTCATCAACATGCCCCGGGATGGTACCGAGGTTCAGGTATTGGTCGAGTCTGGCCGCAAAGGTCCCAAATCCAATCCCGATGCTTCAACCCTTGAAGTCACGGACTGGTGTACTCGACCGTTTGACAGTGATCCTGCAGTTTTCCGCCTTCCCAGTAATGCTGATGGATATGCGGTTTATTCCCGTGTAACCGGAAAACCGGTTGATGGTCAGACCTTTGAAGTTCTCGGCAGGTCACTGGAGCGAGTCGAAATCGCATGTGACTCAGAACTGGAAGATTGCACAGGTATAAGTGTTTACGATCTCTTGCTGCTCGGTGTTGTCAATGAGACCGGTGTGTTCGTCCCGCTTGGTGGTGACGGTGCAGAGGACTTTCAGCGAGTCGATACGCTTGATAACCGTGGAGGCAAGGGCTCGAAAATTGCAACGGAGATCACATCCATGTTCGAGTTCACGGGGTCCGTCTGTTACATCTACGCTGATGATCCAGCCTGTGATGGCGGTGACTGTGCAGCGACAGATTTATGCTGTCCGGTCGATGTGAGTGGTGACTACACCGGGGCTTGCGTGGACAAGACCAATTCAATGTTTACGGACCTTGATCTCAACCAGACTTGCTCTTTCGCCGATGATGGCACGACTTTCTGGCTGGACGAAACCTTTTACTGCCGTGATTACACGGGTGAATGGATATTCAATATCGCGGATTTCGTTGATGTGCTCTTTGATATCAAAAACAATGGCAGTTACAACATAAACCTCAGGTTCTATCCCTTGCCATTGAAAGAATCCAAGGTAAAACCATAAAATAAGCGTCGTTGATATGTACTCAGAGGGGCTAAAACCAGGCCTTGTATAACCCAATCGGTACTAAATATCGGCAGCACAAAATGATGGTGAATCGATAGGCGTGATAAACGGCCCGGCCAGTTACTGTCCGGGCCGTTGCTTTTGTTAATGTGTTACTTGCGGCTGATCGTTTCGGGGGTGTATCGTTTTCTTGCCATGATCCAATTCTCCTGTCAGTTAAGTGCTAATTTGAAACCTGGACCAGTTTTTTCAGGCCAGGTCACAAACTACTTGCCATTCTGTGGCAATATGACTTTGTGCTATCTTTAATCGGGTGAAGTATGTGGAAGCCTTTACCTCACTACGCCCTGATTTTCGTGGACAAAAACAGTCTTGAATGTATTTGGAGAAAATAATGAAGAATTTATTTTTAGCACTTTGCCTGGTGCTTTTCGCGGGACAGGCATCAGCCTACTTCACCTGGGGTATGGGCTCTCAAACCTGCCACCTTTACGTCAGTGCCAAGGCCGAGTACGACCATGCCCGTGACCAGCGTACGCATCTTGCACACCTGAACTGGATCAAGGGATTTATCACAGGAATTAACTGGAGCCGCGAAAGCGATATCGCGCGCGACTTGTCAATCGAAACGGTGGATGGTTGGATAGACACTTACTGTCGTGCAAATCTCGATGCCTCAATTGGCGAAGCCAGTGCCGCGTTGGTGGTCGACCTTGAGAAGCAGGGTAAGGCACAGAAGGAATAAGGCTGTCTAGAACGTCGATGCGTTCAACCACATGTGCGTCATGATGCTGGCAGCATAACCAAGCGCTATGGCCCAGGTCCACTTGAAGTGCGCAAAAAATGTATAAATACCGCGTGCCTGTCCCATCACGGCCACACCGGCTGCAGAACCAACCGACAGCATTGACCCGCCGACACCGGCGGTGAGCGTCACTAACAGCCATTGCCCATGACTCATTTCCGGATACATTTCCAGCACGGCAAACATTACAGGTATGTTGTCGACAATAGCTGAAGCAACACCGACCAGGATGTTGGCCGTCGTCGGCCCAAGCCCGCCATAAATCAACTCGGAGCCCAGTGCCAGGTAACCAAAAGCACCCAGCCCCCCGACACACATGATAATGCCGTAGAAGAACATCAGGCTATCCCACTCCGCCTTCTGCAGATTTTTGAAAATATCGTACGTGGGCTTATTCGACGGCTTTTCAGATGAAGGTTCCACTTTGGTGTGTGTTTCCGCAGCCAGGGCCGAACTCATCATGCCGGTTCGAGGCACATAAAACGACTGCTCATCCCGTCTTTGCAGGTAATAACCGAACAGCTTAAGCAATCCCAAGCCAGTCATCATTCCGGCCACCGGTGGGAGGTGAAGAATATTGTGGCCTGAAACCGCCATTATGATAGTCAGCAGGAACAACGCGACCACGACCCAGGCGCCATGCTTTAATTCGGCCCTCCCCTCCAGGGGTTCAGGCCTGACATTGGGAACGACGAAATTCAGTATCACTGCCACCACCAGCCAATTCACCACTGCCGGAACAAAAAGGGCAAAAAAGCCGGTGAACGAAATAATATCTTTCTGCCAGACCATCAGCGTAGTGATATCGCCAAACGGGCTGAAAACGCCACCAGCATTGGCCGCCACGACAATATTTATGCAGGCAATCGCAATAAATCGACGGTTATCACCGCCCACTGAAATCACCACTGTGGCCATTAACAAGGCGGTTGTGAGGTTATCGGCAACTGGCGACAGGAAGAACGAGATCAGGCCAGTTAGCCAGAAAATGCCCCGCAGGGAAAACCCTTTGACCACCAGCCAGTCGCGAAGTATATCGAAGACCCCACGTTCATCCATCGTGTTGATAAAGGTCATCGCCGCCAACAGGAACAGAAACAGCTCGGCAAACTCAAGCAGATCATGTTTGAATGCCGCACCTGCTCCCAACGTATCACCCTGCTGGACAAAGGCGATGCCGACCAGCAGCCAGATAATACCTGCGGCCACCATGATCGGTTTGGATTTACGCAAGCGAATCGCCTCTTCGCTGATAATTAGAAGGTAGGCGACAAAAAACACGGTCAGGGCAATGATACCCAAGCTGCTACCGGTCAGATCTGCGGCCACAAATTCAGCGCTTCCAGCTGCGAAAACCAACTGCGGCGCTACAAGACCTGCTAATACAATCAGCGCCGTGTTTCTTACAAAATCCATCATCCGCTACCTGTTTTAACGTCTGCGCCCACAATGGTTTTATCAAAACCAATACCAGCTAAAATTAAAAAACCATTCCCGAAGAAAAAATTCTTCACCTGACGCTTACATGTGTGCTCGGTTTGAGTAATTACAATTATTCTGTAAAAATTATAACACCCGGTACGACAATTTTATCACGTATTCTATAGCGTAAATCAGCATGAACATGAATACTAATAGCAACCCAGTAGAAAACTGGACCTTCTTCAGCAATAACGCACATGTACTTGTCTGTCTGACCAAAACACCGCAGCCAACCATGCGGGAAATTGCCATCGAGGTAGGAATAACGGAACGTGCGGTGCAACGGGTTTTGTCAAGACTGATTGCGGCTGACGTGATTCAAGTCGAAAAATTAGGCCGCCGGAATACGTACACCATCAACGCTGAAAAGCGTCTGAGACACCCCCTGGAGTCTCACCGAACTATTGGCGAGTTCATTAAAATGATCAATAAATAGAAAAATTCAGCGCCCCTTGTTGTATTCCAGTTTTGCAGACATGCAGCTTTTGGCTGGACCCACTTATTCAGGGCGCGAAAAATTGTTCGTTCCCGAGGCTGATGGAGGTATCAACCAGCCAGTATGACTGGCGGTATTAGAGCATTGGCACCATAGGCTTCCCCGTCATGCACAATGGAGTCATGATTAGTCGCTCATATTTCTGATAAATGCCCTTGGCGGATGTCTGCCATCCGGTGAAAAGCAGATGTCCATCAGACAAGAATTTCAGTATTGAGTAGGTCTGCAAACGGCCATGAGCGGTCCTTCAGCATAAAATTTTAAGCTCCCGTTAAGCTAACCAGTATTAAGATTAGTCTGAGTTACTGGCAGCTATCCATTCGCCAGATTACTCATATAAGTCTGCAAACAAAAATCCAGTAACCTCCCGATCCGATAGCGGCGCTGGGCGCTTACCTGTTCTTCGGATAGTCACTAAAGGAGGAAATTGTTATGTCATTACATTCTGCTTATAAACCTGTCTCAAATGATGCTATTTTGCATCAACCTGACACAACTATCGAACGTGTAGATGTATGGTAAGCGAACATCGCTGATAAAACAGGTGGCCTCTCGTGGTTACTCAAGGGCATGGACGAAGCTGGTGCTGACTTCAATTTCATCATCGCAAGGCGTTCACCTGAGAATCCCGGCTCGGGCGTTGTTTTTGTCACACCGATACGCGGGGACAGGGAGGTTAAGGCGGCCAGTACCTTAGGTTTCAGCCTTACGAACAGCGTGGCTGCTGTGTGCTTCGAAGCGGACAACAAACCCGGCGCGGCTGCCAGAATGACGGGTATGATTGCCGATGCGGGGATCAACATCCGGGGGCTTTCCATGGCCGTGATCGGGACGCGATTCGTCACCTATATCGGTTTTGATAGCACCAACGATGCAGAAACAGCTGTCAGCATCTTCCAGGATGCCGGGGCCGAGGTGATCTAGGGGCTGATTTTTGCCCTGACCTTGAGTACACAGGATTGCTAATTAAAGGGTCTGATTAAGGGACTGGGGTTTTTTCATATCCACAAATCCGCAGGTACTGGGGGTTCGCCGAGTTGAGTTTTTCTGGCCGGTGATCCGCTTGATGACAGCCGCGTATTCATTACAAGTCGAGTGAGTGTCAAGGGTTGCTTCTCTAATCGGGCCCTGATGTTAAGTTCCCATTGTTTATGGCATATTACTGGTCGCGTCTTGGCGTGGGTCACGCTTCTCTTCGCAGTCGGTACTGGTGGTATCCAGCCGCTGCAGGCATAGGTCAGACGGTTTGGAGAGCCATGCTTTTGGGCGTGCTTTTAAGCACAGCAGCCACTTTCGGCTTCATCCAGACCACGTCCACGCCGGGACGC
>CALBDB010000131.1 GCA_937927755.1 uncultured Lysobacterales bacterium
GACTAATGATCACCGTGTGAATGGCCCGCCGAAGCGCATTGTTCGCAATTCACCCACTCGCTACCCCCCGTTACATAGTGTTCTTTTTTCCAGATGGGCAAGCGGGTTTTGGTCTCGTCAATTATGTAACGGCAGGCTTCAAAAGCTTCGCCCCGGTGGGGTGAAGAAACACAAACAATAACCGCGACCTCACCCAGCTCAAGCAGGCCTTCGCGATGAATGCATAACGCGTGAGAGACGCCAAATTTCTCCAACGCCTCATCGATAATCCTTGCACCCTCCTTTTCTGCAACCGGCCGGTACACTTCATATTCGAGCCGCACGACTGCCTGGCCCTCATTGTGATCCCTGATCCAGCCTTCAAATACGGCCAGGGCGCCACAACTGTTGTCAGCCACTGCCTTTCTTACCGCAGCGACATCTATAGGTGTATTGCTGACCGCAAACTTCATCCGCCCGCCACCGGTGGGAAAAACAGGACTTCGTCACCCTCGGCCAGCACCGTTTCCCATCCCGCCATTTCATCATTGATGGCAACGAGGGCGGCCGCCTCGGTTTTCAGGGACTCGTGCTTCTCTGCGACCAGCTGAAACAACTCGGCAGCCGTACCACCCGCCCAGTCGATGGTTTCGGATTCACAACCGGTCTGCTCGCGGAACAGGGCGAAATATCGTGCTGTGTTTTTCATATATCTTTCAGAGACTCCTTAACCACCCATCCGGTACATTTCGACGTGCGGCTGACGCTGCGGCAGGTGGTTGCGCAATTCACTGTAGCGGTCGGCCCGTTTGGACCACAGCCCGCGTATCACTTCAACCAGTTCATCCTCGCCCATGCCTTCGCGAATCTTATCACGCAAAACCGTCCCTTTTGCGGAGAACAGGCAACTGTAGAACAAGCCCTCCGCGGTAACCCTGGCACGCGAGCAATCACCACAAAATGGCTCGGTAATTGAACTGATGAAGCCAATTTCACCTGCCCCGTCGCTGAAGGCATAACGGCGCGCAGTTTCACCCAGGGGTTGTTTTGCAACCGGCATTAATGGCCAGCGGTCGTGGATCATTTTCAGTAAATCTGCACTCGGCACCACCAGCTTTCGGTCCCAGTGATTGACATTGCCCACGTCCATGAACTCAATCAGCCTGACCGTGTGGCCGGTGTTTCTGAAATAAGATACCAGGTCCATCAGCGTGTGGTCGTTGATATCACGTTGCACAACGGTATTGATTTTCAGTTTTGCAAAACCGGCTTCCTCGGCTGCCCTGATGCCGTCAAAGACTTCCTGCACCGAACCGCGGTTACCGGCCATCTTGCGAAACACCTGCTCATCCAGGCTGTCCAGGCTGACGGTAATACGACCCAGGCCGGCCTCTTTGAGCGCCGCTGCATGACGCGGCAATAAAACCGCATTGGTGGTCAGCGCCAGGTCGGTTACACCTTCAACGGATGCAATACGGCCGACCAGTTCAACAAAACCCGGCCGCAACAAAGGCTCGCCGCCGGTCAGGCGGACCTTGTGCACACCCAGCCTGGCGAACACGCGCACCAGTAATTCGATCTCGCCATCGCTCAACAGGTAATGCGGCCTCAGGAATACGCCCCTGGCATGCAGGGATTCCTCCGGCATGCAATAGGTGCAACGCAGGTTGCAACGGTCGAGAACTGATATCCTCAGATCCCTGAGGGGTCTGGCTAAGGTGTCATTTAATTGTGTCAAAAGATCATTCCTGTCCAGCGCCAGATCAACCTGAGGGCCACATATAATATCAGCACAGCGGTCAAACGTTTGATCCATTCTTCGGAAAGCCGGTAAGCACCAAGATGGCTGCCGATTTGCCCGCCGATAACCACCACTACAAACAGAGGCCAGGCCCCCAGCCAGTCATTCACTGGTGAGTAGTCACCGGCTTTCATCATCTGGCCGGCCAGGCCTGCAATCGAATTGACCAGGATAAACCCACTGGTAATTCCGGCAACCGTGCGGGCGGGCGCCAGGTGCAGAAAATAGATGACAGGCGCGAGGAATATTCCACCACCGATCCCGGTTATTCCCGAGAGCAGCCCGATAAACCCGCCCGCCGATGCCGAGGTCAGCCAATAGCGTGTTCCACCATAACCAGATCGCTGCGGGCTTGCCCGCGGCTTCCACAACATCTGCAGGGCGGCGGCCAGGAGGCTGAAACCCAGCAAGCCGATAAAGACCAGTTCAGAAACCGGCAAGCGCCCCCCAAACCACGCCATCGGAATGGAAAGCAGTATGAAAGGGAGCAGTTGGGATACGGAAAGCGCCCCTGCCCTCGCATAGTGAATCACACCCCCTGTGACCACGAGGATATTGCAGGTCAACGAGATTGCCGGGACCAGGCGGTAATCCATACCCGACAGGATCAGCAGGGCGTTATAGGACGATCCACCGCCAAACCCCACCGAGGCGTAGGCCACGGCAACCAGGAAAAACATTGCAGCGAGAAGCAGCAAAGGCATAGAAGATCTCTGACAAACCGAAGGCGGCAGTATCGCGCAAACCGATTCGTGATGCCATGACCATTCGCCCATGCCATCCGCATAGCAAGCTTGTAGCATGAGCGCACCGTTTACCGAGGGACACACATGCAAACCACAAATAATGTCAAGAACACCGTCCTGTGCTGCCTGGCAACCACACTAATGCTGGGCGCCAGCCAATCGTTTGCCCAGGGTGCATCAAACTTCACGCCCGAGTGGGTCGAACGCTCAAATGAAATTGCCTACAAGGTACTCGAATCCACGGCACAGTTTGCCCCGGAATTCTCCGGCCAGACCGGTGTTGAAGGCTACGACGAGGAAATCTTCGACCTGCGCGAAAAGCTGTTTGAACGCCAGATCGCCGTGGCGGAACAGAATATCGCCATGCTGGAAGCCTTGCTCACCAATGAAGAGGACCCCCGCGTCGCACAGGATATTGAGATCATGATCAAGTCCGAACGCGACGGCATGGAGGCCAACCGGATCAACTATGAGAAGGTGCTGCCCTACAGCAACATTACCGGCCTGGTTTTCGCCGGCTTCAGGGGCTTGCTGGACAAGCAGGTCCCGCTGGAAAGACAAAAGGCGGCACTGGTGAGGCTTAAAAAGTATACCGGCCGGGCCGAAGGTTATGAGCCATTTACGGAGTCAGCCAAGAAAATCCTGATGGAGCGCTCCGAGATACCCGGCTTGATCAAGCCTTATGTCGGTGAGGTGCGGCAGGACCTGGAACGCTCACCAACCATGATTGAAGGCTTGCAAGGTGTATTTGCAGCCACCGAACTGGAAGGCTATGAGCAGGACCTCGAACTGCTTTCCGGGCAACTGACCGCATACAACAAGTGGGTCGAAGAAACTATTTTGCCAAACACGCGTGAAAGCGCCGCCCTGCCGCGTGAGTTGTACGAACTGCAGTTGAAAAACTACGGTGTCGATGACTCACCGGAAGAGTTGATCAAAACCGGCCAGGTTGGTTTTATGAATATCCGCAATGAGATGATGGCGCTGGCCCCGTTGATAGCTAAACAAAAAGGATATGATACGACCGACTACCGCGAAGTGATCAGGCTGCTGAAAAAAGAGCAGATACACGGTGATGCGCTGATGGCCAAGTACCGCGAAATCATGGCCGAACTGGATGTGATCATTGAGCGGGAGAACCTGGTGTCACTCCCTGACGAACCTGC
>CALBDB010000132.1 GCA_937927755.1 uncultured Lysobacterales bacterium
GCGGTGCTTTCCCTGTTGCAGGACGTACACTTAACGCGAATCGGTGTTGAGCGGATAATCAGTTCAGCACCCTCGGCAATGCTGCCGGCGCTGGCAACGGGGTAAGCGTGCTCAAGCAGGCGTTCTTCGACTCCAGAGAGCGGGCCAACACCGAGCGTGATGCTGCTTACCTCAGTGGCGAGATTGTCACGCGCAATGATCTCTATTTGCGTCATCAAGGCCTGGCATATGGCGAGTTCATGCATGTGCGCTTAACCAGCGGCTAGCATCTGGTCATATAGCTCCCAGGCTGTCTGCGCTTCCTGTGGTGTGATCTTCTGGATGGCGTAACCAACGTGAACGACGACAAAGTCGTCTACTGCCAGTTCCTCTTCCTGCATCATGAAGAGATTGACGTCTCGTTCTATCCCCTTGGCTTCGCAGCGAGCGACATATCCCTCAATACCACGAATTTGCATTGGAATTCCCAGGCACATGGTTTGTCGCTCCAATCAATTAATAAGAGTTAATGTAAATAATCCTAATATAGGTTTTTGTAATATATATTGATCTGTATCAATTTGTGACGCTACCGGCTGACCTAAGATAAACGTTAAAACTACGAGCGTAAGGTTTGATTTCGTCCAATACACTCATTCTTGGAATCGGTAATACCCTTCTCACTGATGAGGGTGCCGGTATTCACGCTTTGAACCTGTTTCAATCATACCATCCCGGTTTATCAAACCTTACTTATGTCGATGGCGGCACCCTCAGTTTTACACTTGCGGCCTATATCGAAGATTGCAGCAACCTTATAGTTTTTGATGCCGCCGAATTTAAGGCGCCGGCCGGCACGGTCAGGGCCATGGCAGGTGAGCAGATGGACGCATTCCTGGGTGCGGCCAGGCGCAGTCCGCACGAAGTAGGGCTGCTTGATCTTTTTGATATTGCGCGCCTGACTGAGTCATTGCCCGTCAACCGGGCCCTGATCGGTATCCAGCCCCGCAGCATCGAGTGGGGAATGTCTCCGACCGCCCCGGTACAGGAAGCTTTGCCTGCCGCAGTGGATGAAGCCGAAAATCTGCTTGTGAAATGGGGCCAGTTAGCGGCCACGGCGGTGGGTTCGCGAGTGAAGGTTCGGGCCAGGACCGGCGGCTGGGACTATACCCTGGGGCGAGCACTTTGAACCCGGCCGAGACACCACAATTCAATATCCATGCAGGAAACGAGTTCACCTGGAACGTCAAGCCGATCCTGCACGAGATCCGTCACGCACTGCAGAGGTTTCTGGACAATGGTGAAACCAGCATCATTGATCTGCGCAGTATTCCATTGGCTCCAGGTGAGGAGGAGAGCATTATCGAGACATTGGGGCGTGGCGAGGTCCAGGCCCGTCTCGATGTGCTCGGGGCCAGTGAAATTTATGAAACAAAATACACCGGTGTCTGGCTGGTAACCCACTACAACGACAGCGACAGCATCGTCAGCCGGTTTATCGAAGTGACTGAGATGCCGGATGTCCTCAAGTCACAACGCGAGGATGTTGTCCATGCATTGAACGCGCTTGTAACAGAGCTGGGGACGGATAAAACGTAATATTTGCGGAGACTGACACATGACGAAGGACAAGAACCTGAAAAATGGAGCGCCTGAGCAGGTAAACCTGGAAAAAGGGACTCCAGTAAAAGGGACTTTGGGCGAAGCATTGCGCAGCCAGGGTGTTTCCCGTCGCAGCTTCATGAAGTTTTGCGCGACAACGGCATCCATGATGGCCTTGCCCCCGGCGATGATCCCGACGATTGCCAGGGCGTTGGAGAATGCCAGGCGGCCTTCGGTCATCTGGTTGTCATTCCAGGAATGCACGGGCTGCACGGAGTCACTGACACGTGCCCACACCTCCACTGTTGAGAGCCTGATCTTCGATTCCATATCGCTGGATTACCATCACACACTGCAGGCTGCTGCCGGTCATGGAGCCGAGGAAGCACGCGAAGTTGCGATGGAAGAGAATTACGGTAATTACCTGCTCGTGGTGGATGGGTCTATCCCATTGGACAACCCGGGTTACTCAACCATTGCGGGTATCAGCAATCTCGATATGCTCAATGAGGCCGCGAAGGGGGCTGCCGCCATTATTGCTGTAGGCACCTGCGCAACCTACGGCGGAATCCCGCACGCCAACCCAAACCCGACCGGTGCCGTATCCGTAAAAGACATAATCAAGGACAAGCCAATTATCAATGTCCCGGGTTGCCCGCCGATCCCTGTGGTGATTACCGGTGTCCTGGCGCATTTTCTGACCTTTGGCAGCCTGCCGGAACTGGACCACATTGGAAGGCCCAAGGCATTTTATGGTCAGAGCATCCATGACCGCTGCTACCGGCGGCCATTCTACGACAAGGGCCAGTTTGCAGAGACCTTTGATGATGAAGGCGCGAAAAAAGGCTGGTGTCTGTTCAAGCTCGGTTGTAAAGGGCCGACAACCTACAATGCCTGTGCAACTACCAAGTGGAATAACGGTACCAGTTTCCCGATCGAATCCGGACACCCGTGTATCGGTTGTTCCGAGCCCGATTTCTGGGATGGCGGCGGGTTTTACAAAGCTTTGTCCATGCCCACAGTTGATCTTTCACAGACTGCAGCTTATGCGGCCGCAGGTGCAGCAGCCGCAGGCGTTGCGATCGGCCTGATGAATCGCAGCAAGAAGAACACCAGCAACAAGATTCATGTCAAAACAACGCTTGAAGACCTGAAGAAATAGGTGACGGACATGATGCTTCATGAAACAGATAATATGAGGAAGAGAAAATGAGCGAAATCGAAATTCTGAGCTGGGCACGCGGTCCCGGACTGCAGATTGCAACCGTTATCTTCGTTGCCGGTGTCGTGATCCGAATCTTCGAGATACTGCTGCTCGGCAGAAAAGCCAACCTCGCCGAAGCCAAGGGCTCGGAAATGTCCAGTGGCCTTAAAACGATGATCACCAGGACGGTTCCCGACAAAACGACCTTCAAGCGCTCCAGCGTAACCATTGTTGCTGGGTATGTTTTCCATATAGGAATGTTTATTTCCTTTTTCTTTTTCGCACCGCACATCCTGTTTTTCAAAGACCTGATTGGTATCAGCTGGCCATCATTACCGGGGGCGGTAATCGATGCATGTGCAGTGATCAGTATCATCGCGTTGCTTGCGGTGCTGGTTAACAGGCTGACCAACAAGGTGATGCGCTTCCTGACCAATTTTGAAGATCTGTTGACCTGGTTTTTAACCTTTCTTCCTTTAATTACAGGGTATTTTGCTTTCCACAGAATAGGCTTCACGGCACCGTCATTACTGGCCGCCCATCTGCTCAGTGTTGAGCTGCTGCTGGTGGTGTTTCCGTTCACCAAGCTGATGCATACGTTCACGCTGTTTCTTGCGCGCTGGTACAACGGTGCGATTTCCGGTTACAGGGGGGTTGAATCATGAGCGCAACCATTGAAAAAGGTATCAATGCCCTGAAGCGGCAAGTCGATTCTTCCGTCGCTGCGTTTTTCAGCAGTTGTGTCCATTGCGGTATTTGCGCCGAGGCCTGTCTTTTTTATACGGAAACAGGTGACGCAAAACGCACGCCAATCAACAAAACGGAACCATTGCGCCGTATCTGGAAATCTGAGTACACGCTATTTGGCCGTGTAGGAAAAATGTTCGGTCTGACCAGGAAGGTCACCGATGAAATGCTCGAAGAGTGGCAGGAACTGGTCTACGACAGTTGCACATTATGCGGTCGCTGTTCAATGGTATGCCCGGTTGGCAATGACATTGCCTTGATGATCCGCAAGACGCGTGAAGGCATGGCGGCAGCAGGCCAGGCTCCAGAGGGCCTGATCGGTGCGACCACCCGTTCCGTAACCATCGGCAGCCCGATGGGTGTTAAATGGCCGGCGTTGGCTGCGCAGATCAGGCACGTTGAAGAGGATTCCGGACTGAAGGTTCCGGTCGACCAGTCAGACGTGGATTACATGCTGTTGCTGTCATCAATGGAAATCATGAATTTTCCGGAATTCATCGAAGCAATGGCAAAAATATTCGATAAGGCCGGTGTCAGCTGGACCATTTCATCCGAAGCATTTGAAGCTACGAATAGCGGTATCCAGATCGGAGTTTCCGATATCGCTGCCGAGCTGGTACAGCGCATTGTTGATGTCGCCGACAAGCTCAGGGTTAAAACGGTTATCAGCCCCGAATGCGGCCATGCTTACATGGCGATACGCTGGGATGGCCCTAACCTGGTCGGCAAGCCGTTTGGCTTCAAGGTGCGCCATGTACTCGAGGTGCTGGATGATCTGCATAAACAGGGCCGCCTGAAACTGGCCGGCAAGGACACCCAGAGGCTTACCTACCATGACCCTTGCCAGATATCACGCCGTGGCGGGGTAATCGATGAGCCACGCAACCTGATTAACCTGTTTGCCGACAACTTTGTCGAGATGCCGGATGGCGGCAAGATGAACTGGTGTTGTGGCGCCGGCGGCGGTGTTAGCGCAAATGAGCGCGCGGATGAGATTCGTCTCAAAGTTTTCGATCGTAAGAAAGCCCAGCTTGAGGAGGTCAAGCCCGACGCCATTATCAGCGCATGTTCGAACTGCCGGATACACCTGGAGGACGGGCTAGAGGAGCACAACATGGATATTCCGCTGTTGAGCCTGACCGAAACGATCGCAGAATACCTGTCTGATGAATGAAGTGCAGGAGTGAAGTGAAATGAGTGAAATGTGCAATGACAAGGAGTTCCGAAAGACACTGGAGAGCCTGGATCCCTCGCAGCAAAGAGAAGTCGCAGTGATGTTTGTCAACCATGTTCTGCCACTGTGCCAGGACAAACGTCTCGAACGTGTTATGAAGATCGCGGCCGATGCCGATGCCTCGAAAGAGGAGTTGGCGGCAGCATTGAAAACTGCCCACGCTGTGACTTTTGACAGCCATGCGCGTTGCGGGGCGGATTGCCACTGGTCTGAGCAGGCAGGGTATTTTGTCGCCCGTGCGGCAGTCGCAGCAACCACGGCACCGGCACAATCGAGGGCAGGCGGGCCGGCCTGGCAGGCTGCCATGAGCGCGAGAATGGCTCATACCACCAGCCTGATCGACGATGTTACCAACACGCAATCAGCACACACGGAATGTTTGTGGCAGTACGAAGCACTGTCTGGCTACCTGAACGCATAAGATAAGAAGTGAGAAATAGATTATGAGCGAGCGCATCGTAGTTGATCCAATCACCCGTATCGAAGGGCATTTACGTATCGAAGCCGAAATGGAGGGCGATACAATCGCCAGTGCATATTCATCCGGCACCATGGTGCGGGGAATAGAACTTATCCTGAAGGACCGCGACCCGCGGGATGCCTGGGCATTCGCACAACGTATTTGCGGCGTTTGTACGCTGGTGCACGGTCTTGCCTCGATACGCTCGGTTGAAAATGCACTGAGCTACCAGGTTCCGAAGAATGCCGACCTGATCCGTAACCTGATGGCGGGCGCGCAGTATATTCACGATCACGTGATGCACTTTTATCATCTGCATGCACTGGACTGGGTCGATGTTGTATCCGCCCTGAGCGCAGACCCCAAGGCAACATCGGAGCTTGCCCAGTCGCTGAGCAACTATCCGAAATCATCACCCGGCTATTTTTCAGACATGCAAAAGAAACTGAAGGGCTTCGTGGAAGCAGGTCAGTTAGGTATTTTTGCCAAGGCATACTGGGGGCACCCGGCCTACAAGCTGCCGCCTGAAGCCAACCTGATGGCGGTTTCGCATTACCTTGAGGCGCTCTCCTGGCAGCGTGATGTTGCACGTCTGCATACCATTTTTGGCGGCAAGAACCCGCACCCCAACTTCGTGGTAGGCGGGGTTCCCTGCGCGATCGACCTGAACTCGGATTCGGCCATCAATGCCAAGAAACTTTCACAGGTACAGGACATCATCAACCAGATGATGACGTTTGTTGAGCAGGTCTACGTACCGGACACGCTGGCCATCGCCAGTTTCTACAAGGACTGGGGCAGTAGGGGCGAAGGTCTCGGCAACTTCCTTACCTACGGTGATTTCCCGTCTAATGGCATGGCCGACCCGTCAGGGTTCCTGATACCTGCCGGCGCGATTCTTAACCGGGACCTCAGCACCATACATGATGTTGACATGAATGCTGCCGATGAGATCCAGGAGTATGTATCCCATTCCTGGTATGACTATGAAGGTGGTAAAGATACCGGCCTGCATCCTTATGAGGGCGAGACAAAGCTGAATTACACCGGGCCACAGCCTCCTTACGAGCACCTCGATGTAGACCAGTCCTATTCATGGCTCAAATCTCCACGCTGGAAAGGACATGCCATGGAAGTTGGCCCGCTGGCCCGTGTGCTGATGCTCTACGCGAGCGGGCATGAGCAGACCAGGGAACTGGTGGGCATGACCCTGAGCACGCTGGATATTCCTGTTGAAGCCCTGTTCTCGACATTGGGTCGCACGGCTGCGCGAACCCTGGAGACCAAGATATTTGCCGATGCCATGCAGGGCTGGTTTGATGACCTGGTAGTAAACATCAAAGCCGGCGAGACCCGCACCTTCAATGAAGTATTGTGGGAGCCTTCTTCATGGCCGAAACAGGCACAGGGCGTGGGCTTCATGGAAGCACCACGTGGTGGCCT
>CALBDB010000133.1 GCA_937927755.1 uncultured Lysobacterales bacterium
AAGCACATGCAGTCTGACACGGTAAAACTGGCTCACTGGTGCGAACTGTTAGGTGTTTGTGTCAAAATTGATGGCGAAATTTAATCGGGGGCTCCAAATTAAGGAGGGCGCATGAATAACAAGATTATTGGGGTTGTACTCATCATTGCAGGCGTTGCACTAGCCATATGGGGTTATAACATTTACAACTCAGTGGGGTCCCAGGTTACCAGGACATTTAGCGGTGACGCCCCTATTGAGGCATGGGCTGGAATGGTTGGCGGCGTTATTTGTGTTGTAATTGGTATTTCAAGACTTAAATAAAGCAATTGCTACATGGTGAAACAGATCAAGTGGTAATTCCAGGGTAGCTATCTGTGAACTCAAAGACGACCTGGTGTAAAAGGCCCTAATGACTGCAAAAGATATAATTGAAAAGTGGGTGGAAGCATTTAACAACGGTGACTCCAACGCCATAGCAGAGTTTTATTCTGAGGATGCAATTAACCACCAGGTGGCAGATTCACCAGTTGAAGGTAAAGAAGCGATTAGAGAAATGTTTTCACGCGAGTTCTCCCGGGCCGAAATGACCTGCCTGGTCGACAATATATTTGAAGATGGTGAATGGGCAATCCTGGAATGGAAAGACCCATTAGGACTCAGAGGATGTGGCTTTTTTCATGTCCAAAACGAAAAGATTGTTTTTCAGCGAGGCTATTGGGACAAATTGTCTTTTTTTAAAATGCATAATTTGCCTATCCCCGCTTAAGCAAAACATATAAATGCTATCCAAGGCACTTCTCATCCTCCTGTTTGCCGTATCAGTTTTTGTTTCGTTCTTTTGCCTGTTCATTTACACCAGGGAAATCTTCAACAGCTTTTCTGCAGCCGATAAATCCTTGTTATATTGGTATCTGCCTTTTCTGTTTGTTGGTTTAATTTCAACGCGTGTAGCAATTGGTTCTTTTAAGGCTATTCGCAACCGCAAATCTATTATCAGTTAGCACCGCGTGAAACCGGGTACTTGTATGTGGAATTAATTAATGACTGAGCAACGCGTTAGCCTGAAGATTGAAAATGATATTGCCTTTGTTAACTTAAGCCGCGCTGAAAAGCGCAATGCCATCGATATGGCGATGTTCAGGGCAATCGACAAAGTCAGCCAACAATTGAGGAAGAATCGTGAAATTCGCGCCGTTATCGTACAGGGCAATGGTGAGGATTTTTGCAGCGGCCTGGACGTCAAGTCTGTTTTGAAAGACAAGTCGGCAGCAACTGCCCTTTTGGCCAAGTGGCTGCCGTGGCGGGCTAACATGGCGCAACGTGTATCGCACAACTGGCGCAGAATCCCGGTGCCGATCATCATGGTTATACAGGGGCGCTGCTGGGGCGGCGGCATGCAAATTGCGCTGGGTGCCGATTTCAGGTTTGCCACACCCGATGCATCGTTTTCCATCATGGAGGGCAAATGGGGCCTGATCCCGGATATGGGCGGCAACCTGGCACTGCGTGAGCTGGTATCAAAAGATATCGCCCTGAAACTGACGATTACCGCTGAAGTTGTCCCGGCCCGGCTTGCCCTGGATTACGGGCTGATCACAGGGATATCTGAAGAGCCGTTCCAAACCGCGTTGCAGTTGGCCGCGCAGATCAGCGAGCGTTCACCGGATGCTGTCGCAGCTGTTAAGAAACTTTTTCACCGGAACTGGTTTAAATCTGAGGGCTCGATGCTCGCCAGGGAAAGTTACTACCAAATTAAACTTCTGCTTGGGCAAAATCAGAAACGTACAGTCAAAAAACAATTAAAACCCGAAGATAATATCGACTACGTGACAAGAAAGAGGTGGTAGGCACGAAAACCGCCACATATTCAGTCCTGCGGCATCCGTTGCCAAATAACTTTTTAGAGTTTTTTCAACAAACCATCCAGCCTGGTCTGAAGTGACTTCGGTGTCTGGCGGCTCTCCCCGGCTTTATCTTGCGCACCTGCCGACCGTTTTATGTGTTCGGTCAGTGCTTTCTCCATTTCCGCCCTGGACCAGCAACTCTTGCAATGGTTAAGGTGGTGTTCGAGGTTGCTGGTTATCTCCGCATCTTCCAACTCGTTATCGAGCCAGGCATACAGCGATTCGATGGCTTCCATACAGTCGATATCAACAGGCTTGTTTGATTCGTTCATTTCATACACCTAAATTTAAATTTCCACCGACTTTAGACCGGCTTCCTGCGCTTGCAGCCACAGGGCTTTCTGTAACAGGGTACGGCCCCGCTTCATACGGGATCTAACAGTGCCGCTGGGGATACCCAGGACAACCGAGGCTTCATCATAGCTGAGACCTTCCACATTGATCAGCAGAATTGTCATGCGGAAGACATCCGGAAGCTGGTTGATGGCGGCACGAATCTGCTCACCCAGCAGGCCGTTGACATATTCGCGTTCAGGGCAGGCCCACCAGTTCAGAAACTCATCCGGTTGCTCGAACAGCAATTCAGTTATTGAGTTCTCGTCATCAGTGCCCTGCTCTGCAAAAGGCATTTCTACCGGTCGCACAGATTGCTTTCGGTAGTTGCTGATGAATTCATTTCGCAGAATCCTGAAAACCCAGGGCCTGAACCGGCCCCGGTCTTCCAGTGAATCAATACATGACCAGGCTTTTGTTACGGATTCAGCCACAAGGTCTTCTGCGCTTGTCCGGTTACCAGCCAGGCGCAGTGCCACCCCGTACATGGCATCCATGTTGTCCGTCACCACCTGGCTGAACCAAAGCTTGATTTCTTCCTTTTGGGTCACGTTATGCATGTCCACGCGGTTTCGGGGTGACTTCTGCTCGATTCTACGTTGCTGTTGGCTGAATTAAAAACTCAGCGTAGCTGCCCCTTCCGCGATCACCGCGTGCATGGCAGCCGATCCGGCCAGCGTAACGCTGTCCAACAGGTCATCGGCTGAATAGCCACGTACACCGGCGCACGGCGGGCAAACGAAGATATCACTACCGTTCTCGATCACCGTATTGATCATATCGATCATGGGCGGATCCAGCGGATTGGGCCGGGCGTTATCCGCCGCGCCTTTGCGTACCCAGTCCACACCGGAACTGACCAAAAACATCGTGACATCAAAACCCATGCCGACGGCGCCATTGGCGACACTCCATGCTACGGATGAACGTTCATCATCAAGACCCTGCGTAACCACGATTACCATTTTCTGGTTTTCTGACATTTTTCTGCTCCTCGTTAAGTGTTGCTAATTGACTCTCGGAGGTAATGACGCAAAACCTGTCCGCCTGGGTCCCGAAAAAACAAAATCGATGTCAGTGTTGTCTCTGAAGATCAAAAATTTAAGTGGGTACGTAACTTGCGAAAACTGCAAAAATGGCCAACACTCTTATTTTCCTCATTTGATGCTAAAGCACT
>CALBDB010000134.1 GCA_937927755.1 uncultured Lysobacterales bacterium
CCTTGGTGCTGGGCACGAGGTCTTCAGCGATGGCCAGAACCAGGTCCATTTTGAGCACGGTTTTGTAGAACTCGACCGTTTCCTTTGCATCTTTGCAGCGGTATGCCACGTGGTGGATTTTCTTGATATTCATAAGCTTAGTTCCGGTACTTCAGGGCCACCGTTACCACGGGTAATTGAATCGCGGCGAGGCGCCGCTCCTACAAGTGCGGGTCCGATGGTGTTCTTCATTTGTCTTCATTCCCGGCTTCGATGACACCGCGGCGCAACTGGTCGCGTTCCATTGATTCGAATAAGGCGGTGAAGTTACCTTCGCCGAAACCTTCATCTTTCTTACGTTGAATAAACTCGAAGAACACCGGGCCGATCATGGTTTCTGAGAAAATTTGCAACAGCAAACGCGGGTCGCCATCGGCGGTGGAGCCGTCCAGCAAAATACCACGGGCCTTGAGCTCATCGACCGGCTCGCCGTGGCCGGGCAGACGCTCACTCAGCATTTCATAGTAAGTGTCGGGAGGTGGCGTCATGAAGGGCAAACCCTTTGCCTTCAGCGCGTCCCAGCACTCCAGCAGGTCATCGCAGATCAAAGCGATATGCTGGATGCCCTCGCCATTGTAGGCCATCAGGAACTCCTCGATCTGGCCAACCCCTTGTGACGCCTCTTCGTTCAGCGGGATGCGGATCTTGCCATCGGGCGCGGTCATGGCCTTGGAAAGCAAGCCGGTGTATTCGCCCTTGATGTCAAAGTAACGGATTTCGCGAAAATTGAAGATACGTTCGTAAAAATCGGCCCAGAACTCCATCCGGCCGCGATAGACGTTGTGGGTCAGGTGGTCGATGAGTTTGAAACCGCAACCGGCAGGATGACGGTCCACGCCTTTGTAGAACTCAAAATCAATGTCATAAAAGCTGGCGCCTTGGTCATAACGGTCGATCAGGTAGAGTGGTGCGCCGCCAATCCCCTTGATAGCGGGTAAACGCAATTCCATCGGCCCGGTTGGAATCTCGATCGGTTGTGCGCCCATCTCGAGTGCGCGGTAATAGGCCTTGTGGGCGTCCTTTACGCGAAACGCCATGCCGCAAGCACAGGGCCCGTGTTCCTCGGCAAAGTAAGCCGCATGGCTGTTCGGTTCGTTATTGATGATAAAATTGATGTCGCCCTGGCGGTACAGCTTCACGTTCTTGGAACGGTGTTTTGCCACCTCGGTGAAGCCCATCGTCTCGAACACGGGTTCCAGCACACCGGGGACGGGCGATGCGAACTCGACAAACTCAAAACCATCCAAACCCATCGGGTTTGCAAACAGGTCAGACATAATTAAATCTCCATTTGTATAAAAAAGGCCGGGTTCAATCCAGTTTAATTGAACCCGGCCCCATTTTCCGCTGTTCAGGTCAGTGGTTCGAATCTCGCCTGGAAAAACCTCAGGTACTCAGGCTCATATATCATCTTCAGTCCCTTGATGTTGTCACGGTTTTCAAAAACCCTGACGACCGATTCTGCAACCACATCCATATGCGCCTGCGTATAAACCCGTCTTGGCAGTGTCAACCTTACCAGTTCCAGCGCCGGGTGACGGTTTTTGCCGGTGACCGGGTCGCGGCCAGCCGAGACATTGCCGCGCTCCATGGCACGGATACCCGCTTCCAAGTATAGCTCAGCAGCCAGCGATTGGGCCGGGTATTCATCCTGGTCAAGGTGAGGCAGGAATTTACGGGCATCGATAAATATCGCATGTGAGCCGATCGGGTTCACAATCGGGACACCGGCCTGTCTTAACATATCACCCAGGTAGCGAACCTGCCCGATGCGTGAGGCCTGGTGCTCTTCCATCACCGCTTCACGGATACCAATGGCCATTGCTTCCATGTCGCGCCCGGCCAGGCCGCCGTAAGTATGCAATCCTTCGTAGACCACCACCATGTTCTGTGCTTTCAGGAAAATCGATTCGTCGTTGCAGGCGAAGAAGCCACCGATATTGACCAGCAGGTCCTTTTTTGCAGACATCGTGCAACCGTCTGTAAGATCGCAAATCTCGCGCAGTATGCTACGTAGTGATTTATCGGCATAGCCATCTTCGCGTTCACGGATGAACCATGCATTTTCGATCGTGCGGGTGGCGTCCAGCATGATGGGAATATTGTGTTTGCGGCAATAGCTGTTTAGCTCTTTCAGATTGGCCATTGAAAAGGGTTGGCCACCGGCCATGTTTACATTTCCCTCGAGGCTGATATATGGCACGTTCTCTGCGCCGACTTCCTGTACCAGGCGGTCGAGCTTTTCCATATCCACATTGCCTTTGAAGGGGTGTCTGCTCGCGGGGTCGTGTGCTTCGTCGATGATAACGTCTACAAAGGTACCGCCTGCCAGCTCCTGGTGCAGGCGCGTGGTGGTGAAATACATGTTACCCGGCACGTAGTCGCCTTCTTTTATCATGATCTGTGACAGCAGGTTTTCAGCGCCGCGACCCTGGTGTGTGGGTACGAGGTATTTGTAACCGTAATACTCACGGACCGCGTCCTGCAGGTGATAAAAGTTTTCACTGCCCGAGTAGGCCTCGTCACCCATCATCAAGCCGGCCCATTGGCGGTCGCTCATGGCAGAGGTGCCCGAATCGGTCAGCAAGTCGATATAAACATCACGGCTACGGATCAGGAAGGTGTTGTACCCGGCTTCGCGAATGGCTTGTTCACGCTCCTCGCGGGTGGTCATCCGGATAAGTTCTACCGTTTTGATCTTGTAGGGTTCGGCCCAACTGGGGCGGTGGCTTGTCTTCATGGTCATGGTTTCACCTGTGCATCTGATGTGAACAAACTAAGTGGATTACTGTTAAGCATTATCACCGGAAAGGTGAAAATATGTGTTTCTGATTTGACACACAGACAGGATTATTGAAACAATCGTTTTATTAATACGTTAAATATGGAATAAATATGAAAATGAACTTGTCCGCATCCGACCGCAAGTTATTAAAGGCGCTGCAAGAGAATGTAACCCTCAGCCAGATCGAACTGGCGGAGCGCTCAGGCCTGTCACGCACATCCGTCTGGCGCCGTGTCCGGGAATTGGAAGATGGCGGTGTGATTGAGAGCAGGGTGGCCCTGTTAAGCCCGAGGTCCCTGGGCTTGCAGATACACGTGTTGTTGTCGGTCTCCATGGTTGAGCATTCCGACAAGGTCAGGCAGTCATTTGAGGCGCACGTTGAGCAGTTACCGGAAGTCATGGAGTGTTTTTCAGTTTCCGGTGAGCGGGACTATGTATTGCAGATTATTTCGAGTGACATGGAGTCCTACAACGAGTTTCTGAATACAAAGATTCTGCACCACTCCAGTGTGCGTTCCGCAAGTTCGAGTTTCGCCCTGCGGCGTGTGAAGTACACGACCGATTTGCCGTTTTGACAGAACCGGGTTCAAAAGCGGTTTTCACCGGAGTTCGACGGGTCGCAGCAAAACTGAAAACTTGAAGTATTTCACGGCATTTATGGCATAAACATGGTCAACTAATGTAGAATATGTCCGCTGCCAGTTGCGGCGAGTGATTGAGTGTTTAGTCTGCACAGGTCGTTATGCTTCCTTCCAGATCTACCCCGGTCCCGTTCTTCTCCAGCACAGTCACTACCGGAAGGTGGTTTTTCAACTATATATAGTGAGTTAATTATAATGTCAGATTCAATTACAGGAACCGTAAAGTGGTTCAACGACGAAAAAGGTTTTGGGTTTATTTCTCGTGAAGGCGAGCGCGACGTTTTCGTTCACTTCCGTCAGATCGTCGGCGAAGGCCGTAAGACCCTGAAAGAAGGACAACAGGTCGAGTTCACCGTTGGTGAAGGCCTGAAGGGACCGCAGGCAGAGAACGTAACACCTCTGTAACGTTTCCTGAGTTCTTTAAAAGAGCCCGGCCAGGTTGAACCTGGCCGGGCTTTTTTATTCCTGTGATTTGTGCACGGACCCTGATCATAATCGCGACGCGAGCGTCGCTCCTACGGTCGGGATTGGTGTAGGAGCGAACGGCGAAGCTGATCGCGATTTTCTAAGCATTGTGCAAATATGATCCAATCGCGACGCGAGCGTCGCTCCTACAAAACACCGGCGCCGTTTTCGACGCCAGTACTCCAATAAACCTAGTTCAAACCGCGGCGTTCCAGCAACGGCTTGATATCAGGATCGGCACCGCGGAAATTCCGGAACAGTGTCATTGCATCCTCTGCACCACCGCGGGAAAGCAGTGTCTGGCGGAAATGGTCGCCATTCTCGCGGGTCATTCCACCATTGGTCTTGAACCATTCAACCGTGTCCGCATCCAGTACTTCAGACCAGATGTACGAATAATAACCGGCTGAGTACCCACCGATGATGTGTGAGAAATACGTGCTGCGGTAGCGCGGCGGCACCATTTTGAGCGCGACACCGGCATCCTGCAGGGCTTGCGCTTCAAAGGCCAGTAGGCCATCCGCATCCGGAACCTCTTCCGGCTTCAACTGGTGCCAGCTCTGATCCAGTAGTGATGCAGCCAGGTATTCGGTGGTGGCGTAACCCTGGTTGAATTTCTGGGTCGCCAGGACCTTGTCCAGCAGTTCCTGCGGCATGGCTTCGCCGGTCTCGTAGTGGACAGCGTAGTTTGCAAGCACTTCGGGCCAGTCTGCCCACATCTCGTTAACCTGGGACGGGAACTCGACAAAGTCGCGCGGCACGGAGGTGCCGGAGAAATCCGGGTACTTCACATTCGAGAACATACCGTGAAGTGCGTGTCCAAACTCGTGGAAAGTGGTCGTGACCTCGTCCCAGGTCAGTAGCACGGGTTCATCATCCGAGATTGGCTTGGTGATATTCAGGTGATTGGCAACCACCGGCTTCCTGTCCAGCAGGGCGGACTGGCTGACATAGGCGTTCATCCATGCACCGCCGCGCTTTGATGGGCGGGCGAAGGGGTCCATGATGAAAAGCGCCAGTGTAGAGCCATCCGCTTCAAATACCTCGAATACCCGCACGTCTTCCTGGTAAACGGGCAGGTCGTGGCGTTCTTTGAAAGTAATGCCGAAAACCTTCTCTGCGGCGAAAAACACGCCTTTCTGCAACACGTTGTCAAACTCGAAATAAGGACGCAGCTGGGACGCATCAAAATCGTAACGCTGTTTGCGTACTTTCTCCGCATAGAAATCCCAGTCCCATGAGGCCAGTTCGAAATCACCGCCTTCCGCATCGATGATCGCCTGCATGTCAGCAGCTTCACGCAGTGCGTTGGCGGCGGCCGGCGGCGCCAGGCTGGCGAGGCGTTCGTTAACGGCTTCGGTCGTGCGCGCAGTCTGGTTTTCAAGGCTGTAAGCGGCGTGGTTCTCATAACCCATCAGCTGGGCACGCTCGGCACGCAGTTTTGCAACCTTTGTCAATATCTCGCGGTTGTCAAACTCTCCGCCACGACTGCCACGGGCCAGCGAGGCCTCCATGATACGTTGGCGCAATGTGCGGTTTTCCAGTGAGGCCAGCGGTGGTTGCTGGCTGGTGTTGAGCAGGGCGATGAGGTACTTGCCCTCCATGTCTTTTTCTTTTGCAGCTTCGGCCGCTGCATCGATCATGGCGTCTGACATACCTGCCAGCTCTTCACGGCTGTCTACAGCAACAGCCGAGGCGTTGACTTCATTCAACACATTCTGGCTGAACTTTGTTTGAAGTGTTGCCAACTCGGAGTTTATGGCTTTGAGCTTTTCCTTTTCTTCATCGGAAAGCTGTGCGCCGGCGCGGACAAAATCCTTATAATTTTCTTCGATCAGGCGATAGGATTCCGGATCCAGTTCAAGCGTATCCCTTTGCTCATAGAGCGACTGGATACGTGCAAACAGTTTGCTGTCGAGCAGTATCCGGTCACGGTGTGCCGACAGTTTCGGAGCCATCTCGCTGCGTATCGCTTCAATTTCGTCATTGGTATTGGCGCTGGACAGGCTGAAAAAGACGCGGCTGACCCGGTCCAGTATCTGACCTGAGCGCTCCATCGGAACAAGGGTATTATCCAGCGTTGGTTCGTCGGTCTGGCTGGTAATCGCTTCGATTTCCGCCAGGTGCTCTTGCATGCCGCGCTCAAATGCAGGTACATAATGAGAATTTTCGACCTTGTCGAACTGCGGGTAATACATGTACAAAGGGCTTTCCGCGAAAAACGGATTGCTTTCGGCAGGGCTTGTCGCCATAGCGCTTTCGGCGGGTGGTTCGGGGGCGGCTTCGGCGACTTCTGTATTATCGCTCTTGGAACAGCCGGCCATGGATAAAACCAGCGCTGTGCTCAGCGCCAGTGGCAATTTGGAATTCATAGCTTGTTTCCTTTATGTGCTAAATGGCAACCTGCAATTTTACCCCAATCAATATTTGAATGTTGTATTTGTGATGGTTTTTGAACAGACGGGGATAATAATTCTGATCAATCAGGCCGGAAGGGCACCACGTGGCGAATAACCGGAGAATAGTAATCATTTTGAAACTATGATTAAGTGGATACTCCCTGACCACATTACAGGACTGCAAAGTTTGACTTACTGGATTTTTGTTGTATTGGTTCTGGCTGGCACAGCTGCTGCGCTTTATGTGCCGCGCTACCGGCTCGCAAAGGCCATTGCTGCCCCATTTCCTGATGAATGGATAGCCATTGTTGAACGAAACATCGCAGTTTACACAAGCCTTCCAATGGCCCTGCGTCTGCAGTTGCGAACCCTGATCAAGCAGTTTCTTCACCAGAAGCATTTCACAGGCGCCGGCGGCCTGGAAATAACCGATGAAATACGGGTCACCATCGCTGCTGAAGCCTGCATGCTGCTGCTCAACCGAAAATCTAATGTCTATCCTTCCTTACGGTACATCATCGTGTACCCGGCGGCTTTCGTTGTTGACCGGCCTCAGGGTGGTGCAGCCGGAGTTGTCAGTGAGGGGCGCAAAGGCCTGCTGGGTGAATCCTGGAGCAACGGGAAAGTGATACTGGCCTGGGATAATGTCCTGCACGGCTCAAAGAATTTTGCAGACGGGCAGAATGTGGTTCTTCACGAATTTGCACACCAGCTGGATAGCGAGTCCGGCAGCACCAATGGCGCGCCGATCCTGACAGGCAAGAACTGCCTTCGCACCTGGGCTTCAACACTTTCGGGAGAGTTCGAAGAACTCCAGAAGGATGCATGGAAAGGCAGGCGGTCGCTGATCGATCATTACGGCGCCACCAATCCGGCTGAATTTTTTGCCGTATCCACCGAAACATTTTTTGAGAAGCCGGCCCGGATGGCCGAGCACCATGCGGAGCTATTCGAGGTGCTCAGGTGTTATTACCGTATCGACCCCAGGGAGTGGCAGTCTTAATCCCTGAAGTTTTTGTACTGCAAGGGGATATCAATATTGGCTTCTTTCAGCAGGGCAATAACTGCCTGCAGCTCATCACGCTTTTTACCTGTCACCCGTAACTGCTCGCCCTGGATCGCTGCCTGGACCTTGATTTTGCTTTGCTTGATCATCTTGACCAAAGTTTTTGCGGTCGGGGTATCGATTCCCTCGTTGACCTTGATAGTCTGGGTAGCCGTGCGGGCCTGGATGACGGGTTCGCCTTTCTCGAGGCAGGCGATATCAATACCGCGTTTTACAAGCTTGTTGCAGAGCACGTCATACATCTGCTGCAGCTGAAACTCGGATTCGGTGTTCATGGTGATGACCAGGTCGGCCAGCTCAAAATTTGAGCCGGTTCCCTTGAAATCGAAGCGAGTGGTGACCTCCCGGTTTGCCTGGTCAATACCGTTGCTCAATTCGTGGTGGTTGACTTCAGAAACTACGTCAAAAGAGGGCATGGCTGGATTCCTGTGGGTTATTGGTTAATAAGCTGCCTGATATCTGACACGACAGCATCGCCGTCGGAAACGTCGGAAATCAGCAGTCGGGCATGACCATCTGCATCAAATGCGAAAATGGTCGAGCTGTGCATTACATTGTACGTTCCTTTGCTTTCGGATGACTCCATGGCGGCATAGACCCCATAGCGTTTCATAAACGCGCCCAGCGTCTGTTCCGAGCCGGTCAGACCCAACAACCAGGGACCAAAAGATGCGGTATAACGCTTCATTACTTCGGGTGTGTCGCGGTCCGGATCCACCGAAACAAGCACAACCTGGATGTCATCGGCCTGTGCCGCCAGTTTTTTTATCACCACCGACAGTTGCGTCAGCGTCGTCGGGCAGACATCGGGGCAATTGGTGAACCCGAAGAATATCAATGCCGGTTTTCCGCGCAACGAGCCCGCATCGACAATTTCGCCATCCGGCCCGTTCAGTGAAAATTCCAGGTCCGGCAACATACCCGTGATATCGCTGGCATGCCAGTTCAGCGGCTCATTGCAGCCTTGCAGCATCAAGAGAGTCAGCAGCACAACGGTGTTTTTCAAGGCAAATTTGAGGGTAGGTATCAACGCAGGCATGTTCATCTTCACGGGGACAGGGGCAGTTACAATAAACCAGCAGGTGAATAATTTTAACCCCGTCGAAGATTAAATGTTTCATGAAAAGCAGAATTCGGTGCTAGCATTTACGCGATGGCCCGATAATCCTGCTAGACTATTCGGCCCAGGAAATTTAAGTTATTGGAAAATTCAATGTTTGAAAAACACAAAACCAGCAAGCCGGAGTCTGTTCACGAGAACTCTCCCCAGGATAACTTGACGCCTTCGACCAGTGCGCCTGCCAACAGTGGAAGGGCGGCTGTAATCGGTCCCGGAATCTACATCAATGGCGATATCAGCGGTAATGAAAACCTAATCGTTGAAGGCAAGGTCGACGGAAAAATCAGCCTTGACGCAAACCAGGTGGACATTGGCCAGAATGGAAAGGTCAACGCGGACATAACAGCCAAGGTCATCAGGATCGCTGGCGAGGTCCACGGTGACCTTACCGGCACGGAAAAAGTCGTTATTTCACGTTCCGGTAATGTTCACGGCAATATCGTGGCGCCACGCATGACGCTCGAAGATGGCGCGATATTCAAGGGCAGCATCGATATGGATCCGGGTGAACCGGCAAAAGCACAGGGTGCAAGCCGGGTAAAAAAGCCGGTTGAAAAAGCGGCAGAAAAAACTGCTGATTCACCCAAAGCCGTAGCAGACACGCCGAAGGCTATTGCAACTGAAAAGAGCAAAGAAAAAACCGGTTACTCCCTGAACGGCGGTTGACGGCCTGAACGGAAACCAAAAAGAAGTTAATGAATTGAGCAGTATTGTGTCAGGTGCAGCAGGCGTAAAACATACGCCTGCTGAGCCACCCATGCCAAAATCACAGCAATCCCTGCTGTTTCCAACCCTGGTTAAACGGATTGATCCGGACAGGCGATTGTCAGTGCTTGAAATCGGCCCGGCGTTGCCAGAGACCGTAGCGTTCTTTTCCCAGTTCAAATGCCGTATGCACTTTGCTGCGATGTACACTGATCCGGTGCACCAGATGCAGTTGGAGGACACTACCGAGGCCGAGCTTGCCGCCCACTTCAAACGGTCATTCGGGTTTAAGAAAGGTACAAAGTTCGATCTGTGCCTGTTCTGGGATTACCTGAATTACCTGGATGACAGTGCATTGCGTGCATTCAACACAGCCATCCTGCCTTATCTTCATCAATCAACCAGGGCCCACGCCTTTACCGTGCGGACACTGGACACATCATTTACTGATCAGCAGTATGGTATCGAACA
>CALBDB010000135.1 GCA_937927755.1 uncultured Lysobacterales bacterium
GATGAAAAAAGAGGCCGTGAATTGCTAAAAGCAGCCCAGGATACCTGTCTGTCGGGTGAGAGCAGCGATGCCGGGGTCAAAATTGACCTTGAAACAGATTTTCTGACTAAATTTAATGCAAGCTCGGGTGTAAATAAAGAAAAGGCCAAGGGTGCCGTCAACTATGTTGATGAACAGGTGCGTTCAATCCAGGATAAGGAAATCCGCGACTGTATAGAGAGGCGTTGGCCTCAAATCCAGAATTGTTTGCTGGGTAATTGCAACGCTGCTTTGGAACCAGATCTCATTGACTTCCAGTTTACTTACGAGACCAGCGGTGAAAATCCCTTCCTGGTGGAAAAACAGGTGATGTTCAATCTGCAGTTTAGTCAGAATCCCCGAAAATTGATCCTGCAGCCCGGTGCCCCGGAGTATTACATCAGGAGCATTCCTTTTTTGGAAAAAGGACAAACCCGCAAAGCGGCAATTTTTGGTGTTGTGCGTGAAGGCTATGAATCGAGTAGCGCGGACAGAACCATTTTTTGCCTGAGCCGGCCGGCCCAGATCAGTAAAGAAGATAATTACACGCTATACAATTGCGTTCAGGGGGATAGTTGCAAACACGATGGCATGTCACCGAAATGGTTTGAGCTTTGCCCTGCATCCGAATCAAACTCACAAGCATCGTTGTTTTCTATCATCAATACAGCGTATGCCGACATAGAGTCTCCTTTCTGGGCGATCCCTACACTTGAAACCCTGCAACAAAGAGAAGATATGTTCGGGATCGGCTACACCCACTTTAAAGTCGAAGCTTCAAGTCCGATAAATCTTGATTATGACAGTTTTTTTTTCGATATCGTGGTCAATGGCATGAAGGCCAATATCAATGGATTGCCGGGTAGCTTCAACACGTATGAACACGACTCTTCACGAGCAATTTCATTTGAATTCGGCTTGCAGAATCTGAATTTTTCCGGCCACCTTAGTGGTTGCGACGAAATTGAACTCAATATCAATTTTGTAAAAGACGGTGCAATCATCGGATCACCCGTCACCTTGAAACGGAGCTATGTCGCATTGCGTGATGCACGGGATTCGGAACAAGTTATCGACGGCATTGGTTATTTGTGGACCGGAAAATACCAACGTGCTCCGAGAATGTATGATAACGAAGTTTTTATCAGTTCCCTGGCCATATCCAATGATTTGGATTTTGATGCACACAAAGCGAAAATTACAGAGAACAAGCGGGAGATTTCCGCGATGAAAATCAAATTTGATGCCCTTGGGCTGGAGTTCGAAGGGCGTCCGCTGGTGGCCGTAATTCGCCCGCCCCTCACGAAGCTTTCATATGGTCTCGTTGTCGCCATCGTGGAAGAATCAAAACAGCTGCGTTTTACGTTTGATCGTTCAACTGCGAAAGATCTGGAAGAAGTTCTGCTAGCTCAACGCAGCCAGGGTCAAAAATATAGATCCGTCATACGAGATAAATTGATGATTTATTCAATGAAAGGCTCTGAAGATTTTATGGCCTCACCAGCTGTTTGTAGCTGACTCGTTTCGGAAGCATGGTAAAAGGACGCCAGGTTTATGGCGCGCCCGGCAGGACTCGAACCTGCTACCCCCAGATTAGGAATCTGGTGCTCTATCCGGATGAGCTACGGGCGCGTTGAAGGCACGGTATTTTAGCAAAAAACTCGCGCAACGCTCACTGCTTATTCAATTACCCCTTTTCACGTTGATACCATCTGACCTTCTCAACATGCATCTTAGTCTCGCATCTCACCGGCTCAATCACGTCATGAGAATTCTTACAATTACCACGGTTGTATTTTTTCCGCTTGCCTTGCTGGCTGGGATTTATGGAATGAATTTTCAGTTCGTGCCCGAATTGACCTGGTATTACGGGTACTTTGGCGTATTGGCGGCCATGGTCGCCATAGTCGCTGTGCTTATTGGCCTCTTCAAACGTAAGGGATGGTTGTAGCTCCGTCAACTTTTCTCGCGTAGCCAGTCCAGTTTGGCAAGTTAATTGCTGACGATGTGATCGCTGACAAATGTGATCTGCCCGCTTGCAAGGTGCGTGGCCAGGCGGGTGATGTTATCGACGCCGTGGTTTTTGAAGTCGGCAAATAACATCCACCTCCTGTCGCCGGACGAACGTTTGTAGAGTTTGCTGCCGTTTCCTGTCCAGTAGTTGCCTGCGCTGTCAACGGTGAAGTCCTCGTTGCCTGGAAATAGTGGCATCACACCCCGGATTACACCGGTTTCAGGGTCAAGGGCGGCTATCTGCCATGGCTCCTGGTATTTATCGACAAACAGGATCTCGTTTGTCCGGGGGTGCTTGCGGATGCTGCGCCCGATATTACTGGCGACCAGTTGCGCACCTGTTTTACCTATGGTGGCCGTCTGCAAAGTAAAGGTTTCCCCGAGTATGAACATGGCTACTTGGCTGGAGTTGATCCAGGCGTGGTAGCCGACGGGCTCGGCGCCCGGTAACAACAGTTCCATGTTGCCGTTGGCCACATCTATGGCCCACAGACGCTGCTTCTGGTCCGGCTCGACCTGGATTACCGACAGGGCATTGCGGCTCGGGATCGGAGTGGGTGAATACTCGCTTTCCGGTGTCTGGTTAACCATGGTAGTGATCGATGTCCCGGTATGGAATGCAGCTACATCGGTCTGCGCCGCGCCAGCTTCGCCGGGCATTTCACGTGTGTAATAGATAACCGAGCCGTCAGCGGAAAAGTGCGGTTGGTTATTGTATCCCTTGCCGGCGTTAATCCTGACGGGGTTTCCAGGTTTACCGTTCTCTATTTTGATCAGCCACAATTCGGTGGCGGGCAAATCCTGCGCCAATGCACTACCAACAAATATGGCGGCCAGGCCGGTCAGGCCGAATGTGATGAACTTGATCATGAATGTGCTTCCTTTAACGCCACGAGATCATTTGTAATGATGTCTTTTCTCCAGCCCAAAAACCGTTCAGGCAGTGGCTCATCCGCCGGTGACAGGATCAGTCTTTCCAGCTCACGCCTGGAGGCGAGCAGGGCTGGCTCCACCGATAGTTTTGTCGATCTCTCCAACACCAGTCTCTGCATGCTGGATAGCAGCTTGCGGTGCTCGGGTTGGAGGGTCTTGAGTGGCTCGGCTGTCAGGTCTTCCCGGCTGATCCGCTGAATGATATCAACCAGGGTTTGCCCGTGGCGCTTTATTGCATTCGGGTGCCATATATCCAGCTTAGATAAAGCATCCAGGCTATCCGGTTTGCGATTGGCGATCGTCAGCAGGTCCGCGTCCTTTATGACAAATCCGCGGGCCAGGTTGCGCCTCTCCGCCTCATCGTCCCTCCAGGTGGCGATGGACTGTAATATGGCCAGTGAAGCGCCATCAAGACGGCCATTGCCGTTGATCCGCTTCCAGGCCATTTCCGGGTCGGCAGGCGTAAGCGCCTTGTTCAGTATCCTGTCACAATCTTCGGCAAGCCATACGGTCCTGCCCAACTCCACCAGCCGTGCTTTTAAAAGCCTGTACATTACCGGCAACAGGCACACATCCAGTGCGGCATAGTGCAACTGGGCCGGTCGCAAGGGCCGCTTGATCCAGTTCGAACGGGTTTCACCCTTATCGATGGTGATGCCAAGCAGCCACTCGACGGTAGTGTGGTAACCCATTTGTAAAGACTCACCCAGCATTGCGCAAGCCGTTTGTGTATCAAAAAGCGGATTTGGGACTGCGCCGGTCGTGTACAAAAGAACATCGAGGTCCTCGGATGGCGCATGCAGGACTTTCACCACATTCTTGTTCTCGAACAGAGCAGACAGCGGATCGAGTGGGCCGGTTTTCAACGGGTCGACCAGCCACACCCTTTTACCATCCGAAATCTGTACCAGTCCGAGGTCAGCTCGCCAGGTTCTCTCACGAACAAATTCCGTATCGATACCGATTACTTCGCTGTTGAGCAATTGTTTTACTGCAACCTTAAGCTGCGCGGCAGTTTCAACCATCTTGGGCCCGTCGGCTGCCGCGAGTGCTTTTTTTATTTCACTTTTATCGCTCATGAAAATTGTAATAATCCGCCTTTTAAACCGATGGTTATTGGTTGTTTGTTCAGGATTTTATTACGTTTTCCTGTGCTTGTCGTTACCGGGGATCTGGGGTATGGTTGCAGGTCGTGCACAGGGAAGTTTATTCCATTGCGGAAACCTTAACATGATGGGGGCTACAGGCAAGGGAAATTGCATGTTTGCCAGAAGACACACCTTCAAGTATTCGGCGTTACTGATTCTATTCAGTGCACTCGTGTGTGCGCCGCTTTCCCAGGCCCAGCAGCAAGCCACGACGGTAGCAGATCCGGCTGAAGGTCAGGACTCGTCGGACGATCGCCGTATCGAGCGCCTGGGTGATGTGAGCGCTGATGAGTGGGAAATGAACCTTGCATTGCCCAGCGCGGCGCCACCTGCATCAGCAGCCAACGGCAGTTTTGAGTTGCCGGATGCAGAACAGGAGCAGCAATTACAGAGTTTGTTGTCGAGCCTGGCAAATAACCCGGGCAGTAAGCGGGTCCTCACCGACTTGAATGCCTTGCTGGCGGATGTTTTAGATCAAGCCAACGGGTTAATGGACGAAGGTTCCGCGCAGCAGGCAGGGCAGATGCTGCAGTTGATCCAATCAGTCAATCCGAAGCTGCCGGGACTAAATGCGGCGAAAGCGCGCTTGTTGCAATTGAAAGACGTGGACAAACTTATCGCGTCAGGTCGTGCGGCCCTGGATGCCCAACGTTTGCTGCAACCGGATAATGACAGTGCCTTTTTTTACTTTGAACAGGCATTGAAAATAGCCCCGGCAAATCCGAAGGCGCGGACGGGGCTGGAAGAACTGCAGACGGCGTTGATCGCGCGGGCTTTTCAGTCTGTCGAGGACCTTGATTTTGAAGTTGCTGCGGCCTGGCTGTCGGATGCGTCCGGTGTTCTTGATAACCCGAGGGTAATTGAAGAAGCCCGGCTTGAACTTGAAGCCGCCTGGGAGAAACGTGCAGCCGATTTGGAACAGGATGCAATCGCTGCCATGAATTCCGGCGATTTTGACCGGGCGAACATGGATATCATTGACCTGATCGCACTCGGCGGTCACGGTGCCAAGGTTGACGCTCTGCGGACGCGGTTGGAAGAGGCGCGCGTATATGGCGGATTCGAACCGGGCCAGGTGATCCACGATGACCTGTTGGTATCAGGGGGTAAGGCACCTGCGATCATTGTCGTTCCTTCGGGCAGTTATTTGATGGGGTCCAGGAAAGGTGAAGAAAATGAACAGCCGCAACACAGAGTGATCATCAAGCGCGGCTTTGGACTGGGTGTCCGGGAAGTCAGCGTTGAAGAGTTCCGCCTGTTTATTGAGCGCACCGGTTATCGCACCGCCGCTGAGCGTACCGGCAAATCCAGTATCTACTATGAAGCTGCCGGAAGGCTCAGCGCCCGCGACGGCATCAACTGGGAAAATGACTACGCGGGGAAAAAGGCTGCACCTGAAATGCCGGTTATACACGTGAACGCTTATGACGCCGATGCCTATATTCAATGGCTGGTGCGTGAGACCGGCAAGAAATATCGATTGCCATCGGAAGCAGAATTTGAATACGTGGCGAGGGCAGGCGGCAGTAGCACTTACTGGTGGGGCGAAGGGGCACCGGCAAAGGCCGTGGAAAACCTGACCGGTGAGCGTGACAGGTCACCCGGCCAGCGGGAATGGACAACCTTTTTCAAGAAGTATGGTGATGGCCATTGGGGTCCGGCGCCTGTGAGTACCGTCAGTCACCAGGACCTGATTCACCCTATGGGTGTTTATGACATCGCCGGAAACATCAGCGAATGGACACAGGATTGCTGGCACCAGAATTATCTGAGGGCGCCCGTGGATGGCTCGGCCTGGGTCAACCCGGGTTGTGTTCAACGGGTTGTACGTGGCGGATATTGGGCCAGTGGACCGGAACAAAGCCGTGCGGCGTTCAGAATGGCGGTCAGCGCCGACCGCTATGGCCCGGTCATCGGGTTCAGGGTGGCGCGCGACCTTTAATATTTCAGCGCACCGCTGATCCAACGGATTTTTTCAGTCGCTGTCTTGTAATGCCGAGTTGATAATCAAGGCGAGACGCGAAGCAGCCGTTCCTAGCTGTTGCCGCGCAATCTTCCAATTTTCCTGCACGTAAACACCATCAATTTGCATGGATGCCGGGTATATCTTCTGCTCTGCGAGTGCGTGTGATTCGCTTGTCCAGCGGTCTACCATTGCGGGAGACCAATGGGTCGTCACCGGGCTCACAGAAGACTTTTTCAGCAGTTGGAACAGGCTTTGCCCATCCTCAGCATGAAGACCGGGCAGTTCATGGTCCCAGAAGGTATGCAAATTTGTATCTTCACCATTGAAAATTACAACAAACTTGTTACCGCCACGGTCGTCAGCAAAACCCGCATGTAGTGGCTGGTGCAGGTCGCCGACCAGATGGCACAGCCAGGCAAATGCCTGCCAGCGTTCCTGTTTTCCCGCTTGGCGGTTGGCAAGCTGGGTCGCAGAGATCTTAATCGCTTCAGTGTTGCACACCTGGTCAGGGCAATCCCTTGATTGCAGGTAGACGGATTCACCACGGGGAATATTGATGTAGTGACGGGGGGCTGTCCAGGCCCATTCATCGGTTTCACGTATTTGATCCGGCCAGTTGCAGGCTTCCATCATGGCCTGCTCATCCAACGGGCCGGTGAGGCGCTCAAGTTCCTGCCGTACGTCGGGAGTCAATTGCTCAATTGCAAGCATACCGATCGCGGTATGCCCTTCCGATCCCCACGCGGGGGCTTCGGAGCTGTATCCGTAGAGGACCAGGCTGGCAACAAATGTGATGGCCAGGCGGCCGAGTTGCAGTTTGAGAGTTATTTGCTCCAAAAATTAGGTCGCTTAGACGTCAGGAAACAATATCTCCAGGATCACAGTTTCGCCTTGCAGAACATCGATCTGCTGTCCGCGCGGATCGAAGTCGAGAAGAACCTTGCCCGGCTCAACCGGATTTCTGAATTCCAGTTCACCTTCGACCGAACCATCCTGAAGTTGGACGACCTCGATAGTGCCGACCACGGTGGTGCCGATGCGAAGCGGGTAGCTGCCGATAGGAACGTCTTCAATCTCCACTGAGAAATCAGTACGGTCAGTCTCCGGCCGCAGCCTGGCGTCTCCTGAAGCTAGCGGGTACACGCCCGTATTGCTCAACTCAACCTCAATCTCGGTCATGCCAAAATCAATAGGCTCTCCATTATCACCGTCATCGCCGGGATCAAAAACCACATCACCGGAAGTCAGTACAACCCCTTGATCACCATGGACTTCAATCAACTCTCCCCGTGGGTCAAAGGTGAGCAAAATTTTTCCTGCCTCAACAGGGCTACGAAATTCTGTTTCTCCAATTCCCAGGTTAACGATCAATTCACCCCTGTCGGTACCACCAACAAGAATCCGGTAGTTTCCATCTGTCATGTCTTCAACTTCAACGGAGAATTTGGTGCGGTCTGCACGTTCTTCAAAATCAGCGTGCCCACTGGCGAGATCGCCCTGTTGCGCAGCAACAAGGCTAATGCGTTGTTCGGAAGCCAGAACATCAGATGGCGTATCGTCAGATATACCGCCACTACAGTCCGTGTTAAAAAGGTCTGTCAGGCGGGAAATAGGAAACGTGCCTGCACCAACGCCTGCAATTTCAGTGCTGAAAGTAACGACTCCATCGTCACAATCCGAAAACTCAATTTCCATAGTTCCAACCGCAACAACCTTGTCATCACCGGGACTGTTATCCTCCAAAAAACCTATACCGCTGGCTTCGTACAGAGTCATTTCAATGCGATTGCTGATTACTGCTCCAACGCCAAGAAACCACGCAGACCTGTTATCATCGCCATAGGTAAACCAATAGGCAACAGCAATTTTTTCACCATTTGCCTGATCAATGACCTGCAGGCTTATACCCTGGCTTTCGTGATTGGTCTGATCCCACCCGCCGGTGAAATTCCGGGTCACAATGACGTCATCCGCGTACGCCGCAACAGCGAACAACGAAATAAGCAGCATTAAAGAAAGTTTCCTGAACATCGTTTGTCTCCAGCTCGTCGGTCCAGTGTCTTATTTGCTGGACCTGTATGTCATACATCCACTGATCGTGCACTCGTTTAATCCGTATTTTGTTTTACGGTAACATAGTAGTAGCACAAGAACGGTGTCGACTTCCGTGACAAAGTCACATTGCGCTAGTTATATCTGATCAGCCAAGGCGTCACGGTCGAGGATGGTAACATGACCACGTGAAAGTCTGACTATGTTCTTGGTTTCCATGGCTTTCAGGTGACGGCTGATGACTTCGCGTGCCGTGCCGACTTCCACAGCAAGTTTCTCGTGGGTTATCGTGATCACCGGATTCAGTGCCGAGCGGGATAGGAGGAATGCGACCAGCCTTCTTTTTGTGCTGTCCAGGACCATGTGTTCGAACCGCTTGGTAACTTGTGCCAGGCGATCTCCCATAGCTGAGAAAACAAACATGCGAAAGGATTCGGAGTCGTTCAGGAGTCGCTCGAATTTTGCTGTCGGTATAACGCGAGCCTTGGTTTGCATATCGGCAATGGCTTCAGCCGGGTAGCGAGTGCGGCCGATCAGGCAGGCAGTGGTCAGGATACAAAGCTCACCAGGCCGAACGCGGTAGAGTACGACCTCCTTGCCGGCGTCAGAACGAGCGAACACCGTGACGCAACCCTCAGTGACGACCACAAAGTTTTCGGCAGACTGCCCTTGAGTGAAAAAGCACTGGCCCGCCTCGAGTTCGACTTCACAGGCCTCTGTGACGGGAAATGGGAGTATGTCCATGGTCATGGATGTTCCATTAGGACGAAGTCACCAAGGTGGCTAATGTGGTTCACTGTGCTTGAGACAACCCATGGTAAAGCGTCCAGGCACCGATCAGCATAAAGCCAGCGCCTGCCAGGATGGACATGGTCTTTACGTTGATTACCTGGGACAGCATCGCGCCGGCGATGACACCGATGGCGCTGGTCAGCACCAGTGCTGAGGCAGAGCCGAAGAATACGGTCCATTTGCTGACATCTCTGTCGGTGGCGAACAACATTGTTACCAATTGCGTCTTATCGGCCATTTCGGCGATGAACACGCTGGTGAAAACCGTCGCCAAAATTTTCCATTCCATTCTATTTTCTCCCCGGCTATTTGAAGTTTCGGTCAGCACACCTAATCGTGGTGCCGGATTGGCTCCGTATGAGTATAGGCAGCAATAGAAGCCGTTTCCAGAGCGAACTCAGTTTTACAATCAGGAAAGATAATGTGATGGTGCCGGAGGCCGGACTCGAACCGGCACTTTGTTGCCAAAACTGGATTTTGAATCCAGCGCGTCTACCAATTTCGCCACTCCGGCATGTTTTGCGAGGCGCAAAGTATATATTTGCGTGTCCTGTGACGCCAGCATTTCGGTCACAATTCTTTAATATTTATGAATGAGACAATGATTCCTGTTAAAGCTTGTCTTCGTACCAGACCCGGTCGAAATAAGCCGTAACATGAGGGTTGAAGTGATCGTAATCCACCAGGAATGCATCATGCCCCATCAGCGACTCAAGGTTTGAAAAACTTGTGTCTATCCCGTTCATGCGTAGGGCTTCGGCAATCTCTTTTTGCTGATAGGCAGGGAACAGGATGTCTGTTTCTACGCCGATTACACAGGCGGTCTTAAGTTTGATGCCCGCCAGTGCGGTCTGCAGGTCAGGGTAATCATCGGCCACGTCGAACCAGTCCATGGCGCGTGACAGATATAGGTAGCTGCAAGGATCGAACGAATGCACAAAACGTCTTGCGGCAGCTTCGAGATAGGACTCGACTTCAAAATTCATACCGAACAGCTCGGTCGGGAAATAATCCTGTTTGCGCCGGCCGAAGCGGGTGCGCCACTCCTCGGATGAACGATATGACAGCATGCCCAGTTTGCGCGCCATACGCATTCCTTTTACCGGCCAGTTTCTGTCGTCATAGTTCCCATCATTCCAGGCTGGATCCGAGACAATCAGTTCTCTCTGCAATGAACGCACGGCGATGCTGAATGGGGCTGAGTTTGGAGAACTCGAAATGGTCAGGAAATGACGTGCGCTTTCCGGGTTCTGCTGTAAGTAAGCCAGGCCGCTCATCCCACCCATCGACGGCCCGACCATCGTGCATAACTGGCCGATATCCATGTGCTTGATCAGCAGCTTTGCAGAAGCGGCAACATCTTCGACACACAGGTCAGGAAAATCCAGCCTGTATGGCTTGCCGGTTTCCGGGTTTTCACTGGCAGGTCCGGTTGAACCCTTACAACTTCCCAGTGAATTCAGGGCGATCACGTAAAACCGGTCTGTATCAATCGGTGCACCCGGACCTATCATCTGTTCCCACCAACCTGGAGAGGGATCCGCCTCGCTGGATGCCGCATGCGCGCTGGGTGACAGGCCGCTCAAAATCAACACGGCGTTGGTGCGATGGGCGTTGAGCTTGCCCCAGGTTTCGTAAGCGAGCGTGAAAGATTGCAGGAAGCCGCCCTTTTTCATACGAAGGGGTTCGTTTATATGCAGGAACCGGGTTGCTGATGACATAAGGTATGATTCAAAACCAATGTTATGTTAATGATAGACCGAGAACTATGAGAATGCGCGTTGCACGATGTGAAAACAACTCAAGTCAGCAAAAATACCAACAACTCCGGGCTCATTGAAAGCAGCCAGGCGGGGGTACACCCCTGCCTGGAAAAACTCCTGCGCCGCCATTTGCAAACCCCGTGGGCGCAACCGTTGCACCGCCCTACGCTTGATGCATACCGGCAGTTGAAGTATGCCGGTGTTTTGCCCTCATACCCCCCGTTGATCCTGGATTCCGGTTGTGGAACAGGTATGAGCACCCGGGGGCTTGCAAATCTCTACCCGGGGCATCTTGTTATAGGTGTGGATCGTTCGCAAGCCAGGCTTGCCAGGGGCCAAAACTGTTCACCGGTTGATAAGAGTGGCAATTGCACAATGGTCAGGGCAGAACTGGCCACATTCTGGCGCTTGCTTGCAAATGATGGGTGCAACCCGGAGAAACATTTTATCCTCTATCCAAACCCCTGGCCCAAGCCGGGTCACCTGTCACGGCGCTGGCACGGGCACCCGGTTTTTCCGCAGCTCCTTTCACTGGGCGGGGAGATTGAACTGCGTTGCAACTGGGAAATTTATGCGTTGGAGTTTGCCCTGGCGGTCGGCATCGCTACCGGTGAGACCTGTGAGGTGGCCCGAATCCTGCCGGACCACGGAGTGTCGCCTTTTGAAAAAAAATATTTAGAGCGCGGTCACCCGCTATTCTCGGTTTATGTGCCGGCCAAAACTACCGCCGGTTTCAGGGCAGCCTGGCACGCAGGCCGCTTCAAACAGTGAGCAAACAGACTTAATCTTGTTCAGCCCCGTCTTTGGGTAGCGGTGTAAAGTGGTGTATACCCTGCAAGCTGTTGTATATAAATGTGACAAACTGGGGTGGTGTGATCCAGACCTTGCCCAGGGTTTCGTCCCATTCTTCAGTTGGTCTTGCAGCGATGGCCTGTGGCAGGTCCATGCCCTGGTCAATCAGTGCCTGGACGTTGCTCACAGCTTTTGAAAGGAAATGCCTGTAACCTTCGAGGTCTTCTTTTGTTGCCAATGGTCCATGGCCGGGAATGATACGGGTGGATTCATCAGCCAGTGACAAGGCCAAGTCAACCGCAGCGACAACGCCCTGGATAGACCCGCCTGCATCCAGGTCCACGTACGGGTACAGCCCATTGAAATACATGTCACCCATGTGGATGACATTACTGGCCGGGAAGTGAATGATACTGTCGCCATCGGTATGGCCATTGGCGACGTAATACGCAGTTGCACTCTCACCGTTAAGGTGCAGCGACATCCGGTCATTGAATGTCAGCACCGGCAAGGCGCCTTTCGGGTAGGGCGGTGTGGTGCTGTCCATGAAAATGCTGACCTGTTCGGTGGACATCCGCTTGCGGATATTGTCATGCGCGACAATCACCGCGCCGGTGCCGCCGATGGCCTCGTTTCCACCGGTATGATCAGCATGGTAGTGGGTGTTGATGACAAAACGGATGGGTTTGTCGCTGACCTTCTTGATAGCTTCCAGCAATTGTTCGGTGATCGGGCTGACCTGGTCATCGATGATGTAAAGACCGTCCTCGCCCGCAGAAATGCCTACGTTGCCGCCAGCTCCCTTAAGCATGTAAACCGTTTCGGAAAGCTGAAATGTCTCGAACTCAACTTTCTTTTCCTGTGCCGTGGCGCCGCTGATAGCGGCAAATAGTATCGATATAACCAGCAGATATTTCATTTTCTGCTCCTGGGTTGTCAGCCTGAAAGCTTACGGTACACGCTTGTTTAGGTTTAGCGCAATTGGTTTGACGGCATTTGTATCCAGTGTCAGCTTGTCAGCCTGGATATCACCTGTTGCTGCATTGGCAATTCCGCCCATTGAAATTCGCGCAGTGATGTCCAGTTGTTCATGATCTGCCAGCGATCCACCGGGCATTAGCAGGTCGGCATCACTGAAGTTCATCGAGATTGGAAAACCCCTTGCAGCAACGCGTTTGACGGCCAGCGGCATGCCGGCGCCCCCGCGTGGGTGAATAAAAATAAACAGGGCAGCACTGCCGGGCACCGAACCGGCAAATTCATTGGCCAGCGTGATGGTGACAGGGATACCGGATTCTGCAACAGTGGTTACTGCAACAGGCAATTCTTCTGTGGGTGATTCAGCAATTGGAGTTTCCGCTGCTGCGGTTTCAGTTCCAGCAGCCTGCACCGGGGCAGCATCCATTCCGGTCATTGGCGTCCTGGTTTGCGCCATTTGGATTTGTTCGGTAACGGCCTGGGCAGGTCCGGACCCCGGCTCAAGTTGAGCCAGCAGCCCTTGCCATACTTCTATGGCCCGGGCGTCATTACCTTCCTGCGCCAGTATCATCCCCAGCAACCACTGACCTTTTTGCTGTTGCGGGTCAATCTCAAGCGCTGACTCGATCAGTTCCATTGAACCCGGGGGAATATCCGGGCCGGCAGATGCAAAAATCCGTGTCTCTGCCAGTTCAACCATTATCAATGGATTTCCGGGCGCCAGCCGGTTGGCATTTGCCAACGCTGTTTCTGCTTCCGCAAAACGCTGCATGGTTTTGAGCGTGCGCCCCAGGATCAGCCATCCATCGGGGTCTTCCGGGTTTTCATTCATGCGCTGTTGCAACTGCGCGACAAGGGTCTCAACATCCTGTTGCCCTGAAGAAGCGTGCGGGTCCTGGGTCTGTTGAGCCTGTTGAGCAGGAGCGGGTTTTATTCCGAGCGCTTCCGGGGTGCCGATGTTTTGGTACATGACAAGCCCGATTGCGGGCGTAAGCAGCACGATCAGGATCGCGCTGGCCCGTTCTTTCGCAGGCCCGGTAAATAGCGGCCAGCACATGATTGCAGCGGAAACTGCTAGCAGGGCAACTGCAATAATCCAGAAATTCATTCAGGTACTCTCTTGGTTGTTTGGCTTTATGACAAATTCAGTCTGTTTGGTCTTGTTGGCCGTCGGTATTTAGCAATGCAGAACGCTTACTGATACTGGCACGAAGAACCCAGCCGCCGATCAGTAACAGGGCCAGTGGCGCGAGCCACAACAGGTAAGTGTTTGTCTGCACCGGCGGACGGTATAGGACAAAAACCCCGTAACGGTCGACCAGGAATTGCTTGATTTCCTCGTCACTCCGGCCGGTTTGTAATAGTTCATGTACTTCACGACGCAGGTCATGTGCAAGCACGGCATCCGAGTCAGCCAGGTTCTGATTCTGACAGACCAGGCAGCGTAGTTCCTTTGTAAGCTGGTCAAAACGGTCCTGTTGTTGCTGGCTTTCAAAGACCAGTGGTTCCTGCACGGGCGATGATTGTGCCAAAACAGAAACAGACAGGGCCAGGGACAGGACAAAAACTATAAATTTACTCAGTTTCATCAGTTACCAACCTCCATACTCGCGACACGTGGCAGGATTTCAGTTTCGACGACATCCCATGTCAGTTCACCGAGGTGTTTGAAAACAATGGTTCCCGAAGGATCAACCAGGAAAGTCTCAGGTGCCGCATAAACACCAAAATCAATACTGGTCCGGCCATCGTAGTCGACCAGGCTGACATCATAGGGATTCCCCCAGCGTTGCAGCCAGGCCAGTGCATCCTCGGATTCGTCTCGGAAATTCATTCCGACGATGTATACCGCGTTGAGGTTCGCAAGATCGGTCACTACCGGGTGTTCTGCGCGGCAGGTGACACACCAGCTACCCCAGAAATTTACCAGGTATGGTTTGCCAAGCAGCGATTCCCTGGACATGCGATGGTCCGGACTGGCCAGTACGGGCAGGTCAAAATCAGGCACCGGTTTGTCGATCAATGGTGAAGGTATCTGGGTTTTCTTGTCGGATATTTGCAACCCGACAACCAGCAGGACCACCAATATGATGAATGCCACCAATGGCAGTATGCGACTACTCATGCAGTCACCTCTTTATTGCCCGGCTGAACCGGTTTGCTACTGCGAATCTTACGCCGGTAACGTTTGTTGGTTGCGGCGAGCATTCCGCCGGCGAGCATGAATATTGAGCCCAGCCAGATCCAGCGTATGAACGGCTTGTGATAGACACGTACCGCCCAGGCATGCCCCGTCGTATCCAGCGGTTCTCCCAGTGAAACGTAAAGGTCACGTGTAAACCCTGGATCGATGGCTGCCTCGGTCATGGTGCTGCCGCCCTGGGCATACTCGCGTTTTTGCGGGTACAGGCGGGCGACTTCACTGCCTTCACGGGTAACGATGAATTCGCCTTCATCGGCCATATAATTTGGACCTCTTACCTTACTGGTTCCGGCAAATTCAAAGGTGTAACCGGCCGTTTCATAGTTGTCGCCGGGCGCCATGCGCAAGTGCTTTTCGGTGCTGATGGCACTCGTCATACTAACGCCGATCAAAAATATTCCCAGGCCCAGGTGCGCAAGCGTCATGGCGAGCACACTGGCGGGCAGATTAAAGTGGTTTTTCCGCGTGACCACCTTGGCAACATAAAACAGGCTGCCGGTGATAACCCAGGCGCCGCCGGTCACGCCAGCGACGGCTACTAAGCCGATCTCCGGCGCCATAAACCACGCTGCTCCGCCAGCGGCCAGTGCAATCAGCATTGGCCAGACCAGCATGGCGGCCAGTCTGCTGGCACTGTCCTGTTGCCACCTGATGTAAATACCGATGGGCAGGGTGATTACGATTGGCACCAGCAGCCATGCAAACAGGAAACCGAAGTAGGGAGGTCCGACAGATATCTTGCCGGCGCCGATGGCATCAATCAGCAGCGGGTAAAGGGTACCGGTAAGCACCATGGCCGCCATCACCGTAAATACGAGGTTATTGATCAGCAGGAAAGTCTCGCGTGACATGCCGGCGAAACCGCCACCCTGGATCATTTTCGGCGCACGTGCCGCATACAGGGTTAACGAACCGCCAACAACGACCGCCAGGTAGCCAAGAATAAAGATACCGCGGGTCGGATCGGAGGCAAATGCATGTACCGAGGTCAATACACCCGAACGCACCAGGAATGTACCCAGCAGGCTCAGCGAGAACGCTGAAAGTGCGAGTAATAATGTCCAGTTACCAAACGCACCGCGCTTTTCAGTAACAGCCTGGGAGTGAATCAGGGCCGTACCGACGAGCCAGGGCATAAATGATGCATTTTCAACCGGGTCCCAGAACCACCAGCCACCCCAGCCGAGTTCGTAATAGGCCCACCAGCTTCCAAGCGAAATACCGATGGTCAGGAAGGCCCAGGCGACAAGGGTCCATGGACGCGACCAGCGAACCCAGTCACGGTTGATTTCTCCGCCCAGCAATGCTGCTACGGCGAACGCAAATGCAACTGAAAAACCGACATAACCCATGTAAAGCATCGGCGGGTGAATGATCAGTCCAAAATCCTGTAGCAGGGGATTCAGGTCAAGACCTTCAACGGCCGAGGGAATCAATCGTCCAAACGGGTTTGACGTGAGCAGGATAAACAGCAGGAAGCCGACTGAGATCCAACCGAGTATTGCGAGAACCCTCGCTTTGAAAATTTCCGGAAGCCGTTTGCTGAACAGTACAACCGCTGCGGTCCACAGGACCAGTATCATTTCCCACAACAGCAACGAGCCTTCATGTGCGCTCCACACTGCTGAGTACCTGTAATGCATGGGCAGCAGGGAGTTACTGTGGCGGGCTACATATTCGACCGAAAAATCCTGGACAACAAAGGCCGAGGTTAAAATCCCAAAGGAAATTACCACCAGCAAGGCCTGTATCATGGCCGCGCTGGAGGCCATTGCCACCATGCGTTTATTACCCGTATATGTGCCAACCAGGGGAAAAATACCCAGGCTCAAAGCCGTCAACAGGGCTGCCATTAACGAGATCTGGCCGAGTTCGACGGTCATTGTCCTGACTCCGTGTGTCCGGCCTTTTCAAGTGCATCGGCTACTTCGGGCGGCATATAGTTTTCATCATGCTTGGCAAGCACTTCAGCGGCCTGGAAATAGCCTTCACGGCTGAATTCGCCTATGGCAATCACGCCTTGGCCTTCGCGAAACAGGTCCGGCAAAATGCCATCAAACCGGGTTTCGATCGAAGCGGCACCGTCAGTCACGATGAAGGATACTTCGAGGCTATCGGGAGCCCGGCTCACACTTCCACCGGCTACCAGCCCACCCAGCCTGATACGTTTACCGGCGGGTACGGACTGTTCTTTAACATCGCTGGGGCTCCAAAAGTACAACATGTTCTCGTTCAGAGCTTTCATGGCCACGACCGAAGCCGCACCGACGCCGATGATGATTACAAGTACACCTATAAGTCTGCGTTTACGTGTTGGGGTCATTGTGATTTATCCATGCGTGCCTGGCGGGCTTTCAATTGCCTCAGCAGGGTACGTTTTTTAAGTACGGGGGCAAATGCTGCCCAAGATAATATGACTGTACCTAGCAGGTACGAAGCCAAGATAAATGGTGTATAGGACATTAGTGCTCCTCTGATACTAAGTCTTGCACCCAGCGTTTGCGGTGGTCCTGTTTCAACAATGTCAATCTTGCCCGGGTCAGAAGGTTTGCCCCGTAGAAGAATTTCACGGCTGTCGCCATGATCAACAGGGGCCAGAGCATTTCGGGGTGGATGCCGGGGCCGTCGCCGCCGAAACTGCTGCCCTGGTGCAGTGTGTTCCACCACTCGACTGAGAAATAAATAATGGGCAGGTTGAACGCGCCGACAATAGACAGCAGGGAAGCCGCCCGTGCTGCCTTGCGTGGCTCATCGTAGGCGTTATAAAGCGCGATAACGCCAAAATAAAGAAACAGCAATACCAGTTCCGATGTCAAACGTGCATCCCATACCCAGAATGTACCCCACATCGGGCGGCCCCACATGGAGCCGGTCAACAATGCGATCATGGTAAATGCGGCACCCACTGGCGCACTTGAGATGACCAGGACTTCCAGCATGCGAATTCGCCAAACCAGGGCGATAAAGCCCATGATGGCCATAAAGCCGTAAATCATCATCGACATCCAGGCCGAAGGGACGTGCAGATACATGATACGTACGGTTGTGCCCTGCTGGTAATCTACCGGCGCTTTGACAAAGCCGAGATAAAGACCGATAGCCGTGAGCACCAGGAAGATCGCCCATAACCATGGGATCAGGTACCCGGTCTTCTGGTAAAACCACGGCGGGGAGCCGGTTTTGTGAATAAATAACATTATTGGATTCATTAACTTAAACTCAACTTAAGTGCGGCGGCTGTTGCAAAAGGCGCCAGTGTCAGGGTCGTAATCAAATACGCGGTCATCAAGCCAAGCTGGCCAATATAAGGCAAATCGACAACTGCTGCGCTGACAGCACTTGTCGCCAGGATTAACAATGGCACGTACAAAGGAAATACCAGCAGTGATAATAATTGACCTCCACGTTTCAGGCTTACTGTTAGTGCACCACCAATTGCACCGATCAGGCTGAGAACCGGAGTGCCAATGATCAGCGATTCTATCAAAACTGACAGACCTTCATCAGGAAGGTTCATCCACATGGCCAACAATGGTGACAACAATACGATTGGTAAGCCTGCCACCAGCCAGTGCGCCACGATTCTGGACAGTGCTATCAGGGAGAGCGATTGGCCGGATAAAACCATCTGTTCAAGGGTGCCGTCTTCAAAATCGGATCTGAATAGGCTGTCCAGTGATAATACCGTGGCCAGCAATGCCGCGATCCAGATCACGCCGGGCGCTATATCGGCCAGCAGTTGCGGTGACGGGCCTACGCCCAACGGAAACAAAGTTGTTACCACTAACAGGAAAGCCAATGGTTGCAGTAGCTCTGCCCGGCGCCGGTACGCGAGCAGAAAATCACGCCGTAACAGGGCTGAAAAAGCCGTGCCTGCTGATTGTGCGCTCATGCCGCCGCCTCCGCATATCGCTCCCGCCCACTGATCATGTGACACTCCTGGAGTTCGAAACCTTCCGGGCGCAGGCTGCCGTGGGTGGTCATGATGCAGGCGCCACCGCTTTCCAGGTGGCCCTTCAGAATCCGGTCGAGCATCTCGATACCATCCCGGTCGAGGTTTGAATAGGGTTCATCAAGCAACCAGAGGAGTTCATCGCAAAACAGCAAGCGCGCCAGGGAACAGCGCTTGCGCTGGCCGGCGGAAAGGGTCCGTCCTTCCTGTTTTGCAACCGGGGTCAGGCCGATTTCAGCGATGACCTGTTCGAGTAATGCGGAACCGAGATCCGTTTTGCGCGTACCCATGAAGCGCATCCAGAAGCGGATATTCTCTTCTACAGTCAGGTCGTCCTTGATGGCCGGGTTGTGACCTGCATACAGGGGAAATTCACGGTTGTTGATTGTGCCTTCGGTCGGATCCAGCAATCCTGCCAGCAGTCTCAGCAAGGTCGTTTTGCCACAGCCATTGGAGCCGGTTATCAACATTAGTGAACCGGCGGACAGGTCGAAACTAACCGGTTCGAAAACCCGCTCAAAGTAGCGCTCGAAACTTAATCCAGAAATTGAAAGCATATAAGAGTCTTATGGCAAATCCGCCAGGTCCTTTATTGATTTACTTATGTGGGCGCAATTGCCGCAAATTCAATGGGTGGGAATTATGCCGTAAGCGGGCTGCAGTTTGAATGATTTTAGTCATATAAACTCATTTTAGTCGCTCGGAGGCATGTTTGCGCAGTTCTTTGATTTACCATTGCAAAGGGGTGTGGTAAACACTACATAACTACCATTCACTCCAATCATCCCAAGGCGAAGAATCCCGATGAGTAAATTTGATTTTGACCTGTTTGTCATAGGCGCCGGTTCCGGTGGTGTCAGGGCCGCACGGATTGCAGCGGGCCACGGCGCCCGTGTTGGCATCTGCGAAGCAAGTCGTGTTGGCGGCACCTGCGTTATCCGGGGTTGTGTACCCAAGAAGTTGCTCTCTTACGCTGCACATTTCTCGGAGGAGTTCGAAGATGCCGCAGGTTTTGGTTGGGAGGTCGGTGAGGCACGTTTCAGTTGGTCCCGCCTGATTGAGAACAAGGATCGCGAAATCGACCGGCTCAACAAGGTATATCTGGGTTTGCTGAGTGATTCGGGTGTTGTCTTGTACGACGGGCACGGCAAGCTCCTGGATTCACACCGTGTTCAGGTGGGTGACGATATTATCAGTGCAGAAAAAATACTTATTGCAACCGGAGGACGTCCTTGGAAACCGGAAATTCCAGGTGTTGAACACAGTATTACCTCTGACGAGGCCTTCCACCTCGAAGCATTACCCGGCAAGGCCCTTGTTGTTGGCGGCGGCTTTATCGCCTGTGAGTTTGCCGGTATTTTCAATGGCCTGGGTTCCGAGGTTGTGCAGGCCTACCGTGGTGACCAGATATTGCGGGGCTTCGATCAGGACGTGCGCGACACCGTGGCGGCCGAAATGAAAAAGAAGGGTATCGACATACGCCTTGGGGTAAATGTTACTGAACTGACCCGGCACGCGGACGGTCTGATTACTGCACAGCTTGATGACGGTAGTGAAATACAGGCCGATACGGTCATGTTTGCCACCGGGCGGGTACCCAACGTGCGTGGTCTCGGTTTGTTGGATGCAGGTGTCCATGCCAAGCCCGGCGGCATGATACCGGTGAATGAATACTCATGTACCAACGTGCCCAATATTTTTGCCGTTGGTGATGTGACAAACCGGGTTAACCTGACACCGGTGGCCCTGATGGAAGGGCATGCCTTCGCCGACAGTGAGTTTGGCGGCAGCCCGAGACCGGTTAACCACGGCTTTATCCCGTCAGCCGTATTTTCACATCCGCCGGTGGCGACCGTCGGGTTTTCGGAAAAGGATGCCAAGATTCATTACGGCGAATTGGATATTTACAAGTCTGTATTCAAGCCGATGAAACACACTTTATCGGGCAGGGACGAAAAAACCATGATGAAACTGGTCGTCCAGAAATCAAGCGGCAAGGTCGTGGGCTTGCATGTAGTCGGAATGGATGCCCCCGAGATTGTTCAGGGTTTTGCAGTTGCGATAAAATCCGGCCTGACAAAGCAACAATTTGACCGCACCACGGGTATACACCCGACCGCAGCGGAAGAACTGGTGACCATGCGGGTGCCTTTGCAGGGATGAAAGAATGATTATGAGTTCTGGCTTGAGAGTTTTCCAAGCAGTGGTTGGTACGGCACTTGTTGTTGCGATGTCCCTTGGTTCATCGGTTTTTGCCAAGGGCGCTTCGACAACCGCAGATTCTTCCGCCAAGCAACGCTATATTGTGGTGCTCGAGGATTTGCCATTGGCCGCATACGATGGCCGCATTATCCACACCCCGGAACGATTTAGCGAATCTACCAGGCTGGAACCCACCGCCAACCGCTTCACCGGTGACCGGAAACTGGATATAAAGTCAGATCGGTCGCAGCAGTACCTGAATTTCCTCGATGAGCGGTTTGAGTCGTTTCGTGGTGCTGCGACACTCAAATTGGGCCGGCATCTGCAATCGACCCACCGTTACCGTATTGCTACCAATGGTTTTGCAGCCGAACTCAGCGAGTCAGAGGCCGCAGCCCTGCGTGATACCCCCGGAGTTGTTGCCGTGCGGCGTGACGAGATCCAGCGTCTGCATACCGATTCGGGCCCAGCCTGGCTTGGCGCGGACAAAATCCATGATGGAAGCGCCGGCTTCCTGGAGTCCGGGGGCGAGGGCATCATCGTTGGTGTAATCGATTCCGGTGTGAACTGGGACCACTCTGCATTCGCGGACCCGGGACAGGACTTTCCTGAGCTTGGTTGGGATCATGAAAACCCTTATGGTGAGCATCTGGGCCTGTGTTCAGAAGAGCTGGTGCTTTGTAATGACAAACTGGTCGGAGTTTACGACTTTGTTGAAGACGACCCGGCAACAGATGAAACCGAAGAGAACACCGATGGCAAGGACAATACGGGCCATGGCTCGCATGTTATGTCCATTGCTGTAGGCAACCCCGATGACGTAACACTTAACGGGTTTCCGGCAGTAATTTCCGGTGTCGCGCCGAATGCCAACCTGGTTAGTTATCGTGTCTGCTATATTGGCGATGCCGCTGACCCGGACGATGACGGTTGCCAGGGCTCGGCAATCCTGAAAGCCATCGACCAGGCCATAACTGACCAGGTCGATGTCCTTAATTACTCCGTCGGTGGAGATGCCTTTAATCCGTGGGTTCCAGGTTCCACGCCAATGGCATTTCTGAATGCCAGGGATTCCGGGATTTTTGTTGCAACCTCAACAGGGAACGCGGGGCCGAATTCCGGCACAATCGGTTCACCGGCCAACGCACCCTGGATCGTCGCCGTCGGTAATGCCACCCACGATCGTGTCTTCGCCAGTGTCCTGGAAAACCTGAGTGGTGGGGATACAACACCGCCCGACAACCTGGCAGGCGCCAGCTTCACCGATGGTATTGGTGTCAGGCAAATCGTCCACGCAAAGGATTACGGTTACCCGCTTTGCGGTGTTGGCCCGGCGGAGTCGCAACCCGATTGTGCCAGCAATACCGGTGCAACAAACCCTTTCAACCCCGGTACTTTTAACGGCGAAATCGTGGTTTGTGACCGTGGTGAATACGGTCGGGTAGAAAAGGGAAAGAACGTCATGCTGGCCGGCGCCGGCGGTTATGTTTTGGCCAATAAGGATACTTCGGGTGATCTCAGCAATATCGTTGCTGATGATCATTGTTTACCGGCGACGCACCTGGATTTTGAAGCCGGAGAGGAACTGCGCACCTGGCTGGATAGCGGAAGCAATCACCAGGGCAGTATCAGCGGCTTTTCGATTTACCATATTGATGAAGCCGGAGATGTCATCAGCGGCACCAGTTCACGCGGGCCTAACCTGCCGCCAGTTGAAAACGTATTAAAACCCGATTTGATCGCACCCGGAACGGACATCCTCGGCGCGAGCAGTGTCGGCAGCGAGTTTTTGTTCCTCACGGGTACTTCGATGGCATCGCCGCAAGTAGCGGGCGGTGCGGCCCTGATTAAGTCCGTCCATCCTGGCTGGACCCCATCGATGCTTGCCTCGACCATGGCACTGACATCCACGACGGTACTGGCAGTTGATTTCGATCGTTCAGCTGAAACACCGCATAAACGCGGTTCGGGCAGGCCGCAACTGGACCAGGCTGTCAACGCGGGCTTGTACCTGGACGAAACAAGGGCGGGGTTCATTGCGGCCAATCCGGTTTCGGGCGGTAAGCCCAAAAACCTGAACCTACCCGGTCTCGTTGACACCGTTTGTCGTGGCACCTGTGATTTCCAACGTACGGTTACCGACCTGGTGGGCGGTGCGTCCTGGAGTGCTTCGGCCCATGGTTTTGACGATGGCGTGTCAGTCAGCGTGTCTCCATCGAGCTTTTCATTGGCGAACGGTGCCTCTCGCGCATTAACCATCAGCATTGACCTGACCCAATCCAATTCGGTCGGTGCCTGGGTATACGGCGAAGTCCGGTTGACTTCAAATGGTTATCCAGACGCGGTATTCCCGGTCGCGGTTTTTTCCGATGGCGGCGCGTTGCCTGTGCAGTGGCAGATCAGCACTGACAGTGTTTCGGGTTGGCAGGAATTTGCGTTGAGCGGCCTGGCTAATATGCGGGATGCAACGTATACAAGCGGCGGCCTGGTGGAACCTACGATGACGGTTGAAAGCCTGCCGCAGGACCCGAACCCAGATTCTCCGTATGATGGCACCGAAGGCGTGATGACCGTCTGGCACGATGTGCCGGCCAATACACTCTGGCTGCATACGGAAACGCTGCAGTCCACAGCCACTGACCTTGACCTGTTTGTCGGCCTGGATACGAATGGGGACGGTATAGCCCAGGAAAGTGAAGAACTCTGTGCCAGTACGTCCCCGACCGATATAGAGTTGTGCGATTTATTTACACCGGTAGCCGGCAGTTATTGGGTGCTCGTTCAGAACTGGGAAGCCACCAATGTCAGCGACGAAGCAACCCTGAAATCTGCGGTCGTTGGCAAAAATACGACATCACTGTTAACGGCGACAGGTACAGGAATCATCCCCACGGGCGAAGCCCTGGATGTGCGCTTATCCTGGGATAATGTCAGTGCCGTGCCCGGAACGGAATTGATCGGCGCAGTCGGTATAGGTACCGATCGCTCGAATCCGAATAATATCGGCATCATCCCGGTGAACTTCACAAAGACCGGTGTCGCAGAACCAGAGACCCTGGTGTTGATGGATGGCATCAAACGTGGCGTGACACTTGCCGCCAACAGCATGCATGACTATGCCTTTATCGACGTCCCGCCTGGTGCCGCATCGTTAACCGTCATGGCAAATAGTGAGGAAGGTGCACAAAGCAGTAATCTGACTATCGAACTCTACCGGATAGAGTTTGCCGCTGCATTTCAAGATGCACCATTTGCGTCTGCCGTTGACACAAATGGTGATCCCATTGCCGCAGCATCCGGTGGCAACGGCAACGGCCCTGAAGTGAGCGTAAGCGGCGACAGCCTGGCACCCGGGCGCTGGTATGCCGTAATCAAGAACAACAATGCAGGGAATGTCGCGGTTGAGGTCCAGGCAGACTTGAGCTTCACCGGCGATCCCATTCCATTACGTACCGGCCTGTGGGAATCGGCGCTTGTGCAAAACCTTGAGAAGCAGGGAATTGATTACACCAAGTCAGGGCCTTACCGCGCATTCCTGTGGTACTCATACAATGAGGACGGAACCCCGACCTGGTACCAGGCTGGAGGACTCGAGCCCGAAGGTAATGTCTGGGTTGCCAACCTCAATCGTTATACCAATGATGGAACCCTGCAGCAATTGACATCGGTTGGCCGAATTTCTATCACCGTAATATCCGAGCAGGAATTGATATTTTCTTTCGTGATTTTTGGCCAGGAAGGCAGCGACAAGCAAAAACCGTCATTCTCATCGGATTGCCCCGACGACAATGGCACCAAGAGGAGCTACACTGGTATCTGGTCGCGTGATGCAGTTGGTGTCGGTGGCGCCAGCGTCGTGGTCGATCCGGCTTCACAGGGGTACGTGCACTATATTTACGATGATGAGGGCAACCCCACCTGGTTAACTGCCGGTGGTGTCATCAATGGCATCCCCGCCGGTGAGGACCTGGTGCTTTCGCAGTGGAGTGGCTACTGTCCGGTGTGTACGAAGACGGATTGGTCATATGAAGATATAGGTACGTTTACGGCCGATTACCAGGACGAGGACAGTATGACCTGGACACAGGATTACGTATTGTTGCCACCGTTGAGTGGCTCAATAAACCGCACGGATGATACAAGTAAATTAACCACCCCGGTGGCTTGTCAGTAAGCCCAAA